>NZ_JBFAZD010000004.1:0-495639 GCF_040681655.1 Streptomyces sp. NPDC051662
TGGAGGGTTGGGTGTCCAGGGTGAAGCGAAGCGCAATCGGCGCAGCCGACGCGACGAAGGAGCGCCCTTGACGCCCAACCCGCAACCGCGAAACTGAAACCTAGGGGCGGCCCCCACCCGCCATCAAACCCTCCGGCCCACCCCGGATACCTCTTGGTCCTCACCCGCAGCTGAAGTCGAACCGCCATCAGCGGGGCATGAATCCCAGCCCACCCCCTGACCGTCAGCCGCTTTGCCGGGGCCGGGCCACCCCACTCCACTCCCGCGCAGACCACCCACCGGCCAGCAGGCCGGGGGCGGACCCCCGGCACATGGGAGCTTCCCCGCTCCCCCCCCATCACCACGACGCCGACGCCGACGCCCTCGCCCTCGGTCCGTTCTCGAACGCACGCCCTCCCAATCACCCTATTGGACAACGGTCTTACTCATTGGATTCCCCCAAGAGAAACGGCGCCCAGCCCCTATTTCCCGCACTCGAACTGCGAGCCGAATTCTCGCCGTAGACGGTTCGACGATTACCCCTCCATGTCGGCGTGGCAGTGCCGGTGGCGTGCGCAGGTATGCGTCACTCTGAGCCTTGGGCCGCGAAGATCGTCGGCCATGAGGAACATTCCTGCTGGAGGTAGAGAGTGTCAAGACAGCTTCTACGGCTGAGAGTTCTTGCCGTCGCGGCTCTGGTTCTGTCAGGCCCTTCGGTTGCTCCGGCCGCTGCGGTATCCCCCTGGTCCGTCGGCACGAGCGTCCAGGCGCAGACCGTCCGCACGAGTCCGGCGGCCGACGAGGATCCCGGCTTTGCCAAGAGGCGCCAAGAAGCCCAGGCCAAGGGGCTCATCGACGCCGACGGCAGGGTCCCGGGAAGTCAGCGTCTGGGGATCCGGGCGTGGCCGCACGATGACACCGGATACCGTATCCACCCCCGGGACCTGGCGTTTCTCGGGCTGACGCGGCAGCAAGTCGACTGGTGGCGCCGCTACCAGGCACCCTTGGGGACGACTCCGAAGCAGTTCAAGGACATGTCGTCGTCTCTGTCCAGGGTCCTGTGCTCCGACTGCAAGCGTCCCCAGGACTACGACGTACGGCTCCAGGGATCATGGGCGTTCTTCTTCTCGGGCCGCCACAAGAACTTCCCGACCGAACAGGAATTGGCCGGACAGCCTCTGGCGCTGGAAAGGCTCCGGACGTGGATGGGCTCCACACCTCCCAGCGAGCGACCGGCACGCCGTCCATTCGAAACGTTGTACAAATTGGGGGTGCTCGATGAGAACGGCCGGCCGGCCGGACCCAGCGACGGCGACTTCCAGATCTCATCCGATGTGATGGTGGCCGCGGCCCGGCAGAAATGGGATGAGCTGAGGGACGCGGGAAAGCTCACTGATGAAGATCTCCGAAAGGGGTTCATTCATCAGAAGTACAGTTTCGTGAACCGGACGGCGGTTCGGGAGGCATTCCCGGATCTTGAGAAGTGGGCGACCATGTGGGAGGAACGATTGGGGCGTGGTATCGCGCCTTCACTGTTCCCCAGCTCTGGACCTCCCAACAAGTCGCAGGTGGGGACCGGGGTATCCACTCATTTCCGGGCCTCCGACTGGGTGGTAGCGGTCTCGCCGAAGAGCTGACCCTGGTCCGGGCGATCACGTCCGGTTCGGCGGGAGGCCGCGAGAACCGAGGAGCCCCACGGCCGTGTGCGCGCCGTGGGGCTCCGTCGTCGGGGCGCTCGGGCCCCGTGCTGCTATGCCCAGGTGATCAGGCGCTTCGGCTGTTCCAGGATCGCGGCGATGTCCGCCAGGACCTGGGAGCCCAGTGCGCCGTCGACCAGACGGTGGTCGAAGGAGAGCGCCAGTGTGGTGACCTGGCGGGGCTTCACCTGGCCCTTGTGGACCCACGGCTGGAGCTTGATCGCGCCGACCGCGAGGATCGCGGACTCGCCCGGGTTGAGGATCGGCGTACCGGTGTCGACGCCGAAGACGCCGACGTTGGTGATCGTCACCGTGCCGCCCTGCATGGCCGCCGGAGTCGTCCTCCCCTCACGGGCCGTGGACACCAGCTCCCCCAGCGCTTCGGCCAGTTGAGGCAGCGTCTTGTCGTGCGCGTCCTTGATGTTCGGGACGATCAGCCCGCGCGGGGTCGCCGCCGCGATGCCCAGGTTGACGTAGTGCTTGAGGACGATCTCCTGGTTCGCCTCGTCCCAGGCCGCGTTGACCTCGGGGTTCCGCTTGATCGCGACCAGCAGCGCCTTGACGACGAGGAGCAGCGGGTTGACCCGAAGGCCCGCCATGTCCTTGTCGGACTTCAGCTCCTCGACCAGCTTCATCGTGCGCGTCACATCGACGGTGATGAACTCCGTGACATGCGGCGCGGTGAACGCGCTGCCCACCATGGCCGCCGCCGTGGCCTTCCGTACGCCCTTGATCGGGATACGGGTCTCCCGGCCGGTCGCCGCGCCGGTCGCCTGGGCCGCCGCCGGTTCGGCGACCGGAACCGGAGCGAGAGCCCCCGGAGCCGGAGCCACGACCGCCGGTTCGGTGGCCACAGCGGCGGCCGTCGCCGCGTGGACGTCCTCGCGCGTGATGATCCCGCCCGGACCCGTCGGCGTGATCGCCGCCAGGTCCACACCGAGGTCCTTGGCGAGCTTGCGTACCGGAGGCTTGGCCAGCGGACGGGAGCGCGTGGGCGGAGGCGTGGACGGGGCCGCGTGCCCGTTCATCTCCGCCTGAATGGCCGCGGAGGCCGTCTCCGCGGCCGTCGCCTGACCCGGCACCGAGGCGCCGGGAGCGCCCCTGCGCGCGCGCCGCTTCGTGGACGCCTCGGCGACCCCGTACCCGACGAGGACCGGCGTACGCCCGGCCGGCTCGGCGGGCTCGGCCGGTTCCTCGGCCACGACAGCGGCGGCAGCGGGAGCGTCAGGCGCCGGTTCGGCGCTGCCCGGTGCCACGTCCACCGAGATGATGGACGCGCCGACGTCGACCGTCGTGCCCTCCTCGAAGCGCAGCTCATGCACCACCCCGTTGTACGGAATGGGCAGTTCCACAGCCGCCTTGGCGGTCTCGACCTCGCACACCACCTGGCCGTCGACGACGGAATCGCCCGGCTGTACGTACCACTTGAGGATCTCGGCCTCGGTGAGCCCCTCGCCCACGTCGGGCATCTTGAATTCGCGATAGCGAGTGGAAGTGTCAGCAGTCATGGTCACAGCACTCCTCAGTACGCGAGCGAGCGGTCGACGGCGTCGAGCACCCGGTCCAGGCCCGGGAGGTACTCGTCCTCCAGCCGGGCCGGCGGATACGGCGCGTGGTAGCCGCCGACCCGCAGCACCGGGGCCTCCAGGTGGTAGAAGCACCGCTCCGTGAGGCGCGCGGCGATCTCCGCGCCCGAGCCGTAGAAGACCGGCGCCTCGTGCACCACGACCAGCCGGCGCGTCTTCTCCACCGACGTCTGGATCGTGTCGAAGTCGATCGGGGACATCGAGCGGAGATCGACGACCTCCAGCGACTTGCCCTCCTCCTCGGCCGCCGCGGCGGCCTCCAGACAGACCTTCACCATCGGGCCGTACGCCGCGAGCGTCAGGTCCGTACCCTCCCTGGCGACCCGCGCCCCGTGCAGCGGACCCGGAATGGCCTCGGCGTTGACCTCGCCCTTGTCCCAGTAGCGCCGCTTGGGCTCGAAGAAGATCACCGGGTCGTCGCTCTGGATGGCCTGCTGCATCATCCAGTACGCGTCCGACGCCGTGGACGGCGAGACGATCTTCAGACCCGCGACATGCGCGAAGAGTGCCTCGGGGGACTCGCTGTGGTGCTCGACCGCGCCGATGCCGCCGCCGTACGGGATACGGATCACGACGGGCAGCTTGATCTTGCCCAGCGAACGGGCGTGCATCTTCGCGAGCTGGGTGACGATCTGGTCGTAGGCGGGGAAGACGAAACCGTCGAACTGGATCTCCACCACCGGCCGGTAGCCGCGCAGCGCGAGCCCGATGGCCGTGCCGACGATGCCCGACTCGGCGAGCGGGGTGTCGATGACGCGGTCCTCGCCGAAGTCCTTCTGCAGACCGTCCGTGACCCGGAAGACGCCGCCGAGCTTGCCGACGTCCTCGCCCATGATCAGGACCTTGGGGTCGGTCTCCAGCGCCTTGCGGAGCGACTCGTTGATCGCCTTGGCGATCGGGAGCTTCTGTACGGCCATGGCTACTTGCCCTCCCCGGCGGAACCACTCTGGGTGTCCTCGAACGACGCCTGGTACGCGGCGAACTGCGCGCGCTCCTCGTCGACGAGCGCGTGCCCGTCGGCGTAGACATGGTCGAAGATCGCCATGGGGTCGGGGTCGGGCATGGCCCGTACTACGTCTCGTACCCGCTTTCCGAGGGTCTCGCTCTCCTCGTCCAGAGCCGTGAAGAACGCCTCGTCGGCATGGCCCTCCCGCTCCAGATACCTGCGCAGCCGCAGGATCGGGTCCTTGGCCTCCCAGGCCTCCCGCTCCTCGTCCGCGCGGTACTTGGTCGGGTCGTCGGAGGTGGTGTGCGCGCCCATCCGGTAGGTGAAGGCCTCGACCAGCATGGGCCCCTCGCCCCGGCGGGCCCGCTCCAGCGCGGCACGGGTCACGGCGAGACAGGCCAGTACGTCATTGCCGTCGACCCGTACGCCGGGGAAGCCGTACCCCTGTGCGCGCTGGTAGAGCGGCACCCGGGTCTGCTTCTCGGTCGGCTCGGAGATGGCCCACTGGTTGTTCTGGCAGAAGAAGACCACCGGCGCGTTGTAGACCGCGGCGAAGGTGAACGACTCGGCGACATCGCCCTGGCTGGAGGCGCCGTCCCCGAAGTACGCGATCACGGCCGAGTCCGCGCCGTCCTTGGCGACGCCCATGGCGTAGCCGGTGGCGTGCAGGGTCTGGGAGCCGATGACGATGGTGTAGAGGTGGAAGTTGTTGCTGCTGGGGTCCCAGCCTCCGTTGTTCACACCACGGAACATGCCCAGCAGATTCGTCGGGTCGACGCCGCGGCACCAGGCCACGCCGTGCTCACGGTAGGTGGGGAAGACATAGTCGTCGTCGCGCAGGGCGCGACCCGAGCCGATCTGCGCGGCCTCCTGGCCGAGCAGTGATGCCCACAGTCCCAGCTCGCCCTGGCGCTGGAGCGCCGTGGCCTCGGCGTCGAAGCGGCGGGTCAGGACCATGTCGCGGTACAGCCCGCGCAACTCCTCCGGGGTCAGATCGATCCCGTAGTCCGGGTGCTCGACCCGCTCGCCCTCGGGGCTGAGCAGTTGTACGAGCTGGGGCTCAGAACTCTGGGGCTGCGGCGTCCTTTTGGCGCTTGCGCGCTTGGTGCCGCCGCTGCGTCGCGGTTTGCGAGCGGCAGTGCTCTCCACGGTCACGTGCTTGCTCCTCCGTCTGTCCGGCTCCCGGGATCCGCCGGGTACCAGTGCGGCTCGCCTGTGTCCGCCGCGTGCACGGGGTGGGTGCGACCCGGCCGGGACAGGCGTGACAGGTGCCCCGGCGAGCGCCCTGTCACAGGCACGTTACCCAGTGGGGGGCACTCCTGCGAAACCCCTTCTGACCTGCAATTTTGCTTGGATTTCCAAGTAAATCGCCAAAGCCTGGAACAACCACTGGTCACAGCCTTGCAGGCCGCCGGAACAACGGCACGTTATCCCGCTGATCTGCGGCAGGGAAGGGGTGAATGTGTGAGACTGGATTCTGTGTACAAGGACGGAAAAATTACGGTATTCCTTGTTGATGACCATGAAGTGGTCCGCAGGGGCGTCTTCGAGCTCCTCTCCGTCGAGGACGACATCGAGGTCGTCGGGGAGGCCGGTACGGCGGCGGACGCGACGGCCAGAATCCCGGCGACCCGGCCCGATGTGGCGGTGCTCGATGTCCGGCTGCCGGACGGCAGCGGCGTGGAGGTCTGCCGGGAGATCCGTTCGCGGGACGAGTCCATCAAGTGCCTGATGCTCACCTCATTCGCGGACGACGAGGCGCTTTTCGACGCGATCATGGCCGGGGCCTCGGGTTATGTACTGAAGGCGATCCGCGGCAATGAGCTGCTGACGGCGGTGCGTGACGTGGCGGCGGGGCGGTCGCTGCTCGACCCGGAGGCGACGGCGCGGGTGCTGGAGCGGCTGCGTACGGGCAACACCCCGAAGGACGACAAGCTGGCCGGCCTCACCGACCAGGAGCGCAGGATCCTGAATCTGATCGGCGAGGGCATGACCAACCGCGCGATCGGCGCGGAGCTGCATCTCGCCGAGAAGACGATCAAGAACTATGTCTCCAGCCTGCTCTCCAAGCTGGGGATGGAGCGCCGGTCGCAGGCGGCGGCGTATGTGGCGCGGCTCCAGGCGGAGAAGCCCTGACGTACCGCGTCGGACCCGGTCCTAATCGGGACCTACGTCCCGTTCATCCGGGGCCGCCTCCTCTGTTGGAGGGGTCTTCGGTAACGGACAGTGGACAATATGTTCACCGAGGAACTCCGAGCCATCGATCTGCTCAGCCGGGTGTCATACGGGCGGGTGGCGACGAGTATGCGCGCGATGCCGTTCGTGGCGCCCGCCCGCCATGTCGTGGCCGGCGGATCCGTACTGCTGCGCATGCACGCGGGCCTCGGATACCACCGGGCGTGCGGCGGCGGCGTGGTGGCGTACGGCGCGGACAACTTCAGCAGCGACGAGATGGACCAGTGGTCGGTCGAGTTCACCGGAACCGCCGAGATCGTCGAACCGACGGCCCCTGAGCTTGAACTGTTCGGCACGGGCCCGCACCGCGTGGACGGTGAACCATTCGATCCGGTCTATATACGGCTTACGCCCCAGTTCGCCACCGTACATACGCTCGACTATTCCCTGGAGCGACGAAGCGAACACGTTGCGTGATCTAACATCTGACAAGTGCCGCGCTCATATGAATTCGCCGCACCTGCTGCGACCGCCGTGATCCCCATTCCCGCGCCTGCCGCCGCTCGTGCATCTCGTACCGTGCTTCCCCCCGTACATCCCTCCGCACCACCGCTCCGCTCCGCACCACCGCACCCTTCCGCCCCGCTCCACCCTTCCGCCCCGCCTCACCCCTCCGCCCCACTGCACTCCACCCTTCCGCTCCACGCCCCCGCTCCCCCCGTCCGGACGCTCCTCCGCCACTACCGGGACGCGGGCGAGCCGCTCTCCTGCGAGCCCGTCGCCCAAGGACTCCTCAACCGTGGCTACCGACTCCGCACCACCCGGGGCGCCTACTTCCTCAAGCACCATCTGGACGGCGACCGCGACTCCATCAGCCGCCAGCACCGCGCCACCCAGCGGCTCCAGGCGCTCGGCGTGCCCGTCGCCCCGCCCGTCGAGAACGCCGACGGCGACACCGTCACGGTCCTCGGCGGCCACTGCTACGCCCTGCACCCCTGGATCGACGGACGCCATCGCGACGGCGCGCAGCTGTCCACCAGCGGGTCGGGGCACCTCGGGACGCTCCTCGGGCTCGTGCACACCTGTCTGGAGCGGGTGATGGAGCCGGATCCGCCGACGCTCGCGTATGTCAGCCCCGACCCCGCCGACACCTTCGACCTCATCGATGAACTGCTCGCCCTGGCCCGCGGCCGTACCCGCAGGGACGTCTTCGACGCGCTGGCCGAACACCGCCTGCTGGAACGCCGGGACCTGCTGGAACTCCATGCCCATCGCCGGCCGCCCCCCGGCGCGGAACCGGCCACGGGCTGGGTGCACGGCGACTTCCACCCGCTGAATCTGCTCTACCGGGGCGACGAACCGGTCGCGATCATCGACTGGGACCGGCTCGGTGTACAGCCGCGCGCCGAGGAGGCGGTACGGGCCGCGGCGATCTTCTTCGTCCGGCCGACGGGCGAGCTGGAGCTGACGAAGGTACGGGCGTACGCGCGCGCCTACCGCCGGGCGGCCGGAGCCCGCGCCTCCGAACTCGCAGCGGCCGTGCACCGGGTGTGGTGGGAGCGGCTCAACGACTTCTGGATACTGCGCTGGCGCTACCAGCTGGACGACCGAAGGGCCGACCCGCTGTTCGCAGCGGTGTCGGCCCTCGCGGTGTGGTGGACGCGGGAGTACGAGGCGGTACGCGAGGCCTTCGCCGGCTGATCCCGTCTCAGGGAGCGGCGCACGGCCCGCCGGTCAGGGAGTGGTGCCTCCGCCGGCGCCGGCGGAGGCACCGGTGATGGCGCCGCCGGGGGCGCCATTGCCCGTGGTCGTGCCACCGTCGGCGGCGCCACCCTCGGTCGTGCCACCGTCGGCGGCGCCACCCTCGGTCGTACCGCCGTCGGTCGTGCTCCCGTCCGTCGTACCGCCGTCGGAGGTGCCCCCGTCCGACGTGCCCGTGTTCGTCCCGCTGCTGGAGCCGGTCGAGCCCGTCTCCGAGGGGGGCGTCGACGGGTCACTCGACGATTCGGAGCCGCTCGGCGACTCCGACGGCGTATCACTCGGCTTGTAGCTCGGCCAGTGGTCGTCGCCTCCCGTGGAGGTGTCCGTCTCCGTGGTGTCCTCGCTCGGTGAGTCCGAGGGCGAGGGGGAATCGCTCGGCGTCGACTCGCTCGTGCTGACCGACGGCTTGTTCTCCGACTTGTCGCCGGTGCCCGTTTCGCCGATGCCCTGAAGCGCGTAGGCCACCCCCGCCACGATCGCGATCACCGCGAGCGCCACGAAGAGCCACATCTTGCCGCGGCCCCGGCCGTTCTGGTAGCCGCCGTCGTACCCGCCGTCGTCCGGGTTCTTCGGCGGCAGGATCGGGCCCTGTGAGGTGTCGCCGTGCGGCGGGTGACCCAGCGCGGTCGTCGCGGCCATACCCATCGCCGGGGTGTTGCCGCCCATGTGCGGTTCGACAGCCCCGGTGTTCCACGTGCCCGTATGGCTGCCCTGCTGCTGGAGCATCTGCATGCCGTACTGGATCAGCCCGCGCATCTCCTCGGCACTCTGGAACCGGTCGTCCGGCTCCTTCGCGAGCGCGCGCATGACCAGGCCGTCCAGCTCCGGCGGCGCCACGTCCGAGACCTCGGACGGCGGGACCGGGATGTCCTGGACGTGCTGGTAGACGACCGAGAGCGGGGTCTCGCCGGTGAAGGGGGGCCGCAGCGCGAGCAGTTCGTAGAGCAGACAGCCCGTGGCGTACAGATCGCTGCGGTGGTCGACGGCCTTGCCCAGCGCCTGCTCGGGCGAGAGGTACTGCGGCGTGCCCATGACCATGCCGGTCTGGGTCATCGTCGACTGCGCGCCGTGCAGGGCGCGCGCGATGCCGAAGTCCATCACCTTCACCGCGCCGGCGTCCGTGATGATCACGTTCGCGGGCTTGATGTCCCGGTGCACGATGCCGTGCTGGTGCGAGTAGGCGAGCGCCTCAAGCACCCCGGAGACGATGATCAACGCCTGCTCGGGCGGCGGGGCCTCCGCGCTGACCAGCAGATCGCGGATGGTGCGGCCCTCGACCAGCTCCATCACGATGTACGGCACGGTCTGGCCGTTGACGGTGTCCTCGCCCGAGTCGTACACCGCCACCACCGCGTGGTGGTTCAGCCCGGCGACCGACTGTGCCTCGCGGGTGAAGCGGGCCTTGGAGACCGGGTCCTCGGCGAGATCGGCCCGGAGCAGCTTGACGGCGACGATGCGGCCGAGCCGTACGTCCTCGGCCGCGAACACCTCGGCCATGCCGCCACGGCCCAGACGGTGGGTCAGGCGGTAGCGGCCGTCGCCGACCATTCCGCCGACCAATCCGTTGTCGCCCCAGGAGTCCGCCGCATCCGGCACTCCGCCGCCTGCTTCGGGTTCGGGTGCCATCAGTCCTCGCCGTCGTTTCTGTCCGCGGAGCGACCGCGCGCGCGGTCCGCGGTATGTCTGTGTGTCTCAGGGGATGTCTCAGGAGTGGCTATGCCACATCACGCTACAGCCTCCGTGTGACACGCCGGTCCAGGATGGACCGGTCATGAAACCCGTTCACTTACCGCCCATGCAAATTCCATGCGTTTCCTGTAACGCTTCCGAGACGCTTGTTGTGCGTACGGTCACGGAACGGGCACCCGGCTTGACGTGTCAGTGCCCTGGGGCAGACTTGGCGCGTATTCGCGTAACCGCGAGATCTCCGATAACGCGGGATCTCCGGCAACGGAATCCTGGACAACGGGTCATCGCGTGGCACCACCGCGTCAGCGTGCCGAGGGGGAAGCACAGTCATGAGCCAGGACGGCGCACGGGGCCGCTATGCGGGCGGTTCGGTCGCGGGTGGCCGGTACCAGCTTCGCGACCTGCTCGGCGAAGGCGGCATGGCGTCCGTATATCTGGCGTACGACGTGGCCCTGGACCGTCAGGTCGCGATCAAGACCCTCCACACGGAGCTGGGGCGCGAGCAGTCCTTTCGCGAGCGCTTCCGCCGTGAGGCCCAGGCCGTGGCCAAGCTGTCGCACACCAATATCGTCTCCGTCTTCGACACCGGCGAGGACACGCTTCACGAGAGCGGCTCCGCCGCGGGCTCCGGCGCGCTGATGCCGTACATCGTCATGGAGTACGTCGAGGGGCAGCCGCTCGGCTCCGTACTCCAGGCGGATATCGCGCGGTACGGCGCGATGCCGGCCGACAAGGCGCTGAAGGTGACGGCCGATGTGCTGGCCGCGCTGGAGACCAGCCATGAGATGGGGCTGGTCCACCGGGACATCAAGCCCGGCAACGTGATGATGACCAAGCGCGGCATCGTCAAGGTCATGGACTTCGGCATCGCGCGCGCCATGCAGTCGGGTGTGACGTCGATGACACAGACCGGCATGGTCGTCGGTACGCCGCAGTATCTGTCGCCCGAGCAGGCGCTCGGGCGCGGTGTCGACGCGCGCTCCGACCTCTACTCGGTCGGCATCATGCTCTTCCAGTTGCTGACGGGCCGGCTGCCGTTCGACGCGGACTCGCCGCTGGCGATCGCGTACGCGCATGTGCAGGAGGAGCCGGTCGCTCCGTCCAGCATCAACCGTTCGCTCACCCCCGCGATCGACGCCCTGGTCGCGCGGGCGCTGAAGAAGAACCCGAACGAGCGCTTCCCGAGCGCGGAGGCGATGCGCGACGAATGCGCGCGGGTGCTGCCCGGCGGGCAGGCGGGCGCGCCGGTGATCGTGCAGGGCGTGCCGCCGAACAGCGGCGCGGGCGTGGGCTCCGCGGTCTTCCCGCCGGTGGACCAGCCGCCCCAGGGGGCGCCGAGCGGGCAGGGCGTACAGACGCCGTACCAGCCGGGTGCTTACGGACCGCCGACGCCCGGCCCGGCGCAGCCGCCGATGCAGACGCCCGCGCCGACGCACACACCGGGCCCCGGTACCGACCCCGGCTACGGCTATCCGCAGCCCCCGCAGCCTCCGCAGCCCGCGTACCAGTCCCCGTCGCCGGCTCCGCGGCCGTACACGATCTCACCCCAGCCCCAGACGGCACCCGGTTACGGGGGACATGGCGGGGACGGCCGGCGTGACGGCCGACGCAACACGCCGGTCGTCGTGGGCTCGATCGCGGTCGCGGTCCTCGCGATCGGCGGGCTGCTCCTCGCGCTCTCGATGAACAAGGGCTCGGACGACAACACGAACGCGGATCCGGGCACCAGCGACTCCGCCGCGCCGGTCGCGGGCCACCGGGACCCGGAGCGGAACCGCACCATCGACGCGTCGAAGTGCTCGGACGCCTCGGAGGACGGCCTCGACCCGACCAAGGTGACGGTCCCCGACCTGCGGTACAAGGACATCCTCTCGGTGAAGGACTGCCTCCGCGCGGCGGGCTGGACCTGGTCGGAGCCGAAGAAGCAGAACGACGGCACGCAGGCCGAGGACATCGTGATCGGCCAGTACCCGCGGCCGGGTGCCGCCGTGCTACCCGAGGAGCAGGAGTTCGAGCTGACGATCTCCACGGGCGACCCGGAGTAGTACGCGCTCCGCGGGGGCCAGGAGTAGCAGTCGCTCCGCGGGGACTCGGAGTAGTACTCGCTCCGCTGGGCGACCCGGAGTAGTACTCGCGACGGACGGACCGATCGTCCGGGATGCCGGAGTTGTCCCCCCATGTGACGCTGGATCGGTGACTCCAAGGTTCCGCACCTCTTGCGCGATCGCGGTCGCGTCCCTGTTGCTGACCGCACCAGCCGCGTACGCCGAGGAGTCCGCCCCGCCCCCGCCGCGCGCGTCCATCGCCCCGGAGCCCGATGGTTCCTCGCTGGCCGGGCGTCTCGCCGGGGAAGGGAAGACGCGGCCGGGCAGGCCACCGGAGCCGGATGCCGAGGACGCGACACCCGAGGACGTGGGCCCGAGCGCGAGTGCGGAGAGCCCGCACAGCGCGGACCCCGCGCGGCCCGGCCGACCGTCCTCGCCGGCGAAGCCGCCCGCCCCCTCCCGTAAGCCGTCGCCCTCCTCCGACGCCGCGAAGCCGTCCGCCTCCGCCCCCGCGCGCACGGACGAGGAGGCGGCGGACGAGTGGGACGCGGTCGACGAGCCGGGGGAGGCCCGCCGGCCGCCGGAGGAGCGGGCGGACCCGGGCGAGCCGACGCCGGCCGGCTCCACGCCCCCCAACGACGCCCGCAGGCCGGACGCGACGGCTCTCGACAGATCGACCACGCGGCCGGTTCCCGTACTGACCCTGGGCGCCGGAATCACACTGCTCGGCCTGGGGCTCGGCTTTCTCGGGCTGCGCCTCCGGCGCCGCTGACACCGCGTCGGCGGCTCTCGATGCCTCGCTACGGCGTCTCCGCGATCTCCCGCCCCCGGTGATCCTCCGGCGGTCCTCCGGCGGTCCTCCTTATGGCGTACTTATGAAGTCCGTCTCAGGTCGCTTGCGGGCCAGGACTTACGCGGTATACATACTGAGTATGTCCATTCGCCACGGGCTTCTCGCCCTCCTCGAACGCGGTCCGCGTTACGGCTCTCAGCTCCGTACGGAGTTCGAGTCGCGCACCGGTTCCACCTGGCCGCTCAACGTCGGCCAGGTCTATACGACCCTCAGCCGGCTGGAGCGCGACGGCATGGTCACGCAGGAAGGCGAGGACAAGGCGGGTCACGCGCTCTACGTGATCACGGAGACAGGCCGCGCGGAGCTGCGGTCCTGGTTCCGTACGCCTGTCGACCGCGCGAGCCCGCCCCGGGACGAACTGGCGATCAAGCTCGCCATGGCGGTCGGGGCTCCGGGGGTCGACGTCCGCGAGGTCATCCAGTCGCAGCGGCATCACACCATCCAGGCGATGCAGGACTACACGCGGCTGAAGGCACAGGTTCTGGAGGCTGTCCCGACCGACCGGGACGAGGTGGCCTGGCTCCTCGTCCTGGAACAGCTCATCTTCCAGACCGAGGCCGAGGCCCGCTGGCTCGACCACTGCGAAGTGCGGCTGATCCGGCTCGCGATGGCTTCGGGGCAAAACGGCGAGACCTCGGAGACGCCCTCGGGGAATCCGGACGCCGGGTCCACGCCCGTGTCCGCCCCCGCGACCGCGTCCGCCTCGGCTTCCGCGCCGGCCTCCTCCGCACCGGCTTCCGCACCGGCTTCCGCGTCCGAACGGTCCGCCGGCTCGACGGCCGGCTGACCGCCGTAGCGGAACATCACCGCCCTCGGCTCCGGCCGCCACCCGAATCATCCGGCCGGGGCCCATGGGCCTCCTGGGGCTGACCGCACCATCTCCCGCCCCACCTCACCCGTCATACCGAACCGCTCGTACGTGCGCGTACGCCCAAAGGGGGGACCCTCATGGCTCGCAAATCACATCAGCCACACCAGTCACAGCCGTCACATCGATCGCCGCAGCAGCATCAGTCGTCGCAGCAGCACTCGTTGCAGCAGTCGCAGCAGTCGCAGCAGCAGTCGTCGCGGCGGCCCGTGCTCCAACTCCAGGAGCTGACCCGCGTCCACGGCAGTGGCGCCACCGAGGTGCACGCGCTGCGCGGGATCAACCTCGATGTGTTCCCCGGCGAACTGGTCGCGGTCATGGGCCCGTCCGGCTCCGGCAAGTCCACGCTGCTCACCATCGCGGGCGGCCTCGACAGCCCCACTTCGGGCCGGGTGATCGTCGAGGACACCGACATCACCACCGCCGACCGCAAGAAGCTCGCGGCCCTGCGCCGCCGCAGCATCGGCTATGTCTTCCAGGACTACAACCTGATCCCCGCGCTCACCGCCGCCGAGAACATCGCGCTGCCCCGCGAACTCGACGGCGTCTCCGCGCGCAAGGGACGCGTCGAGGCCCTGGCCGCGCTCCGTGAGATGGGGCTGGAGGAGCTTGCCGACCGGTTCCCCGACGAGATGTCCGGCGGCCAGCAGCAGCGGGTGGCGATCGCCCGCGCCCTGGTCGGCGAACGGCGTCTGGTCCTCGCGGACGAGCCGACCGGCGCCCTGGACTCCGAGACCGGCGAGTCCGTACTCGCGTTGCTGCGCACGCGCTGCGACGCGGGCGCGGCCGGCATCCTCGTCACCCACGAGCCGCGCTTCGCGGCCTGGGCGGACCGCGTGATCTTCCTGCGGGACGGTGCGGTCGTCGACCAGACGCTGCGCAGCGAGGCCGACTCGCTGCTGACGGGCCAGGCGGCCGAGCTGTGAAGAACTGGTTCCACTCCTGGCGCGCCGCGGTACGGATAGCCCGCCGCGACGCCTGGCGCTTCAAGGGACGCAGCTTCCTCGTCCTCGCCATGATCGCGCTGCCCATCCTCGGGGTGAGCGCCTTTGATCTGACCGTGCGCAGCTCGCAACTCTCCACCACGGAGAGCCTGAGCCGCGACATCGGCCGGTCCGACGCGCGGATCACCGACCCCTCGTTCGCCGGTGAGCCCCTCAATCAGGACCCGACGGGCGACCAGTACGCGCCGGTGGGCGATTTCGAGAACAAGCCGTGGCCCGATGGTCCCGCGGACATCGAGAAGGCCATCCCGGCGGGCTCCACGGTCCTGGAGGACACGGTCGGGTCCGGAAAGCTGCACACCACGCACGGGCTGCTGCACACCGAGATCCGTGAGCTCAAGGCGTCGGACCCGATGGCCCGGGGCATCATGCGTCTCCTCGACGGCCGCTTCCCTGAGAGGGGCGGCGAGGTCGCCGCGACCACGCACTTCCTGGAGTCCAGCGGGCTGCGGGTGGGCTCGAAGCTCACCGCCCGGGGGCTCGACGCCGACTACCGGATCGTCGGCGCGTACGAACTCCCCAGCTCCCTCGACACCGACCAGGTCAACGCGCTTCCCGGCGCGTTCCTGGCTCCGCTCGACAAGGCGCTGAAGGCCGACGATCTGCCGGGCACCTCCCCGACCACGACGCAACTGATCAGCGTCTCCGGTGGTTTCACGTGGAACATGGTGCGGGAGGCCAACGCCAAGGGTGTCATCGTCACCTCACGTGCCGTACAGCTGAACCCGCCCGCCGACTCGGACATCCCGCTCTACCAGCAGGAGGGCTGGGAGAGGTACGAGGAGAGCACGGCGGCCAAGACCGCCGCGATGGCCGCGCTCGGCACCGTCGTCGGTCTCGCGATGCTGGAGATCTGTCTGCTGGCGGGGCCCGCCTTCGCGGTCGGCGCCCGTCGCTCGCGCCGTCAGCTCGGCCTGGTCGGGGCGAACGGCGGCGACCGGCGTCATATCCGGGCCATCGTGCTCGCCGGCGGTCTGGTGATCGGTGTCGCCTCGGCCGTCATCGGTACGGTCCTCGGTGTCGCCCTCACCTTCGCCCTGCGTCCGGTACTTGAGGACTACATGGGGCAGCGCTTCGGCGGCTTCGAGATCCGGCCGCTGGAGCTGATCGGTATCGCGGCGCTCGCCGTGGTCACCGGTCTGCTGGCCGCGATCGTGCCGGCGGTCACCGCCTCCCGTCAGACCGTCCTGGCCTCGCTCACCGGCCGGCGCGGGGTGCGCAAGAGCAGCAGGGTGCTGCCGATCCTCGGACTGATCGCGTTCGTGCTCGGTGCCGCGATCGCGCTCTACGGATCGACGATGACCGAACAGTTCGCGATCGTCGCGGGCGGCAGTGCGCTCGCCGAGCTGGGTGTGGTCGCGCTGACACCGGCCCTGGTGGGTCTGTTCGGCCGGATCGGCCGCTGGATGCCGCTCTCACCGCGGCTGGCGCTGCGGGACGCCGTACGCAACCGGGGGCGCACGGCCCCCGCCGTGGCCGCGGTGCTCGCCGCGGTCGCGGGCACGGTCGCGGTCGCCACGTACTCCGCGAGCATCGACGCCCAGGGCCGGGCCGGGTACACGCCTCAGCTGCCCCACGGTGCGGTCTCCGCCATGCTCGACGAGGGCGGCGGCCGGGATGTCCCGACCGTCCGTACGGCCGTCCAGAAGAATCTGCCCACCGAGATACGGGCCGATGTGGACCGGATCTCCGTCGGGAAGCCAGGCTGCTCGATGTTCAGCAGCGGGGAGGGCTGCGGCCGGTACGAGGTGGTCGTACCGAAGGCCAACCAGTGCCCCCTGTGGATGACCAGCGGGACCGAGGACCCCTCGGAGAAGTTCAGCAAGGCCGAGCGGCGCAAGCTCACCAAGGACTGGCGCTGCAAGGAGAACGAGGTCTACCTCAGCGTCGAGGGCGGTGTACTGATCGGGGACGCCAAGCTGCTGGCGGTCCTCGGGATCAAGGACGCGGGCGCCGAGAAGGCGCTGGCGGACGGGCGGATCGTCTCGTTCGACAAGCGGAACGTCGACACGAACGGCAAGATCGGCATCCGCCTGGTCACCGACATCGAGGCTGCCGACGCGGCCATCCAGAAGGGCAAGGATTCGCCGGGCGTCGTCAAGTCCCTCACCGCGCACCAGGTCGCGGGGGCGCCCAACGCGTACGGCGTCTCGATGATCCTGACCCCGGACACGGCGAAGGCGGCGGGCTTCAGCACCGTCCCGCTCGGCGCGTACTACTCGACCAGCGCCATGCCGAGCGACGCCCAGAAGCAGAAGCTGGACGGCGAGCTCGCCAAGACCGGCAGCGATGTGAGTCTCCATATCGAGGGCGGCTACACCAGCGAGAACAACATCGTGCTGCTGGCGCTGACCGTCTTCGCCGGGCTGATCACCATCGGTGCCGCCGGTATCGCCACCGGTCTTGCCCAGGCCGACGCCGAGGCGGACCTCAAGACACTCGCCGCGGTCGGCGCCCCGGCGCGGGTCCGCAGGACGCTCAGCGGGTTCCAGTGCGGGGTGGTGGCCGTGATGGGTGTGGTGCTCGGCTCGGCGGCCGGGGTGCTCCCGGCGATCGGGCTACGGCTGACGGACCGACGCGGCCAGTGGAAGTGGTACCAGCAGGCGCTCGACGAGGGCTGGGGCGCCGTCAGCCCACCGAACGCGCCGATCGTGATCCCCTGGGGGACGCTGGCCGCGCTGCTGATCGCCGTCCCGCTGGGCGCCGCGATCCTGGCGGCGCTGGTCACCCGCTCGCACCGGGTGCTCGGCCGCCGGGCGGCGACGTAACCCCACGGGCTCGCCCGCTGACCGCGTGATCCCCGTATCCGTGGTCCCGGCGCAGGGCCGTGGTCCCCGCGCAGGGCCGTGGTCCCCGCGCAGGGCCGTGATCCCCGTATCCGTGCCCCCGTACGAAGGTCATCCGCCTTCGTACGGGGGCACGCCATGTGGTGACGCACATGTGCGAGACAATGGGCCGCATGGAGATGCCGAGGAACGAACGGTCGCAGGAGAGCCCCCACGTCCTCGTGGTGGGACAGGACGGGATGGCGCTCGGCGGCGGTGGAACCGACGACGGCGCACGCGAGATTCCGGTGACGGAGATGGTCGAGCAGCCCGCGAAGGTCATGCGGATCGGCAGCATGATCAAGCAGCTTCTGGAGGAGGTGCGCGCGGCTCCCCTGGACGAGGCGAGCCGGGTACGGCTCAAGGAGATCCACGCCGGCTCGGTGAAGGAGCTGGAGGACGGCCTCGCCCCCGAACTGGTCGAGGAGCTGGAGCGGCTCTCGCTCCCCTTCACGGACGAGGCCATTCCCTCCGAGGCGGAACTGCGTATCGCGCAGGCACAGCTGGTGGGCTGGCTGGAGGGCCTCTTCCACGGGATCCAGACGGCGCTGTTCGCCCAGCAGATGGCGGCCAGGGCCCAGCTGGAGCAGATGCGCCGCGCGCTGCCGCCGGGGTCGGTCCAGGAGGACGACGGGGAGCAGGGACACGGGGCGATCCGCTCCGGCCCGTATCTGTAAATCTCCGGCTGCCTCTGTCCGGCGCGGCCCGGCGCACCTTGTGGTGTGCCGGGCCGCGGACGTGTTCAGGCGCTCGCTGGTGTGAGCAGCAGGATCTTGCCGATGTGCGTGCTCGCCTCCAGGGCGCGGTGCGCCTCGGCCGCCTCCGGCATCGGCAGCGTGCGGTCCACGATCGGGCGGACCTGCCCGTCGGCGATCAGCGGCCAGACATGCTCCCGTACGGCCGCGACGATCGCCGCCTTCTCGGCGAGCGGCCGGGCGCGCAGCGAGGTCGCCGTAATGGCCCCGCGCTTGCTCAGCAGGGCGCCCAGATTGAGCTCGGCCTTCACTCCGCCCTGGAGACCGATCACCGCCAGCCTGCCGTTCACGGCCAGGGCCCGTACGTTCCGTTCCAGATACTTCGCGCCGACGATATCGAGAATGACATCCGCGCCCGCGCCGTCCGTGGCCTTGCGGATCTCCTCCACGAAGTCCTGCTCGCGGTAGTCGATGAGGATGTCCGCGCCCAGTTCGGCGCAGCGCGCCAGCTTCTCGGGGCCGCCCGCCGTGACCGCGACCCGCGCGCCCACCGCCTTGGCCAGCTGAATCGCCATCGTGCCGATCCCGCTCGCCCCGCCGTGCAGCAGCACCGTCTCGCCCGGCCGCAGATGGGACACCATGAAGACGTTCGACCAGACCGTGCAGGTGACCTCGGGGAGCGCCGCGGCCGTGGTCAGGTCCAGGCCGCGCGGTACGGGAAGCAACTGCCCGGCCGGGACGGCGACTTTCTCCGCGTACCCCCCGCCGGCCAGCAGCGCGCACACCTCGTCGCCGACAGCCCAGCCCGAGACCCCGGCGCCCAGCGCGGCGATCGTGCCCGCACACTCCAGGCCGGGGTACGGGGAGGAGCCTGGCGGGGGATCGTAGAAGCCCTGCCGTTGCAGCAGGTCCGCGCGGTTGACGGCGCTCGCCGCCACCTCGACGAGCACCTCGCCCTCGCCGGGTACGGGATCGGGCACTTCGGCCCATACAAGCGCCTCGGGGCCACCGGGTTCCGGAATCGTGATCGCATGCATGGCCGCGAGGCTACTCCGGCGGGCCGTCGAGCGGGCCGCTGAGCGGGCTGCCACGCGGGGCGCGAGAGGGCCCCGGGTACGGTCAGTTCGAGTTGTCCGGCGCCGAAAAGCTCTGCGCCCGGACGATGGTGATCAGACGGTCGGTCAGCTGGAGCGGGCTGGCGGCGGGGTCGTCGTACCCCATCAGCCGGTGGCCGCGCAGTACGCTCACCACCAGATCTTCCGTCTCCCGTACGTTCCGGCCCACTTCCGCCTTTATGACGGGGCGTTCGATGATGTCGAGACCGCTGCCCTGCTGGATCAGATCCTCCATCACCGTGCCCGCGCTCGGACTGAGCACGGACAGCCCCAGCAGCCGGCCGGCCGCGCTGGCACTGGTGATGACCGCGTCGGCCCCGGACTGGCGCAGGAGCGGTGCGTTCTCCTCCTCGCGCACGGCGGCGACGATCTTCGCGCCACGGTTGAGCTGACGTGCGGTCAGCGCCACCAGCACGGCCGTGTCGTCGCGCTGGGTGGCGATAACTATCTGACGCGCCCGCTGCAACTCGGCGCGGATCAGCACATCGCTCCGGGTCGCGTCGCCGATCACGCCCACGAACCCTTCCGCGTTCGCCGCGTCGATGACCTTGTTGGACGGATCGACGATAACGATCTGTTCCTTCTTGAGACCCGTGGCACAGAGGGTCTGCATCGCCGAGCGTCCCTTGGTGCCGAAGCCGACGATGATGGTGTGGTCACGCAAGTTGGCCCTCCAGCGGTTCAGCCGCCACTCCTCCCGGGTGCGCTCCGTGAGCACTTCGAGAGTGGTACCGACCAGGATGATCAGGAAAAGCACCCGCAACGGGGTCACCAGCAGCACATTGACGAGCCGCGCGCTGTCGCTGTACGGGACGATGTCGCCGTACCCCGTCGTCGAGAGCGTGACGGTCGCGTAGTAGACGGAGTCGAGGAAGTCGACCGATTCATCCGCGTTGTCGTGATAGCCCGTTCTGTCGAAATAGACGATGAAGACCGTCACGGCGAGGACGAACAGCGCCATCAACAGCCGTCTGGTGACCTGACGCAGTGGCTGTACGGCGGTACGGCGCGGAAGCTTCACCCGCGCCGAGACGAGATGTTCGTCGGCATGCCTGGCCATCGCATCATGGCCGGGAAGTTTCACGTGAAACACCCTCCATCGACCGATGCCGCCCACGGCAGGTCGAGAACTTCCAGTTCGTCTCCGGGCCGCGCGCCGCCCGGCGGCACGACCACGAGTCCATCGGCAGCGGCGATACCGCGCAGCATGGCGGGACCGTTGAAGTGCAGCGGTACGAGGCCCTCGTCATGGTGCACGAACGGCACCAGCCGCGTGTCGTACGGATGGCCGTGCACCGCGTCCCGCAGCGGTGCGCGATACGGGGGCCGGAGCGCCCGGCCCGCCAGCGCGTGCAGCAGGGGCTCGGCGAGCGTCAGCAGCCCGGAGACCGCCGCGAGCGGGTTACCGGGCAGCCCGACCAGATGCCCTCCCGATGACAGCCGGGCGAGCAGCATGGGATGCCCGGGCCGTACGGCGACCCCGTCGACCAGCAGCTCGGCGCCCGTCTTGTGGAGCACCGGGTGGACATGGTCGACCGGTCCTGCGGCCGTACCGCCCGTGGTGAGGACGAGATCCGCCGTGGATCCGGTGATCGCGCGGCACAGCGCCCCCGCGTCGTCGCCGATCCGACGGGTGGCGATCACCTCCGCGCCGAGCGTACGGAGCCAGGGGGCGAGCATCGGCCCCAGCGCGTCGCGGATCAGCCCGTCGTGGGGCAGCCCCTCGGTGAGCAGCTCGTCGCCGAGGACGAGTACCTCCACGCGCGGGCGCGGAACGGTGAGGAGCTCGTCATAGCCGGCCGCCGCCGCGAGCCCCAGCACGGCGGGGGTCACCACGGAACCGGCGGGCAGCAGCCGGTCGTCGGTCCGGCACTCCTGGCCACGCGGTCTGATGTCCTGCCCGTGGATCACCTCGCGGTCGGCATGGAGATTGCCGTGGCTGTCCATAACGGCGTGCTCGCTACGGACCACCGCGGTCGTGTCGGCGGGGATACGGGCGCCGGTGGCGATGCGTACGGCCGTGCCGTCCTGGAGCGCCGCCGCCGTCCCCTGCCCGGCCAGAATGCCCAGGTCGTCGGCACCCCGGCTGCCGGGGTCGCCGGCCGTCGCCCCTTCCCGCGGCGAGCCCTGGACAGGGCGCACGGACCAGGGGCCCGGCCCCGAGACCGCCCAGCCGTCCATGGCTGAGGTGTCGAACGACGGCAGATCGGTGAGTGCGGTGAGCGGCTCGGCGAGTGCCCGGCCCACGGCCTGGTCAAGGGGTACGGAGACGGCACGGGCGGCCTGGACCGCCCCCGCGGAGCGGGCCGCGAGGGCGCGGGCAGCTTCCCACGTCTCGGCGTCGTGCCGAGCGGTCATGGCGGAGCCGGTGCCATGGCCCGGCTCCGTGCTGTGCCCTGACTCTCCATGGACCAGAGCCAGGGCGTCGTCGAACCCGTCGACCTCGCGGTCCTGGGCCGTCATCCGGCGTCGGCCCCCTTGGCGTCCGGTCCGTCGGTGCCCTCCGTCTCGTCCGTCCAGCGCACGGCGAGCGCCGCGGCCTTGCGGGCGGCCTCGGCGACCGCTTCGGGACCGTCCCCGCCGGCCTTGGCCGCCGCGTAACCGACCAGGAAGGTCGTCAGCGGCGCGGCGGGCCTGGCGACGCCGTGCGCGGCGTCGCGGGCGAGATCGAGGAGTACATGGGTGTCGACATCCAGCTCGATGCCGAGTTCGTCCTTGACTGCGATGATCCATTCGTCCAGCACGGCTCCATGCTCTCTGATCCTGGCCCGCGCTGTGGAGATGTCTTCCCAGGTGTCGCAGTCGAAGGAGGCGAGCGGATCGGCGTCGAGCCGGGCGAGGTCGAGTTCCCCCACCAGCAGCCGGAGCGGCAGGCCGGGCAGGCTGCCGTACTCGGTGGCGAGAAGGGCCAGTTCACGGCGGAGCGGTTCGGCGCGGTAGGCGGCGACCAGCGGCTGGTCACGGCCTTCGGCGTCGGTGAGCAGCGCCCCCTCCCGGCCGGTTGTGTCCAGCGTCTCGATCAGGCGGCGCACCGTCGGCTCCCCCAGGAACGGCAGATCCGCGGAGAGTACGACCACGGTCTCCGCCTCGGCGCACCGCACCCCCGCGTCGAGCGCGGCGAGGGGCCCGCCGCCGGGCGGATCCTCGCGCGCCCAGCGCACCGGCCGCGCCGTGGGCCGCCTGCCGCCCACGACGACGGTGCGGGCGGCCCCTTCACAGGCCGCGAGCACCCGGTCGAGCAGCGAGCGGCCCCCGACGCGTACCCCTGGCTTGTCGGCGCCGCCGAGCCTCTTGGCGGCACCTCCGGCGAGCACGATGGCGTCATACGCGGTCATGGCTGAAGTATGGGCCGAGACCGGCCGCCCGAAGCACCCGAGGTGGCTTGTTCTTCGGGCGGACACCTCACTACTTCGGGCGGACACCTCGCTGGAGACCGTTGCGGTACTAGGCCCTGTCCGGTTCTAGAGCGTGCGCAGCAGCACCGCCGGCTGTTCGACACAGTCCGCCACGTAACGCAGGAAGCCGCCCGCCGTACCGCCGTCGCAGACGCGGTGGTCGAAGGTGAGCGACAGTTGGACGACCTGACGGACCGCCAGCTCGCCCCCGTGCACCCAGGGCTTGGGCACGATCCTGCCGATCCCGAGCATCGCCGCCTCGGGGTGGTTGATGATCGGCGTCGAACCGTCGACCCCGAACACTCCGTAGTTGTTGAGAGTGAATGTCCCGCCGGTCAGCTCGGCCGGCGTGAGGGTGCCCGCCCTGCCCGCCTCGGTCAGCCGCGCGAACTCGGCGCTCAGCGACTCCGCCGAGCGGGCGTGCGCGTCCCGTACGACGGGGACGACCAGGCCACGGTCGGTCTGTGCGGCGAAGCCGAGATGGACCTCCGGCAGGCGCACGATCTCCCGGGCGGCCATGTCCACGGTGGAGTTCAGCTCGGGGTGGCGGGCGAGGGCCGCCGTGCAGATCCGGGCCATCAGGGCGAGCAGCGAGATCTTGGCCCCGCCGGCCGCGTTCATCGCAGTACGCGCGGCCATCAGCTCCGTCGCGTCCGCGTCGACCCAGCAGGTCGCGTCCGGGATGTCATGACGGCTGCGGGTGAGCTTGTCCGCGACCGCGCCACGTACGCCCCGTAGAGGCACCCTGGTGACGCCGGGCCGCGCGGACGGGGACGCCCCAGCCGGGACCGGATCCGGAGCCATGGTCGGGACCGGAGCCGGAGCCGGGGCTGAGGCCGGTGCCGGGACGGCGGATGGTGCCTGTGTGGCGCCGCGGCTGATCGCCTGCTCGACATCGCACCGCAGGATCAGCCCGTCCCGCCCCGATCCCGTCAGCTCCCGCAGATCGAGGCCGTGCTCCCGGGCCAGTCTGCGTACCAGCGGGGAGACGACCGGCACGGCCCCGGCCGCGCTGTTGACCGGTTCATGAACGGGGGCGGTGACGGCGGAGGACGCGCTCAGCGGCGCCCGGCGGACCCGGCGCCGACGGGCCACCGGCGCGCCCGTGCCGTACCCGACCAGCACATTGCCCGATGTCTCGGTGGAGGCCGAAGCCGGAGTGGCGGCAGGCGCGGAGGCCGCGGCTGGCGCCCGAGCCGGGGCTGGGGCCGGGGCCGGGGCGGCAGCCGTCGTCGGCGCGTCGGCCGGTTCCGACGCTCCGACCGCCACCGTCAGCAGCGGCGCCCCGACCGGCAGCTCCGAGCCCTCTTCGCCGTAGCGCGCCGTCACCACGCCCCCGTAGGGGCAGGGCACCTCCACCATCGCCTTGGCCGTCTCGACCTCGACCACCGGCTGATCGATGGCGACGACATCCCCCACCGACACCAGCCAGCGGACGATCTCGGCCTCGGTCAGCCCTTCCCCGAGGTCCGGCAGTTTGAATTCCAGCACCTGGGCCATCAGCTCTCCGTCTCCCACTGGAGTCGCGCGACCGCGTCCAGCACCCGGTCCACTCCCGGAAGATGGTGCCTCTCCAGCATGGGCGGCGGATAGGGAATGTCGAATCCGGCCACGCGCAGCACCGGCGCCTCCAGGTAGTGGAAGCAGCGCTCGGTGACCCGGGCGGCGATCTCCCCGCCGGGGCCGCCGAAGCCGGTGGACTCGTGGACGACGACCGCGCGCCCGGTGCGGCGTACGGACTCCGCGACCGTCTCGTCGTCGAACGGCACCAGTGAGCGCAGATCGACCACCTCCAGGTCCCAGCCCTCGGCACGGGCCGCCTCCGCCGCCTCCAGACAGACCGGCACGGAAGGACCGTAGGTGATCAGCGTGGCGCTGCTGCCCCGGCGCCGCACGACGGCCCGTCCGATCGGACCGACCTCGGCCGGCTCGTCCGGCGACCACTGGGCCTTCGACCAGTAGAGCCGCTTCGGCTCCAGGAAGATCACCGGATCGTCGGAGGCGATCGCGGCCCGCAGCAGCCCGTACGCGTCGTCGACCGTCGCGGGCGTCACGACATGGAGGCCAGGGGTCGCCATGTAGTACGCCTCCGAGGAGTCGCTGTGGTGCTCGACCCCGCCGATCCCGCCGCCGTACGGCACCCGCACGGTGATCGGCAGCGGCATCGCACCCCGCGTGCGGTTCCGCATCTTCGCCACATGGCTGATCAACTGCTCGAACGACGGATAGGCGAAGGCGTCGAACTGCATCTCCACGACGGGCCGCAGCCCGTACATCGCCATCCCGACGGCCGCCCCCAGGATGCCGGCCTCGGCCAGCGGCGTGTCCGTACAGCGGTCGTCGCCGAACTCGGCCGCGAGCCCGTCGGTGATCCTGAAGACCCCGCCGAGCGTGCCGACGTCCTCACCGAGGACATGGACGGAAGGGTCCGCGGCCATCGCGTCGCGCAGTGCGCGCCGCAGGGCCTCCGCCATGGTGGCGGGCTTCACCGCGACAGTGGTCATCGCGCCTCACCGGATCCTTCCGCGCGTCCTTCCGCGGAGCCTTCCCCGGAGCCTTCCTCGGCCGATGCCTCCAGCTCGGCACGGAGCTGGGCCGCCTGCTCGCGCAGCTGAGCGGTCTGATCGGCGTAGACATGCGCGAAGAGGTCCATGGGATCGAGCACCGGCTCGGCGTTCATCCGGTCACGCAGCCGCGCCGCCATCGTCTCGGCGGCCTCGGCGGCCTCGCTGATGCCGTCCTCGTCGAGCACCCCGCGCGCGGTCAGCTCGTGTTCGAGCAGCCTTACCGGGTCGTGCGCGCGCCAGATCTCGACCTCGTCGCCCGCCCGGTAGCGCGTGGCGTCGTCGGCGTTCGTATGGGCGTCGATGCGGTAGGTCAGAGCCTCCACCAGCGTCGGTCCCTCGCCGCGCCCGGCACGTGCCAGGGCCTCGCCGAGGACCGTGTGCACCGCGACCACGTCATTGCCGTCGACCAGTCGGCCCGGCATGCCGTAACCGACGGCCTTGTGGGCCAGGGAGGGCGCCGCGCTCTGCTTGGCGAGGGGCACGGAGATCGCGAAGCCGTTGTTCTGGACGAGGAAGACGACCGGGACCCGCCACACGGCGGCGAAGTTCAGCGCCTCGTGGAAGTCGCCCTCGCTGGTGCCGCCGTCGCCCACGAGGGCGAGCGCGACCACATCGTCCCCCTTGAGCCTGGCCGCGTGCGCCAGGCCGACGGCGTGCGGCAGCTGCGTGGCCAGCGGTGTCGACAGCGGCGCGATCCGGTGCTCGTGCGGGTCGTAGCCGGTGTGCCAGTCGCCGCGCAGCAGCGTCAGTGCCTGTACGGGGTCCAGCCCGCGCGCCACGGCCGCGAGGGTGTCGCGGTAGCTGGGGAAGAGCCAGTCCTGCTCCCGCAGGACCAGCGCGGCGGCGATCTGGCAGGCCTCCTGGCCGGTGCTCGACGGGTAGACGGCGAGCCTGCCCTGCTTGGTGAGCGCCGTGGCCTGCGTGTTGTACCTGCGCCCGCGGACCAGCTCGGCGTAGAGCCGGAGCAGCAGGGCGGGGTCGGCCCCGGCCGCGGCGTCCGTACCCAGCACGCGGTACGGCTCGGGGTCGGGCAGCAGCGGGGCGGGGTCGGTGAGCGGCCGCCACGCCGGGGGCGGGTGCGGCAGGTGGCCCGCGGCACCGGGCAGTTCCTGGACCGACGTACTGCTCTTCTTCACGCGTGCACCTCCTCGTGGGAGTGGGCGAACGGGTGCCAAAATGTGGCACGCCTCACCTACCGATTGTTCGGTCGTCAGGGCATTTTGGCTACACGCGGCTCCAGCCTGTGGACAAACGGTTCTCCACAGCTTGGGATGGACGCAGGCCGTCCACGGCGCGGAGGCGAGGAGACAGGGGAGCTGAACAAATGGCCGACGGCATCGACCGGGAGATCGACGGGGTGGGGATCAGACCCGGCACCGAAAGAGGCGGCGGCGGTACGGAATCCATGCTTCCGGCGCGTCCGCTGGACGCCATCGACCAAGACATTCTGCGCATCCTGCGGGCCGACGGCCGCGCGTCGATACGGTCGGTCGCCGAGCGCGTCCATGTCTCGCGCGCCAACGCGTACGCCCGGATCAACCGGCTGATCGACGACGGCGTGATCCGCGGTTTCAGCGCCAGCGTCAACCATGAACGCGCAGGCCAGGGCGCGTCCGCGTACATCACGCTGAAGATCGTGCAGAACTCCTGGCGCACCGTGCGCGAACAGCTCCAGGAGCTGCCGGGGGCCACCCATATCGCGCTGGTCAGCGGTGACTTCGACGTACTGCTGCTGGTGCACGCCCCGGACAACCGCTCCCTGCGGGAGCTGGTCCTGACCAGGCTCCAGTCCATCCCCGAGGTGCTCTCGACCCGCACGCTGCTGGTGTTCGAGGAGACGGACCTGAATGGGCCCCCTCCGTAGAAGCCGAACCGGAGATGCCCCTCCGGAGGAGTAGAAAACGGCCCCCTCTTAAAGAGGAGGCCGTTAACGGATAACAGGGTCCGAGGTTCGGAACGGGACCGCTACGGGCCCAGCTGGAGGTCGGTCCGCAGCCCGTCGAAGGCGAGCCGTACGACCGCCTCCGCCACCTGGTCGCGGTCATAGCCGCCGGGCGCGTGCGGCCGGTACCACTCCACCAGCGAGTTGACCATGCCGAAGAGCAGCCGGGTCGCCAGCCTGATGTCCATGTCGGCGCGCAGATCACCGTCCGCGGCGGCGGCCTTCAGCAGATCGGCGACCCGCTGGTCGAATTCGCGGCGCCGCTCCATCGCCCAGCGCTCGGTCTGGGTATTGCCCCTGACCCGCAGCAGCAGCGTCACATACGGCAGCTCCGCGATCAGCACCTCGACCGTACGGCGGGTCACGTACTCCACCCGTCCGATGGCCCGTCCGTGCGTCGCCCCCTCCTCTTCGAGGATCCCGAAGAGGCCGTCCAGGGCACGGCTGACCGCACGGCGCAGCAGCTCCTCCTTGCCCACGACGTGGTGGTATATCGAGGACTTGGAGATCCCGGCCGCCTTGGAGAGATGCTCCATGGAGGTGCCGTCGTACCCGCGCTCGTTGAAGACGCGGACAGCGACGGTCAGCAGGGTCTCGGGCGTGTAGGTGTCACGCTTCGCGGTGGTCATGACGCGTCGTCCTCCTGGGCGGCGGCCAGGCGCCGCAGTGCCTGGGAGGGGGCGTAGCGGCCCGTGGGGTACTCCTCGTGCAGCGCCTCCAGCGTGTCGAGCGCCCATCGCGCGCCGAGCCGGTCGCCCCAGTCGAGGGGGCCGCGCGGGTAGTTGACGCCGAGCCGCATCGCGAGGTCGATGTCCTCCGGGGCCGCCACCTGGCGCGCTGCCGCGTCAAGGGCGATGTCGAAGAGCATCGCGACCGTACGGGCCACGATCAGGCCGGGGATGTCGCCGATCACGCTGACATCCTTGCCCAGCGCCTGGAAGAGGCCGATGGCCTCCTTCAGGGCCGTCCGGGTCACCCCGGCGGCGGGCGCGAGGGCGATCCGCGTCGCGTCCCGGTAGTCCAGCGCCAGATCGAAGTGGATGGCCGGCAGCCCCGCGTCATCGGCGGCCGAGCCGTCCGCCAGGAAGAGACGCGTGCCGTCGGACAGTTCGAGCCAGCCGGGGTAGCCGGGGACGGCGTCGTCCTTACGGGTGACGACGATCCCCGCTTCCTCGATCAGTCCGGGCAGCGCGTCCGCCGCGAACAGCTCGCCCCGCACCGTGACGGACGCGGGCGCCTTCTCGGGCTCCGCCGTGTGCGCGGTGGCCCGCGGCGCGTCCTCGCCGTACGCGTACCACCCCCGGCCCGACTTGCGCCCCAGCCGTCCCGACTCCACCAGCCGGCGCTGTGCGAGCGACGGCGTGAACTTCGGGTCCTGGAAGAAGGACTCCCAGACCGACCGGGTGACAGCCTCGTTGACGTCCTGGCCGATCAGGTCGGTCAGCTCGAAGGGGCCCATCCGGAAGCCGCCGCATTCCCGCAGGACAGCGTCGATGGTCGCGGGGTCGGCGGCCCGCTCCTCGTACACGCGCAGCGCTTCCGCGTAGAAGGGGCGGGCGACGCGGTTGACGATGAAACCGGGGGTGTCGGCGCAGCGCACCGGTGTCTTTCCCCAGGCCAGCGCGGTCGCGTGGGCGCGCTCGGCGGCCGTCTCGTCGGTCGCGAAGCCGCTGACGACCTCCACGAGCGGCAGGAGCGGGGCGGGGTTGAAGAAGTGCAGCCCCACGAAGCGGCCGGGGTGGCGCAGCGCGCCCGCGACCGCCGTGACGGAGAGGGAGGAGGTGTTGGTGGCGAGCAGACAGTCGTCGGCGACGATGTCCTCCAGCGCCGCGAACAGGTCCCGCTTGACGGAGAGTTCCTCCAGGACCGCTTCGACCACGAGCGCGGCGTCCACCAGCTCGGCGAGGTCCTGCGCCGGGTGCAGCCGGGCGCGCGCGGCGTCGCGCGCCGCGGCGTCGAGCCGGCCCTTCTCGACGAGCCGGTCGAGTCGCCCGGCGAGCGTGCTGGCGGCTTGCTCCGCACGGCCGGGCCCGGCGTCGTAAAGCCGCACGGGATGGCCTGCGACCAGCGCCACCTGGGCTATGCCCTGCCCCATGGTGCCGGTGCCGACGACCGCGACGACGCGGCCGGGCTCGATTGCTGTCATGAACGCAATCCTCCCGTATGAGTGAGCCATTGAGTGAGCCGGTTGTCGGAGTGGGCCAGTTGTCCACAGACGAGTTGTCCACGGACGAGTACGGACGAGTCACGGCCGCGTCCGAACGAACGGGTACGTACGAGTACGGACGAGTTATGCACAGGTTCGCCGGACACCCTTGTCCCGACCGATCGTTCGGTTACTCTAACTCTGTCTGCCAGCTCATGTCCCTGTCCGTGTCCCTGATGCTCAGCCCGACCGAGGAGTGGGTCCGTCATGGCCGCCGCCCAGCTCAGTCCCCAGCAGCTCTCCGACAAGCACCGGTCCACGCTCGACCGGGCTCTCGACGCGATCACCACCCGCGCCTACTGGTCCCCGCATCCCGAGCACCCCAAGGGGTACGGGGAGACCGCGCCGGCGGACGGGCTCGCCGCCTTCCAGGCGCTGCGCGGGACCCGCTTCGAGCTGGACCAGCCGGGGACTGACGGCTGGACCGGCGGCGAGATCTCGCCGTACGGCCCGGCGCTGGAGGTCGAGTATCCGCACGCGGACCTGGACGTCCTGCTGCCCGCCATGCGCGCGGGCATGGGCGCGTGGCGCGAGGCGGGGCCCGAGACGCGCGCCCTGGTCTGTCTGGAGATCCTGGCCCGGATCAGCGCCCGTACGCACGAGTTCGCGCACGCGGTGATGCACACCAGCGGGCAGGCCTTCATGATGGCGTTCCAGGCGGGCGGGCCGCATGCTCAGGATCGCGGTCTGGAGGCCGTGGCGTACGCGTATCAGGAGCAGGTCCGTACGCCGGCCGCGGCCGACTGGTCCAAGCCGCAGGGCAAGCGCGACCCTCTTGAGCTGCGGAAGACCTTCACATCGGCGGCGCGCGGGATCTCCCTGCTGGTCGGCTGCAACACCTTCCCGACGTGGAACGGCTACCCGGGCCTGTTCGCCTCCCTGGCCACCGGCAATCCGGTGCTCGTCAAGCCGCATCCGCGGGCGGTCCTGCCGCTCGCGCTGACGGTCCGGGTGGCCCGCGAGGTGCTCGCCGAGGCCGGTTTCGACCCGAATCTGGTCGCCCTGGCCGTGGAGCGGCCGGGCGAGGGCATCGCCAAGACGCTGGCCGTACGGCCCGAGATCCGGATCATCGACTACACCGGCTCCACCGCCTTCGGGGACTGGCTGGAGACCCACGCCCGTCAGGCGCAGGTGTACACGGAGAAGGCCGGCGTCAACACCGTCGTGATCGACTCCACCGACGACTACAAGGGGATGCTCTCCAACCTCGCGTTCTCGCTCTCGCTCTACAGCGGCCAGATGTGCACCACCCCGCAGAATCTACTGATCCCCCGGGACGGCATCACGACGGACGCGGGCGAGAAGTCGTACGACGAGGTGGTGGCCGATCTCGCGGCGTCGGTGAGCGGGCTGCTGGGCGACGACGCCCGCGCCAACGCGCTGCTGGGCGCGCTGGTCAACCCCGAGGTGAAGGCCCGTCTCGACGCGGCGGGCGGGCTCGGGGACGTCGCGCTCGCCTCGCGCGAGATCGCCAACCCGGACTTCCCGGACGCGGTGGTCCGTACCCCCGCGATCGTGAAGGCCGACGGCGCCCGCAAGTCCTGGGAGAAGGCGTGGGAGGGCGAGGCCGAGGGCGGCGCCACCGCCGCGGAGCTGCCGTATCTCGCGGAGTGCTTCGGCCCGGTGTCCTTCGCGGTCGCCGTGGACTCGACGGAGGACGCGCTGGAGCTGCTGCGGCGCACGGTGCGCGACAAGGGCGCGATGACGGTCGGCGCGTACACGACGTCGAGTGAGACGGAGCGCGCGATCGAGGAGGTCTGCCTGGAGGAGTCCGCGCAGCTCTCGCTGAACCTCACGGGCGGGGTCTATGTGAACCAGACGGCGGCCTTCTCGGACTTCCACGGCTCCGGCGGCAACCCGGCGGCGAACGCGGCGCTGTGTGACGCGGCGTTCGTGGCGAACCGCTTCCGGGTGGTGGAGGTACGACGCCAGGCCTGAGGCGCGCTGACGCCCGAGGCCGAGGGCTCACGCCCGAGGGCTGAGTGGCTAAGAGCCAGGCTTCGGCGCCGCCCGCCGGTCAGGGGGGCGGGCGGCGCCGATCACTCCTCCGGGGTCCCGGAGGGGCCTCCCCAGTGGAACAGCGTCATGGCCACGCTGGTGGCGAGGTTGTAGCTGGACACCTGCGGTCGCATCGGGAGCGACAGCAGCTTGGTGGCGCGGCTCCGGACGGCCGCCGAGAGGCCGTGCCGCTCGGAGCCGAAAGCGAGCAGCGCGTCATCGGGGATGGTCATGGACCTGATGTCGTCACCCTCCGGATCCAGCGCGTACAGCGGCCCGGGAGGGAAGTCATCGGGAGAGAGCCGCTCGACGGCGGTGGCGAAGTGGAGCCCGGCGCCGGCGCGCACGGCGTTCGCGTGCCAGGGGTCCATATCGCCGGTCGTGATCACACCAGTCGCCCCGAACCCGGCGGCGAGCCGGACGACGGCCCCGACATTCCCCAGATTGCGAGGGTTGTCGAGGACGACGACGGGTGACGGACGGGGCAGCGCCGACAGCGCGTCCAGATTGGTCCGGCGATCGCGTCTGACCGCCAGAGCCGCGATCTGCGTGGCATGCACGCGCGGCACCAGTTCCCGCAGGACATGGGCCGGTATCTCAACGACTGATTCCTTGATCGCGTCGGTCACGTCGTCGGCGAGTTCGGCCGCCAGAGCCAGCGCGGATTCCTTGTCGCTCGTGACCGCCGACCGTACGTCCGCCCCGAACCGGAGCGCGTGTTTCAGCGCGTGGAAGCCGTCGAGCACCACCAGGTCGGGGCCGGCCTCGCGCCACTGCCGTACGGCGCGGGCGGCCTCAGCGTCGTTCATCGCCTCAGAGTACGGCGTGCCGTGGTGACCAGGCAGTTCGCGGGCCGTCGATCATCCGACGAGGGTCCGGGGCTGGTCAGGGCTGTCGCTCCGTTGCTCCGGCAGCGGTTTGCCCTGTCTGCGGAAGAACCGGTTCCACAGACCCGCGATCCGGTCGCCGAGCCATCGCAGGAAGTTCGTCGGCAGGAACACCGCGTCGGCGGCGATCATCGCGAGCGAGAAGAACGGCAGTCCGAGCAGCACGGCGATGCCCGCGTGCTCCAGCATCATCGCGACCAGCAGCACGTTCTTCACACGGCGGTTGAAGAGCGTGAACGGGAAGGCGACCTGCACGATGACCGTGCCGTAGCTGAGCAGCATCACCATGACGCCGCTGGTGGCGAGCAGCCCGGAGAGCTCCGGCCAGGGCGAGAAATAGTCCAGCTTGAGCGGGTAGTACAGCGCCGTGCCGTCCTGCCAGCGCGAGCCCTGGATCTTGTACCAGCCGGCGGTGGCGTAGACGAGACAGACCTCCGCCATGATCACGGCGAGTCCGGCATTGTGGACGAGGTTGGCGAGGACATCGAGCAGGGCGCGGGGCTCGCCGTCCGGCGCGTACCGGTTCGCCGCCCACCACAGGCCCTGCGCGACCCAGAGGCCCCAGAACAGGATCAGCATCCACAGCTCTGCGTGGACCCGGTCCAGCGATGTGCCGACAAGGAGGAACCCTCCGAGAACGACCCACAGGACCGGTCCGACGCGGTCCGGTACGGCGCGTTTCGCTACGGCGCGTTTCGGTAGGGCACTGTCCAGTACCGCGCTGTCCTCCGCGGGGGCGCCCGGTACGGCACTGCCCGGTACGGCATCGGCCGCCTTGCGGGCGGCACGCGCGGCGCGCCTGGCGTCCAGCGACCAGACCTGACCGCATCGCGTCAGCACCAGATAGATCGCGATCAGATGAATGATGTTGTCGCCGCCGTCGCCCATGAAGATGGAGCGGTTCTGGAGCGACAGCACGCCGAACATGAACACCACGGACATCGTGCGGGTGCGCCAGCCGACCATCAGCAGCGCGCTGGACAGCATGGCTATGGCGAACACGATCTCGAACCACACCGTGCTGTCCGACCACATCAGCCCCGTGAAGGCACCGTTCTTGGCGATCAGCTGCTGGGCGATGTCCCAGCCCCATGGGGCGTCGGGCCCGTACATCTCACGGCGGTGGGGCAGCTCGCGTACGAGGAAGAGCAGCCAGGTGCCGGCGAACCCGATCCGGACGACGGCGCTCTGGTACCGGCCGAGAGGGCGGGCGGTCACGCGCTGGATACCGCCGACGACCCAGCGGTCGAAGGTGACCCGCTTGCCGGTCCGGCCCCCCGGGTGCCTGTCGGGCCGGTCGCCCGGCCGCTCGTCCGGCAGCCCGCCCGGCGGATACTCGAATCGCTCGCTCACTCGCCCGCCTCCGTACGGCCGTTCCGTACGCCGCCCGGAAGATCGGACGCGTTCACCGTCCACCAGGGAAAGACCCGGTAGAACGGTCGCGTATTGACCTTCTCCTTGCTCCAGGAGGGGGCCGCGATGGCGGTCGTGGCGGACCTGAGCTGGAGGCGCTCCACGGAACCGCCCAGATCGTGGTCCTCCAGGCGCAGCATCACTATGCGGCGGATATAGCTCTCGGAGAGCTGCCCGCGCAGACCATTGGGACGGTTCTTGTTGTCTCGCGCCCCGACGAAGAAGTCCCAGCCCCGGCGCAGCTGGTTCTGGTCGACATGGCTGGGCAGAAGGTTGCCGCGGATGGCCGCGCCGTCCTCGGCGGAGAGGTTGATCCAGTCGGTGGTCCTGCGCGCGCCTTCGGGGGTCCCGACCTCGGCGCGCACCTCGACGGCGACGTTCTGCTGGAGCGGGTTGGGCGCGAAGAGCTTCCAGTTCTGTTCGAACTCGGGGTAGATCCACCCGTCGACGGTCTCGCCGTGCTGCTTGGTGAGCGTGTTGGACGGGGCGACATGCAGAAACACCATGGCCACATGAGTGCAGGCCAGCACCCCGATGACCGCCAGGGCGACGGCGGCCACCAGCTGGTAGCGCAAGGAGAGGCCGGCTATCCCCGCGCCCGGCGGTGGCCCGGCCGGCCCACCCTCGTCGTCGTACGAATCCATCCCGCCCCGATCCCCGTTGGTGCCACAGTCAGTTATCCACAGCGGTTGACACCCTACGGGCCGCCGACTCACCATTGAAGTCCATGAACCGAACGATCGGTCGGTAGGGGGTCCGGATGACGGCAGTGACCGCGGGGACAGCTGCGGAGGCGACGATGGGGACGACGGCGGAGGGGTTCGAGGCGGCGTTCGACGCCGCGGTGGCCGCCGATGAGCGCATCGAGCCACGCGACTGGATGCCTGAGGCGTACCGCGCCTCGCTGGTCCGCCAGATCGCGCAGCACGCCCACTCCGAGATCATCGGCATGCAGCCGGAGGCGAACTGGATCTCGCGCGCGCCGTCGCTGCGCCGCAAGGCGATCCTGATGGCGAAGGTGCAGGACGAGGCGGGACACGGGCTGTACCTCTACAGCGCGGCCGAGACGCTGGGCACCGGCCGCGATGAGCTGCTCGACAAGCTCCACGCCGGCCGCCAGAAATACTCCTCGATCTTTAACTATCCAACGCTGACCTGGGCCGATGTCGGCGCGATCGGCTGGCTGGTGGACGGCGCGGCGATCACCAACCAGGTGCCGTTGTGCCGCTGCTCGTACGGCCCGTACGCCCGCGCGATGGTCCGGATCTGCAAAGAGGAGTCCTTCCACCAGCGGCAGGGGTACGAGCTGCTGCTCGCGCTCAGCAACGGGACCCCGGCGCAGCACGAGATGGCGCAGGACGCGGTGAACCGCTGGTGGTGGCCGTCGCTGATGATGTTCGGCCCGCCGGACGACGAGTCGGCCCACTCCGCGCAGTCCATGGCCTGGAAGATCAAGCGGCACTCCAACGACGAGCTGCGCCAGCGTTTCGTGGACATCTGCGTCCCGCAGGCCGAGGCCCTCGGGCTGGCCCTCCCCGACCCGGATCTCCGCTGGAACGAGGAGCGGGGCAGGCATGACTTCGGTGCCATCGACTGGGCCGAGTTCCGCGAGGTCCTCAAGGGGAACGGGCCCTGCAACGAACAGCGCCTCACCCAGCGCCGCCGGGCGCACGAAGAGGGTGCCTGGGTACGGGACGCGGCGGCGGCGTACGCGACGAAGCGCGACACCGGCGGCGTGCCGGGGGACGACGGGGTCCGGATGATGGAGGCGACGGCATGAGCGACTCGACCGACTGGCCGCTGTGGGAGGTATTCGTACGCTCCCGCCGTGGGCTGTCCCACACCCACGCGGGCAGCCTGCACGCGCCGGACGCGGAGATGGCTCTCCGCAACGCCCGCGATCTCTATACCCGGCGTAACGAAGGGGTGTCGATCTGGGTCGTCCCGTCCTCGGCGATCACCGCCTCATCCCCCGACGAGAAGGACCCGTTCTTCGCGTCGGCCGCCGACAAGCCGTACCGGCACCCGACCTTCTACGAGATCCCGGAAGGGGTGAAGCACCTGTGAGCGACGCAACGGTGACAGCCCCGCCCCGGGCCGCGGCCCTCGCGCTCGGCGATGACGCGCTGGTGCTCTCGCACCGGCTGGGGGAGTGGGCGGGACACGCGCCCGTACTGGAAGAGGAGGTGGCGCTCGCCAATATCGCGCTGGATCTGCTCGGACAGGCACGGATCCTGCTCTCCCTCGTCGGGGACGAGGACGAGCTGGCCTATCTGCGCGAGGAGCGGGCCTTCCGCAATCTCCAACTGGTCGAGCAGCCCAATGGCGACTTCGCGCATACGATCGCGCGCCAGCTCTACTTCTCCACCTACCAGCTCTTCCTGTACCAGCGGCTGGCCGCCGGGGACAGCGCGTTCACCGGCCTCGCGGCCAAGGCCGTCAAGGAGGTCGCGTACCACCAGGACCACGCCGAGCACTGGACACTGCGGCTCGGCGACGGCACGGCCGAGAGCCATGAGCGGATGGCGCGGGCCTGCGGGGCGCTGTGGCGGTTCACCGGCGAGATGTTCGAGCCGGTGGAGGGCCTGGACGTCGACTGGCCCGCTCTGGAGGCCAGTTGGCGCGAATCCATCACCGACGTGCTGGAGCGGGCGACGCTGACGCTGCCGGACGGCCCCCGCTCCGGCGCCTGGCGGGCGGGCGCGGGCCGGCAGGGGCTGCACACGGAGCCGTTCGGGCCGATGCTCGCCGAGATGCAGCATCTACACCGCAGCCACCCGGGGGCGTCATGGTGACCGGCACGGGCTCCCGGCCCGCCCCCGTACCCGCCACCCCGGCGGCTTCGGGCACTTCGGCTGCTTCGGGCGCTTCGGGCGGGGCGCACCCGACCGCGCTGGAGACCGAGCTGCGCGCGCTCGCCGGGACGGTGCCCGACCCCGAGCTGCCGGTGCTGACGCTGGAGGAGCTGGGGGTGCTGCGTACGGTCGAGGTGTGGGGCCCCGGCAAGGTCCGGGTCGAGCTGACCCCGACCTATACGGGGTGCCCGGCGATCGAGACGATGTCCGAGGACATCGAGCGCGTGCTGCGGGAACACGGCGTAGCGGACGTCTCGGTCGTGACCGTCCTCTCCCCGGCCTGGTCGACGGATGACATCAGCGCGGAGGGCCGGCGCAAGCTCGCGGAGTTCGGCATAGCCCCGCCCCGCCCTGTCGCCGCGGACGGGCCCATACCGCTCTCGCTCTCGATCCGCTGCCCGCACTGCGGCTCGACCGACACAGAGCTGTTGAGCCGGTTCTCCTCCACCGCGTGCAAGGCGCTGCGCCGCTGCGCGGCCTGCCGTGAACCGTTCGACCACTTCAAGGAGTTGTAGATGTTCCATCCGCTCCGGGTCAGCGAGGTCGAGCCGCTCACGGACGACGCGGTGACCGTCACCTTCGCCGTCCCGCCCGAGCTGCGCGCGTCCTTCCGGCACACCCCCGGCCAGCACATCGCCCTGCGCCGTATCGACGCGCGGGGCGAGGAGATCCGGCGTACGTACTCGATCTGCGCGCCCGCCGGAGCCGATCCCGTACTGCGGGTGGGGATCCGGCTGGTCGAGGGGGGTGAGTTCTCGACGTACGCCCTCAAGGAACTCGCCGTGGGCGACGTGGTCGACGTCATGGAGCCGACAGGCCGTTTCACGCTGGAGCCGCGTGCCGGACACTTCGCGGCGGTCGTCGGCGGCAGCGGCATCACGCCGGTGCTGTCGATCGCGGCCACCCTGCTCGCGCGGGAGCCCGGTGCCCGGTTCTGTCTGGTCCGCAGTGACAGGACCGTCGCGTCCACGATGTTCCTGGAGGAGGTCGCCGACCTCAAGGACCGCTATCCGGACCGGTTTCAGCTGGTCAGCGTGGTCTCCCGGGAGGAGCAGCAGGCCGGGCTGCCGTCCGGCCGGCTGGACCGGGAGCGGCTGACCGGACTACTTCCCGCGCTGCTGCCGGTCGCCGAGGTCGACGGGTGGTTCCTCTGCGGCCCACTGGGTCTGGTGGTCGGCGCCGAACGGGCGCTGCGCGGTCTCGGAGTGGCCCGTGACCGTATCCACCAGGAGATCTTCCATGTCGACGACGCCGTGAGCACGGCCACCGCGGCGCCGGGCACGGCGAGCGCGCAGGTCCCCGCGCACAGCACGCTCACCGCGACCCTCGACGGCCGCTCGGGCAGCTGGCCGGTCAGGGACGGGGATTCCCTGCTGGAGACCGTGCTGCGCAGCCGTGCGGACGCGCCGTACGCGTGCAAGGGCGGGGTCTGCGGGACCTGCCGGGCGTTCCTGGTCTCGGGCGAGGTCAGGATGGACCGCAACTTCGCGCTCGAACCGGAAGAGACGGAAGCGGGCTATGTGCTGGCCTGCCAGTCCCATCCGGCCACCGCGGAAGTGGAGTTGGACTTCGACCGCTGAGCCACCGCTGAGCCACCGGTGACCGGCGAGCCGGTCACCGGGTCGCTCCTGCCCCCTGGAAGCGCCCTGAGGCGGGTCTCAGAGGACGAACGCCGGGCTGCCGTTGTCGGTGACCATCGGACGCCCGGCGCCATCCCAGGCGAGCATCCCGCCGTCCACGTTCACCGCGTCGACGCCCTGCTGGACCAGATACTGGGTGACCTGAGCGGACCGGCCGCCGACCCGGCACATGACATAGGCCCTGCGGCCCTCGGCGACCGCCTCGGTCACCTCTCCGAAGCGGGCCACGAAGTCGCTCATCGGGACATGCAGCGCGCCCTCGACATGACCGGCCGCCCACTCGTCGTTCTCCCGGACGTCCAGCACCAGGCCGTCGGCCGGGACCGCCGCGACATCGACCGAGGGCAGCGGGGCGAAGTTCATGGGTAGTGCCTTCTCTCGTACGTGACCGGCGCGGGCGGAGCTCCGGATCGGGGCCAGGACCAGGACCGGAACCAGACCGGAACCAGACCGGGATCAGGCCTGGGACCGGAACCGGCACCGGGCCGGCGGGATCCCTTCCGGATCAGCGGGCTCCCGACCGGACGCTCCGAAAAACCTACTGCACCAGCCTGGCCAGTTCCGTCTCACGCTCGGAGACCTCCGCGAGCAGCTGCTCGGCGATCTCTTCCAGCAGCCGGTCCGGGTCGTCAGGCGCCATCCTGAGCATCGCGCCGATCGCGCTCTCCTCCAGCTCCTTGGCGACCACCGTCAGCATCTCCTTGCGCTGCGCCAGCCACTCCAGCCGGGCGTAGAGCTCCTCGCTCTCGCTCAGCCGGGGCGCCCGCGTCTCCGGCCCCGCCGCCCATTCCGCGACGAGTTCCTGGAGCAGCGGCTCGTCCCCGCGCCCGTAGGCGGCGTTGACGCGTGTGAGGAACTCCTCACGACGTGCCCGCTCCTTCTCGTCCTGCGCCAGATCCGGATGCGCCTTGCGCACCAGTTCGCGATAGAGCTTGCGTGCCTCGTCGCTCGGCCTGACCCGCTTGGGCGGTCGCACCGGCTGATCCGTCAGCATGGCCGCCGCCTCCGGCGACAGACCGTCGGAGTCGAGCCAGTCGTGGAACAGTTCCTCCACGCCCGGCATCGGCTGCACCAGCGCACGGGCTTCGCGCGCCTTGCGCAGATCCTCGGGATCGCCGGTACGCGCCGCGCGGGCCTCGGCGATCATCGCGTCCAGCTCATCGAGCCGGGCATACATCGGGCCGAGCCGCTGGTGGTGCAGGCGGGAGAAGTTCTCCACCTCGATCCGGAAGGTCTCCAGCGCGATCTCGAACTCGATCAGCGCCTGCTCAGCGGCGCGCACGGCCGTCTCCAGCCGGGCCTCCGGACGCGCCGCCGCCCCCGCGTCCGGCGCGTCTCGTACGTCCTGCTCGTCGTCGTTTCGGATCGTCGGCTCCCCAGGGGCGTCGTGCATCACCCGTCCAGCGTAAGGGCGAACGCGGCGGCCCCCGCGCCGTCCCGGGGTGGGGGTGTGCCGGTTCCCGCCCCGTCCCGGGCCGTCACACCCCCAGCTCGGCCGCTATCCGCCCGCTCCTGACGGCCGCCAGCAGCTCGGCGTGATCCGCCTCCGTACGGTCCGCGTACGCCATGGCGAACGCCGCCACGGCCGCGTCCAGCTCCTCGTTCTTGCCGCAGTACCCGGCGATCAGCCGGGGGCCCACGCTGTGTGCGTGGGCCCTGGCCAGCAGCGCGCCGGTCATCCGGCCGTAGTCGTCTATCTGGTCGGCCGGCAGCGCCGCCGGGTCCACGCTCCCCTTGCGGTTCCTGAACTGCCGCACCTGACAGGGCCTGCCCTGGACCGTCGTCCACCCCAGCAGCCAAAGAGCTACGCAACATAGGTGCCTCTGGGCTAGGATCATGCCCATGCGGACAGACACGTTGGCGACGGCAACTGAGGTTGCCGCCGGAAGGAAACTCATGCGACGAGCCGTGATCTACGCGCGGCAGTCGGAAGCCCGAAAAGACAAGAGCGAAGGCAGCACGATCACTCAGGTTGACGGGGCTACAGCCCTAATCAACAAGAGCGAAGACCTGAAACTCACTGAGATTTACGAAGACATTGACTTTTCCGCCTTCACCGGCGAAGAGCGCCCCGACTTTGAGCGCATGTTGAAAGACGCTCGTGCGGGCTTGATTGATGTTCTCGTTGTCTCGTACGTCAGTCGGCTTTCTCGACTTGAGCCGAAAGACGCGCTTCCGATCATTCTGGAATTGCAGCGTCTCGGCGTTCAGATCATCAGCGTTTACGAAGGTCCCGTAACAGACGACCTGATCGGTCTCGTAACGCTTCTCATGCGCCTTAACGCGGCATGGGAAGAAAGCCGAAACAAGAGCCTTGCCGTCAGTGGCACGAAGCGCACTCTCAAGGCAGCCGGCGGGTTTGTCGGTGGTGTTCCCCCATTCGGTTTTCGCACCGAACCGAAGCGTGAGGGGAAGCTGACTATCCGGGTTCTCATCCCGGAGCCCGAAGAGGTCAAAATCATTCAGGATGTGGTGGCGCGCATCTTGAAGTACAAGGATCACCCGTACGTTCCCGGAAAGCCTCACCCGGGCTCAATCACGGGTGTGTGCGCATGGCTCAACGAAACCGGCGTACCTACGCGCGGAGTCGAATCACACGCTAAGCGCGAGATTGCCGCCCCTTCTTGGAAGGTGACCACGCTCCGCCGTGTGCTCACTGATCCGCGCCTTATGGGGCACCAAACGGAACCCATGTACGAGCGCGTTCCCAAGAAGGACGGCAAGGGGACATGGAAAAAGCGGATCGGGTACCGCAGCGTTCGGGACGAGAAGGGTCGTCCCGTGATCTCACACGACCCGATCATTGACGCCGTTGAGTACCACGCGCTACAGAAGTGCCTTTCCGTCGCGAAGGAAATGAGCGCGCCCAAGGGAACGTCCCTGACGCGCGGTGACTCGCTTCTGTCGGCCCTGGGAGTGCTGTACTGCGAAGGCACGCACACCATGTGCAAGCAAGCCGGAAAAACCCCCCGTGAAACCACGTACATCTGTCAGCGCAAGAAGGGCACGAAGAGCACGCACGAAGGCCGCGTTGGCGTTCTCCGTGACCGGCTGGACGGATACGTTGCCGGACGGATCATGAAGCGGCTCGTGGCGCTGGACTACCACGACCCCGAAGACATTGCCCTGATCGTGGAAGCCACACAGCGCTTCACAGCGACCCACAGCGCCCCGGAAGTGGTGGCGGACAAGCAAGCCGTTGCGGTCGAACGAGCCGACTACAAGGCCGCGCTTGATGAGCTGTGGGACGACTTTGACGCGGGTGTGTACAAGGGGACGACCGGGCGAGACCGGTTCATCAAGAAGCGCGATCAGTACGAAGAGGCCATGTCGCGCTGTGACGAGCGGATCAACGAGCTTGACGCGAAGGTGCCCACACTCATCAGCGTGAACGTCTGGACAGCGAACAAGGGGGACCCGATCGGTAAGGGCTCGTGGTGGCACAGCGCTTCCATGACGGAGCGTCGGGACTTCGTGAAGCTCTTCGTGGACAAGATCGTTGTGGAGAAGGCAGCCAACTTCGGTACGCAGTACGAGCCCGCTCCGATTGAAGAGCGCGTCAAGATCGAATGGGCGAAGCCGGCTGAGGCAGCGGCGTAGCTCAGGACAGCGGGAAGGGGTCCGGTCCACGTGATCGGGCCTCTTTTTGTGCCTTCAAGTCGTTAGTTAGGCTAACTAGTTATGTTCCTGTGACACTCCCCTACATGAGCCCGCGTGAGAATCCCCTTCCTGACCTGGGCTTATGCAGTAGTGCAGTTTTGTACTTGATCTAGGAAACACAATAGAAAACCTATAGAGAAACGGGACGAGCCTGCAAAGCTGCAAACCTGCACCACCCGCTGTCAGCCGGCGGACCACAGCAACCCCCCGCGCGGGAATCCCCTCCGCTCTAGGGAATCCCTTTCGCTCTAGTAGTAGTGAGCCGGAAGAGGTAACGCGCACCCTTCCACATCAGATACGGCGGTCAGAACCCACCGGCTCAAGTGGCCTTGTGTGCTCCCCGGTCTCTCCCCGGGTTGTAGCCCAGGGCTTCGGGTCAGTAGCTCAATTGGTAGAGCACCGGGCTCTTAACCCGGTGGTTGTAGGTTCAAGTCCTACCTGACCCACTCGCATTGCTGCCTACTCTCAAGAGTAGGTAGGGGGGTGCTCACCCATAGGGGGGTACCTACAGAAGGGGGGTGGGTAGCCCATGCGTTCACGGTGTCTTGAGTGTCGAGAGTGGGCTACCCATAGTGGCAGGTGTGCCATACACCATGCCCACTACACAGCACGTAGGTCAGTGCAGTCACACACGAAGAGGCGTGAAGCCATAGCTCGTGGCAACAATGCTGCGGCTCGTCTTCGTAAGGCTGTACGTAAGGCCGTGGCTGGACAGTGCACCACATGTCTTGCTTGGTACCTGCCTTCTCAGGTGGACATTGACCACGTGCTTCCCCTTGCTAAGGGTGGCGAAGATGTGGACACCAATGTTCAGGTCTTGTGCAAGGCGTGTCATAAGACGAAGACGGCAATGGATTTTGGAAAGCGTCCCTTCTGACGGAGGGGAGAGCGGTCCGAAAGTTCAGCCGTATGTCTCTCAGCGATCCCGGCCCCAGCTCGCAAAACGCACGCTAGGTGTAGGGCCGATTTTGGCCGGAGCGTGACCGGCGCTCACCTGGGGTGACACTGGGAATGCCCCACTTTGTACCCGCCACGAAGGCACCCGCTAAGGGGGATGAACGCTCAGTTAGGGGGTGCCATGAGCCACGCTAAGAGCCCTGAGCTACGCACCGGGAACGCCAACTATGCCGCTGAGGCTGAGGCACCGATTGTGTACGAAGGTCGTGCTCCCCGTGCTCCGGGTCACCTGGGGTCCACGGGTAAGGAAGTGTGGCGCGCTGTCTGGCAAGCCGGCTCCGGTGCCTACTCCCCCGACACTGACCGCAACCTGATTCTTCGGTATGCGGAGCTGTACGACCGACGCTCTCAGCTCATGGACGCTGTAGACGCTGACGGTCTCATGACGATTGGCAGCACGGGTCAGCCCGTTGTGCATCCTGCCATGCGGTACGTAGAGAGCACGGAGAAGGAACTTCGCGCTATCGAAACCGTCATTGGATTCACGCCCGAAGCCCGTATGCGGTTGGGGCTCGTGGCTGCCGAAGCCCGCAAGATTCAAGCGGGACCCGAAGACTTCTAGGGGGCGCTGTGGCACGGATGTTGGCGCGCTCTCGCTGGACTCAGAAGCCAAGTTGGTATTGCTGCCACGGCCACGACCCGAACCACTACAGCAAGGGTCAGCAGCGGGCACGAGAACGCCGGCAGTGGCGGAGGGAAGCAGCGGCTGACTGAGGGGGGTGACCGTGAGCAAGATTGATCCGGTCATCTCTCGGCACATTCCCGCTGACGCGCCGTTCCCCAGTGAGGGCTACCGCGTAGCGAAGTGGATTGAAGAGTTCTGCTTTCTCACGGGCTCGTTCGCCGGCCAACCCTTCAAGCTCCTGCCGTGGCAGCGTGAACTACTCGTTGACGCATACCGGCTTGAGCAAGACGCGTTTGGTCAGTGGAAGCGCAAGCATCGTATGGCCGTTGTGTGCATTGCCCGTAAGAACGGGAAGAGCACGATTGCGGCAGCCATCATGCTTTACCACCTGATCGCGGATCGTGCGGACATGCAGCGGCAGGTTATCGCGGCAGCCAATGACCGTAATCAGGCTCGAATGGTTTTCGACGCGGCGAAGCAAATGGTCAACGCGTCCCCGAAGCTCAGCGCCGTGTGCGACGTGCAGCGCGACATTATCCGGTACAAGGACAACACATACCGGGTCGTGAGCGCGGACGCGGGACGGCAACAGGGTTTGAACCCGGTCGCTGTGTCGTTGGATGAGTACGCGTTCAGCAAGAACGCCGACTTGTTCGACGCGCTCACGCTGGGGTCAGCCGCTCGTAACCAACCCATGACTTGGGTGGTATCGACCGCCGGCCCTGATCCTGACGGACCGTTCGCCGCGCTGTGCGAGACCGGTGAGCGCGTGAACTCCGGTGAGGTTACTGACCCCACCTTGTTCTACCGCTCGTGGGGTCCGCGCATCGGTGACACCGTTGACCACCTTGACCCGGAGATTTGGAAGGCGTGTAACCCGTCTTACGAGATCCTGAATGAAGACGACTTCAAGGCAGCCGCTCAGCGGTCAACCGAAGCGTCGTTCAGGATCTACCGCTTGAGTCAGTTCGTCCGTGGCGCGTCCACGTGGCTGCCTCACGGGCTGTGGGACAGCCTTGCGGAGGATGACGACCTTCTACCCGGGCAAGCCGTTGTGTTGGGCTTTGACGGCTCTTGGAAGGGTGACAGCACAGCGCTCGTCGCCTGCCGCGTCGAAGACCTTCGGGTGTTCGTCCTAGGCCACTGGGAAGCGGCTCAGGGGGATGCACATTGGCGCGTGCCCATGCCCGACGTGCGTGAAGCACTGCGTGAAGCACTGGACACGTACAGGGTCGTGAACCTTGTCGCTGACCCGTACCGCTGGGAAGAGACCCTTGAGAATCTTGAGGCTGAGGGTTACCCGGTAGAAGCCTTCCCGACGAACTCACTTGCCCGCATGGTGCCTGCCACTCAGGCCGTGTACGACGCGGCTCGTGACGGTCGGATGAGCCACGACGGTAACCCGTCCCTTGCCCGGCACATCGGTAACGCCGTGATCCGTGAAGACGCACGTGGTGCGCGAATCACGAAAGAGCACGCGTCCAGCCGGCGAAAGATTGACCTTGCCGTTGCCATGATCCTTGCCGTTCACGGCGCTGTGATGTGGCGCGAAGACAACGGGGCGTTCGTCAACACGGCGATTCTGACGACCTGGGAAGACGACTCCGGCACTCACGTGATCGGAGGAGAAGCCGGAATGTTTGACGACTAGCCCACTCTCAAGAGTAGGCAGGAAGGGGGACCCGGTGGGTTTCTGGTCTGACCTGATCCGCCCGAAGGAGACCCCGACCGAAGCGCGGGATTGGGTGCCGTATGACCCAACGCTGTACGGCACCTTGACCGCTGCTTCCGGTGAGCGCGTGACCCCGAACGATGCGCTACAGGTGAGCGCGGTCTTCGGTTGCGTCCGGCTTCTCTCGGAGACGATTGCCACGCTGCCCGTTGCCACGTACACGAAGCGTGGTGGACCACAGCGCGCGATCACGTCCCCCGATTGGCTGGACTACCCGAACGCGGAGCCCGGGGGCATGGGACGGATTGACATCCTGTCTCAGACCGTTCTCAGTCTTCTGCTTGACGGGAACGCCTACCTTGCCGTTCGTTGGCAGGGGCCGAACATCGTGGGTCTTGACGTGCTTGACCCTACGTCCATCATCCCGCACATGGTCATGGTGGACGGTCAGCGTCGCAAGGTCTTTGAGGCGTTCGACATTGACGACGACGGTAACGAAGTCGCTCTTGGGTGGTTCACGCCCCGGGACGTTCTCCATATACCCGGGATGATGCTGCCCGGTGAGTTCGCCGGCTGTTCCCCGATCACGTACGCGCGTGAGTCCATCGGTCTTGCTCTCGCTGCACAGAAGTACGGCAGCAAGTTCTTTGCGAACGGGGCTGTCCCGGGCGCTGTGGTTGAAGTCCCGGGCACCATGTCTGAGGACGGATTGAAGCGCGCGCGTGAAGCGTGGCGCACAGCGAACACGGGCGTTGACAACGCTCACCGCGTCGCGTTGCTCACCGAAGGTGCGAAGTTCTCCAAGGTGGCTATGTCACCGGACGAAGCACAGTTCTTGCAGACGCGACAGTTTCAGGTTCCTGAGATTGCGCGGATCTTCGGCGTTCCCCCGCACCTGATCAGCGACGCTACGAACTCCACTTCGTGGGGCTCCGGTCTCGCTGAACAGAACATCGCATTCAGCATGTTCTCTTTGCGCCCGTGGCTTGAGCGCATTGAGGCAGGGTTCACGCGCCTTCTGTACGCGGAGTCTGCCGACCGCTTCCGGTTCGTCAAGTTCGACCTTGACGAGATCAAGCGTGGCGCTCCGAAGGAACGTATGGAGCTGTACTCACTCGGCTTGCAGAACGGCATTTACAGCATTGACGAAGTCCGTGCTTCGGAAGACCTTCCCCCGCTGCCTGACGGTTTGGGGGAGAGCTACCGCGTGCCCATGAACCTTGCCGAAGTCGGCGTTGAGCCTGAGCCTGAGCCTGCCGTTGAGCCCCCTGCCATCGAACCACCGGCCGAAGACGCGCCGGACGAACAGAAGCCGACCGAAGCGCCGGCTGACGAAGGGGGTACGGATGACTGACCTTGAACGTAGGTTTGCGGTCAGCCCACCGGAAGAGCGCAAGGCGGACAACGGCGAGATCGTCATGCGCGGTTACGCCTACCGCTTCAACGAGCTGAGTCACGACCTGGGCGGGTTCCGAGAGCGGATCGTTCCGGGTGCGGGTGCTCCGTCGCTGCGGCAGAACGACGTACTTGCCACGTTCAACCACAACGTCAACGCCCTTCTTGGGCGGACGGGTGCGGGGACGCTCCGGGTCGGTGAAGACCGTGAGGGCGGGTTCTATGAGATTGACCTTCCCGACACCACGACCGGCCGTGACGTTGCCGCTCTCCTCAAGCGCGGTGACCTTCGCGGTAGCTCCTTCACCTTCCGCGTGCTGGACGGTGGGCAGCGTCGGGCAGACGACGACGACCCTGAGACCGGTCTTCCGGTTCGGGAGATCACTGCCATGGACGTTGCCGAAGTCGGACCGGTGGTGAACCCGGCTTACCCGACTACTCAGGCAGCGCTTCGCTCAGTCGAACAGGCGCTAGGCATTGGGGACTTCGCTCCCCCTCCGCCCGAATCCGAAGAGCGAAACGACCCACCGGCTTCCGACACATCGGAGCCGGTTTCTTATTTCAACGAGCGCGCGCTTCTCCGTGCGCTCAGTAAGGATGGTGCCCAGTAATGGACGCTAAGACCCTGAGCGCCAACTTTGAGGCGCGTGAGCGTGCGACCAACGAGCTTCGCACCCTGACCGACGAGTTCGCCGGCAAGGACATGGGCGCTGAGGCGCGTGAGAAGGAGTCCAACCTTCTGACCGCCATTGCCGACTTTGACGGTCGGATCAAGCGTGGCGTTGACGCTCTTGCCGCAACCGAGAACGTCACCTCTCTCATGCAGGGGCTCAAGGGCACCGGTAGCAAGAAGGCCACTCAGGACAAGCTTGCGGACGCTTCCGCTCAGCTTCGGTCCCTGGGTGGTGCGGACGGCTTCGGCAAGATGCTTGAGTTCCGCGCCGAGACCGGCGACGTTGAGTCCCGCGCTGTGGACCGTCCGGGTAACCCGAACGTTCTGAGCCGGACCCTGTACGGTCAGCTTCTCGCTCAGGCCGTTGAGCGCTCCACCATCATGCGCAACGGTGCGAGCATCGTGACCACGTCCAGCGGTGAGCCGATTGACTTCACTGTTGTCACGGGTCGCGCGTCCGCTGCCATCGTTGGCGAGAACGGGAACATTCCCGAGAGTGCGCCGAGCACCATTCAGGTTTCCGTGGGCGCTTACAAGTACGCGTACGCTTCCACCGTTTCCAGTGAGTTCATTGCCGATCAGGCGCTTGACCTTGTCGGCTTCCTTGTCGGTGACGCGGGTCCGGCCATTGGCGACGGTATGGGTCGGCACTTCCTGACCGGTACCGGTACGGGTCAGCCCAAGGGAATCATCACTTCGGCTCCGGCTGCCACTGCCGCGTTCGCGCTTGACTCGGCTGACGGTGTCGTTGCCGACGCGCTCATTGACCTGTCGTACGAGCTGACTCAGTCGTACCGCCGGGACGCGAAGTACGTGGTTGCCGACAAGACTGCCGCGATCATGCGCAAGCTCAAGGACGCGAACGGTCAGTACCTTTGGGCTTCCGGTCTCGTGGCCGGCGCTCCCGACATGTTCAACGGCAAGCCGGTCCTGACGGATGACGGTGTGCCTGAGACGAAGGTTCTGTTCGGTGACCTGAGCAAGTACCGCGTGCGTCTCGCCGGTCCGCTCCGCGTTGAGCGCTCCGTTGATTACAAGTTCCTGAACGATCAGGTCGTGTACCGGTTCATTCAGCGTGCGGACGGTCTCCTTGTGGACGAGCGTTCCGCGAAGGTTCTGACCATTGGCGCGGGTGCCTAATCCCGCTTGACGGGAAGGGGCTAGCCCACTCTCAAGAGTAGGTTGGCCCCTTCCCCGCTGAGGGGATCACATGGCGTACGCCGACATTGCAGAGCTTCGCGCGCTGGACGGTTTGGAAGATTCCGGCCTGTTCAGTGACGCGCTTCTGTCCGAAGCAATTGACTTCGCGGTTGAAACCGTTGAGGTCTACTGCGGGCAGAAGTGGGACACCGTGGACAACCCCACTCCGGAAATCATCCGGTGGTGCGTGCGCACGATTTCGCGTCAGTACGTGCTTGACACCGTGTCCCGTATTCCTGACCGCGCGCTACAGCTTCAATCCGAATTCGGAAGCATTCAGCTTGCGCAAGCGGGTGGTGCGTTCCGTCCGACTTCGCTGCCGGAAGTGAACGCGAAGCTGAATCTGTTCCGCGCGCGTCTGCCGTTCATCTTCATGTAGGGGGACAGCGTGGCGCTCATGTTTGACACGAAGTCCGCGCTGTTCGACCGGCTCAAGGCTTCGGTTCCGGCCGGAGTTCAGTGCACGTATGCCGAGACCGGTGACAACTCCCGGCGGCAACAGGTGTGGCTAGGCGCGACAACTGACGACGACCTTGCGTCAGCCGGCATGAGGGAAGGCCGGAAGCCCACGAACGTCACGGGCTACGTGGAAGTTCACGCGGTAGTGATCTCCCCGGGCAACCCCATTGACGCTGAACGCGGCGTGTATGTGCTGCGGGACAGCATCACTGAGGCGTGCGCCACGGTGGACAGAACGGCCGTGACGGGGCTCGTGGACCTTCGGCCGGAGTCAGCGTCAGTCGAGACTTCCGAGACGACTGACGGGGCGTTCAGCGCTCTCACAGTCCGCGTCCGCGTTCGTGGTCGCGTTTACCAGTAGAAGGGGGCGCAAGCATGGCGCTTGACGCAAGCATTGGCATTGGGCAGGAGTCCGCTTACGGGACACTGTCCGGCACCGTTGAGGGTTACGAAGGCCACGCCGACTCGTGGAAGACGACCCGTGAGTTCATTGAGTCTGTCGGCTTCCGCGCCGGTATGCAGACCAACCGGGCTGACCGCCGGAACATCGTCAACATGGGCGGTGAAGGTGAGATTGAGATTGACGTTCTCGACGCGGGGGCAGGATCTCTCTTCGCTGCGGCATTCGACAAGTCCACCGTGACGAGCAACGGGGACGGTACGCGCACGTGGGTCTTTGAGACTTCGTCCGACATGCTGTCCCCTTCGTTCTCGGCTCAGATGGTTCGCCCCACCGTGGACGGTACGAAGGTGGCGTACAAGCACCTTGGCTGTGTCGCCACTGAGTGGGAACTGACCGCTGAGACCGAAGAGGCTTCCGTTCTGACGGTCGGCTTTGACTTCCGGGACGTGACCCACTCCAAGCTTCCCGGTGACATTGTCGCGCCCGTGTATCCCGTTGAGGCGTACGCGTACGACTGGACGCGGACGAGCATTGCCCTGACCCGGGACGGCAGCGCGGTACCGATTTACGCGACGAAGCTTGATCTGTCCGGGGACCGTGGCCTGAACGTGGACCGTCGCTTTCTGCGGGGGAACGCGCTCAAGGAGAAGCCCGTTCGCAACGCCATGCCGACTTACGAAGGCAGCCTTGAGGGTGAGTTCTCGGTTGACTCGCTGGGGCTGTACGAAGCCTTCATTGCGGGTGAGCTGTGCGGGCTCGTGGTCAACATGGCCGGTCTGATTCCGAGCACTTCGCTCAAGGTGGAAGCGCCGGCCGTTCAGTTCACGGGTGAGTCCCCGGAAGCGTCCGTTGACGAACTGACCATTCACAACCTGCCGTTCCGCGTGCTTGACCCGGGCAACGGCACTGCGGCAATCAAGGTGACGTACACGGAGCCTGAGCCGGAGTCGGCCACGCCGTAAGGAGTCCGCTCGTGTCCCGTAGCAATTTCACAGTTCAGGTTGACGGTCTCCGTGAGTTTCAGCGGAACGTGAGACAGCTACGGGACAAGGAGCTGAACAAGACGATCCGGGGAGCGAACAAGCAAGCCGGTGAACTCGTCCTTCCCGCTGCTGTACGTGAGTCCCCGGACGGTCACCGGGACGCTAAGTCGTCCAAGAAGTACCGTCCGGGTCGTCTCGACAAGAGCATTAAAATCGTCGCTTCCCAAAAGTCGGTAGCGATCAAAGCGGGCTCAGCGTCCCGTGTTCCCTACGCTGCCGCAATTCACTTCGGTTACCGGAAGCGGAACATTCGCCCGAACCGATTCCTTTACCGCGCTATGGCTCGTAAGTCTCAGGCCGTAAGCGCGACGTATGAGCGGCTGGTTACTCAGATCGTTCGCGACTACTTGGAGAGTTGATTATGCCCGCTCAGAAGCCGAAGCCTGTTGCTGACGACGTTCTGTCTCTCAAGATGGACAGCCTTACCGTTGGCGAGATTTGCGAGATCGAAGAGATCATTGACGGTCCGCTTGACGGTGTCGCGAAGGCCGGTAGCAAGAAGGGCAAGCTCATCCTTGCCATGGCGTACGTGGTCAAGAAGCGCACCAACCCTGACTTCACCCTTGAGGACGCGAAGAACCTTCGCATTGAGTTCAAGGGCAAGGCGAAGGCGGACCCTACCGCGCCCAACGCGTAGTGACGTGCGCGCGTCTCGTTGGCCACTTCAAGGGGCTTTCGTGGCGCGACGTGCAGTCCCTTGAGCTGAGGGATTTTCGCGCGTTGGTGGATCAGATGAACGACGACCTTGAGGCACAAGAGCGCGAGTACAAGAAGTCTTCGCGCGGGGGACGTGGCCGGCCTTCCGGCAGCAATGGGGAGCGCCGTACTCCCGTCATGACGTAGGGGGTGCGCTGTGGCTGATCCCATTCGGATCACACTCATTGGCGACGCGGAAGACCTGTCTCAGACTCTTGACGAAGCCGGTCAGGAAGTCAGCAAGTTCGGTGAGATAGCGGGGGGTCTCGCTCTCGCTGCGGGTGGTGCGATTGCCGCCGGTATCGGCATGGGCATTGCGGACGCGCTAGAACAGGGTGCGAACAACGACCTTCTTGCCGCTCAGTTGGGCGCGACACCCGCTGAGGCTAAGAAGCTGGGTGAGGCTGCCGGAGCCGTGTACTCGTCCGGTTACGGGGAATCCGTGGCTGACGCGAACGACGCGCTCAAGAATCTTTGGCAGCAAGGACTTGTTCCCGCCGGGGCTACCGCTGACGAAATGGCGAACATTTCCAAGCAAGCCATGGACGTTGCAACGGTCCTGGGTGACGAAGTCGGACCGACTTCTAACGCGGTCGGGCAGATGCTCAAGACCGGGTTGGCGAAGAACGCCACTGAGGCTTTCGACATTCTCACGAAGGGTGCTCAGGAAGGCGCGAACAAGTCGGAAGACCTTTTGGACACGTTCAATGAGTACGGCGTTCAGTTCAAGGGGCTAGGTCTCGACGGCAAGACGGCAATGGGTCTCCTGTCTCAGGGGCTCAAGGGTGGCGCTCGTGACGCTGACCTTGTGGCAGACAGCCTCAAGGAGTTCGGTCTTATCGTCAGGGCCGGCGGAGATCAGGTCAACGAGTCGTACGCGAAGATTGGCCTTTCCGGCAAGGACATGACGAAGGCCATTGCGGAGGGTGGTCCGGCTGCCGCTAAGGCGCTTGATCAGACGCTTGACGGTCTCCGCGCTGTCAAGGACCCTGCCGAACGCTCCGCTCTCGCAGTGAAGCTTTTCGGTACTCAGGCTGAGGATATGCAAGACGCGCTTTTCAGTCTTGACCCTTCTAAGGCTGTGGCGGACCTGGGCAAGGTGGACGGAGCGGCGAAGTCAGCCGGCGACACCATGCACGACAACGCGGCAACGAAGCTCAAGGCGTTCAGCCGTGGCCTACAGCAAGACCTTGTTGACTTCCTGGGCGGAACGGTCATCCCGGCGGTTACGGCATTCGCTGACAAGCTCAGTTGGGTCGGCACGGCCATTACAACAACCGCGTCGTTCATCAGTCAGCACAGCACGACCTTCGGGATTATCGCCGGAGTGATCACGACCCTGATTCTCCCCGCGCTGATCGCATGGGGTGTTCAGCAAGTCATCACAGCGGCAACGGTGGTCACGGGTTGGATTACGACGGCAACCGCGTCGGTCACGTCCGCAGCAACTCAGGTGGCAGCGTCGTGGTCAACGATCGGGGGATGGATAGCGGCGGCAGCACGAGCCGTGATCTCCGGTGCCGTGATCGTAGCCACGTGGGTTCTCATGGGGGCTCAGGCGCTTCTACAGGCTGCCCGCATGGCCGCTGCATGGCTGGTCGCTATGGGTCCCATTGCCCTGATCATTGCCGCGATCGTCGCGCTTGCGCTGATCATCTGGCAGAACTGGGACACCATCAAGCAATGGACTCTTGACGCGTTTCAGTGGGTTTGGGATTGGGTCAAGAAGATCTTCGGATGGCTCAAGGATCTCTTCCTGAACTTCACCGGTCCCGGGCTGATCATCAAGCATTGGGACACGATCGTGAACGCCACGAAGACCGCATTCACGACCGTCAAGAACTTCGCGAAGAACGCGCTAGACGCGGTAATCAACTTCGTGACTTCGCTTCCCGGTCGAATCCTGAGCGCGGGTCGTTCCATCCTGAGCGCGGGCAAGTCCATCGGTGGTTACGTCATTGACGGAATCAAGAACGGACTCAGCGCGCTGGGCGGGTTCGCGTCGTCTCTCGCGTCCGCTGTGGGTCGCGCGGCGAAGGGTGCAATCAACGGCGTGATTGACCTTCTCAACTGGGCAATCCCGAACAAGCTGGGTTGGGGCAAGCTCAGCATTGATCTGCCGGACAGCCCCATTCCGAAGATCCGCGCCATGGGCGGACCGGCTTCCGGCGTGGTCCGTGTCGGTGAGCGTGGACCCGAAGAGGTCTTTCTTCCGAACGGTTCCCGCGTCGTCCCGAACCACTCGCTTTCCGGCGGCAGTGGGGTCACGGTCAACGTCCAGACGAACGCCGACCCGTTCGCGATTGGACGTGAAGTCGCATGGGCGCTGCGTACGTCGCCGGCATAGGTCAGCCCACTCTTGAGAGTAGGCAGAAGAGGGGGATGGTATGGCGGAGTTGAACGACTGGACGTGTGAATACAACGGGCTCGTCATGGGGGAACCCGACTCCGCCGTATCCATCGTTGCCGTTGACGGGTTGCTGACCCTGCCGGAGATCCGGTCATCTGACCTGACTCTTGTGCAGCGTCACGGCCTGTTCGCGGGGGACGACTACATGAACGGCCGAACGTTGACCGTGACCCTTGAGGTCTACGGCAGCACGCGTGAGGAGTTCACTCAGGCGCTCGTGAATCTGCAAGCAGCGTTCATGCCCGGGGACATTGAGAAGCCGTTGCGCTTCCGGTTCCCGGGCGTGGCTGCCGATCAGACCGGGTACGTCATGGCGCGTCCACGGAAGCGGAGCGCTCCCCTTGACTTGAACTTCGCCAACATGGTTTGCAACGTGGTCGTTGAGCTGTACTCAACGTCCCCGTACGTGTATGGCGACGCGCCCCGGGAAACGGTGGTGCGGAGTTACGAGCGCGAAGCGGACATGTCCGGGCTCACCTTCCCTGCCGCTGTGCCGTGGCAGGTGCGTGGTTCGGGTGTCGCGCCGGCTGACCCCATTACGTGGCTGACTCAGTACGGGTCGGTGGTCGCTCGTCCCCTTGTCTCCATTACCGCCGGGGCTTCTCCCACGTTGTGGGACGACTCAACGGGTTGGTACTTCGCGGTGGATTACGACGGAGACATTGTCATTGACAGTGCTCAGGAGATCGTGACCACAGCGCAAGGAGACGACATTACGGGGCTCGTCAAGGCGGGTTCCATTTGGCCGGAGTACGGTCCCGGGCTTCACCGGCTGAGGCTCACAAGCCGGGATGAATTCACTTCCGCACGCGCGGTCATTACGTGGTCAGAAAGGTGGGTCTAGCATGGCGGGTTTTGCGTGGTTCCAAGAAGGCGTTACGTACGGCGGTAACGACCTTGCGAACTTCAACAGTCTCAACATTCCGCGTCTCGGCATGACCCACCTGTTCGCGTCTACGTCTGAGTTTCTGATGAACAGTGACCAGACTGCCCGCACGGTGGCCGTGGGCGCTGGGAACGTGCTCGTGGGGCTGAGCGCGGGTGGCGCAACGTGGGCATGGACCCCGGGCGCGACGGTGGCTGTTCCGACTGCCTCAAGCGCGAACCCGCGTAGGGACCTAGTCATTGCCCGGCTTACGTCGCTTGCCGCTGACGGTACGAACGGGTTGGCAATCGAGATCGTTGCCGGTACTCCGGCGGCAACTCCGGTGGCTCCGGCTCGTCCCGCGAACGCCGTTGCGCTGGGTTGGGTGGACGTACCGAAGGCCACGACCACGTTCACGCTGACCGTCACGCGGTATCAGGGTCAGTACCGGGATCAGGCAGCGTTGGCCGGCCGTGGCGCTCTCGCTGTGGATTGGGCGGGACAGCTTCCTACCGCGTCCGCTGTGAGCGTTGGCGCGATCGTTTACGACGTTGGCACTAACCAGCGCTGGACGCGGAAGGGCGACGGTACGTGGTTCACGTCGGACCCGGGTCCGTGGAAGCTGTGCACCCCTCAGAACGTACAGGCGAAGGACGGAACCAACGTCACGGTGACCGGCACGCTGTACGCCCGTGAGGATTCCACGAAGTGGGAACTGAGCGGTCAGCTCACGTTCTCCCCCAGCAAGGACATTGACCAACTGACCGTTCCCGCGCTGATTCCGGCCACCATTTCGCGCCCGACTCAGAACACGTACGGGTCTTCGGGTCAGACGTACGGGACCACGTCAGCGGGTGGTGTCGGTCGTATCGCGCTCATGGCGAACGGCTCCATGGAGTACGGCAACGACGGTGTCATTGCCAACTTGTACGTGAACGAACAGTTCAGTAAGAGCCCGTGGAACACGGCTTGATACCTACTCTCAAGAGTGGGCTAGGGGGATGTAATGCCGGCTGCCCGCTATGAAGTAGTGCAGACAGACGCTCAGACCGGTGGGGTTGTCACGACCCTGCCGGTCACGGGGATTAGCTACACGGAGACCCTGAACGGTGCGGGCTCCGCCACGGTGGCAATCCCCCTCACAGCGCCCGAAGCCGACCCGACGACCCTTTACCCGGGCGCTTCCGGGATAGCCGTTCTGCGGGACGGTGAACCGGTGTGGGGTGGCCTTCTATGGACGGCTTCCGCTGACCTTGCCGGGGGGACGCTCACGCTCAACGCGTCGGGTTACCACTCGTACTACGCGGGCAGGGTGCTGCACGACGGTTACAGCCGGAACGGGGATCAGGCTCACCTTCTCCGCGATTGGTACGAGCTGTGCAACGCGGACAACGGCATTGCGACCGACACGAGCCGGCTGACGACCACCGGGCGTATCCGTAACCGGAAGTGGACTCAGTACGAGTTGAAGAACGTCGCTGAGGCTGTTCAGGAGCTTGCCGAAGACGCGGGGGGATTCAACTTCCGGTACGTCCCTTACTGGGATCAGAACGGGCGTGTCGGCAACCGGATTCTCAAGTCTGGCAAGGGCGAAAACGCAATCCCTTTCGCTCTAGTACACACACAGAACTGCAACGTGACTCAGGTCAGTTACGACAGTGCAGCCATGGCGACGCGCGTCTATGCGGTCGGTGCGGACAACGGCAACGGCACGAAGCTTGTCGGTATCGCTGACAACACGGACCTTGCCGCGCGTATGCCGACTAAGCACATGGTGCAGACGTTCAGCGACGTGAAGACGACTGAAACGCTCCTGAACAAGTCTGCCGCCATTCGTGACGCGGGTCGTGAGCCCGTTGCTATCCCGACGCTGACGTTGTACCCGGGCGCGTTCAACCCGACTGACTTCGTCCCCGGGGACTCCGGCGCTGTGCAAGCCGATTACGGGTACGTCGCTCTCCTGTCTGACTTCGTGATCACGGAGCGGAAGACAGATGTTGACGTGAACGGCACGGAGTCAACTTCCCTGTCTCTCGCTAACAAGGAGCTGTTCACGAGTGCCGACTAACGCCAATGCGCTTCCGCCTTCTCTGGTCACAGAGCTGAGCGAACTCAAGCGCCGTATTGCCGCCATGGAGCGCGCCCCTGACGTTCTCGCGAAGTTCGACCGCTACCCGACGACCGAATGGGCTGCCATCGGACGCGGCAAGGTCAGCGGGAATGCGTGGTCTTCGTGCGGCATTGCCAACGTCACCGGTCTCGTCTATGACCGCATTGAGGCGAAGTTCATTACGGACCGGATCATTACCGGGAAGGCTGAGGCTGAACTTCGGTTCGCGTCTTTCCGGCACTTCGGGAATGCGCAGAAGGAATGCCTGAGCGCTTCCCGATCAATCATCGTGCGCGGTTCCGCCACTCGGCAAATCGGGACGTGCATTTTCCAATGGGTCCACGGAATCCCTTTCGGTTGGGACTACGAAGACGGGGATGCGACGTACACGGTTGAGCTACAGCACCGGTACGTAACGGGGCCGACCGCTGATGTTCCGGACCGTCGTCAGCTCTTCGCCTTCAACAAGGCAGTGAGCACAACCGCGCCCGGTGGTGGCGCTCTCGCCATGCCGAACAACGAGGATTTTGCCACTGCCGTTGTGTCGCAAACGCGCCCCGGTGTGTCTCTTGGGTGGGTCACCGTTTCGGACCCTTCCAACCTTGACCCGTACGACGGCTCTTACAACGTCAGCAACATGCATTACTGCGTTGGCCTTCCCGCTGACCGCGCTCCGAACGCCACAACTGACGGGTGGGGTTGGTACACGGGTGGCACTGCGGAAGGTGGCGACGCGCCCAACATCAATGACCCGTATCTGTAAGGACGCGCGCACATGGAACTTTCAAGCCTAGTTGGGGCTTCGGAAATCGTCGGTGGCGCTGCCCTCTTCCTAATGCTCGTGTACCGGCAGGTGAAGACCGGTGCTAAGGACGCATGGCGCGAAGAGGCTGAGGCACAGACAGCACGGGCCGACCGCCTTGAGAGAGAGCTGAGCCGGCTTACCGAAGTCGTTGAATCGCTCCGGCGCGAGAACCGTGAGCTTCGCACTCACATTGACCGGCTTCTGAACAGGGGGACAGATGACGATTCCCATTGAGACCTACCCACTTCCCCCTAGCATCGCGACCGTCAAGGTCAAGGGGCAGTACCGGGGACCGGACGGCAGGGGGCTACAGGGAACGGTTACCTTCACGGGTCCGGGTCTCCTGACGTTCCCTGACGCTGATCTCTTCATTGCCGGTCCGGTGGTCGCGCGTCTGGACGAGTTCGGCGCGTTCACGGTGACCCTTCCCGCTACGGACAACGAAGGTATGAACCCTTCGGATTGGTCGTACACGGTGAAGGAGAACCTGACCGGTGTGACGGGGGCTCGTACCTTCGCTCTCCTTCTCCCGAAGGGCACAGCGGAGATTGACCTTGCTGACGTTGCGCCGGCTGACCCGACCACACCGACGTACGTTCCCGTTCCGGGTCCCCAGGGCGAGAAGGGTGACACCGGGCTTGCGGGTTCCCAGGTCTACACGGGCAGCACCGTTCCCGCTGACACGCTGGGCGCGAATGGCGACGTTTACAACCGGTACGAGACGACGACGTTTTTGGGTGTCACGAGCACGACCGTGACGACGTACGGCAAGAGCGCCGGAACGTGGGTTGCCGCCGGTAGCGTGCGTGGTGCTGCGTGGTACGTGAACACGGGTGCCACGTCCAGCACGGACACAAAGCCCGGGGACATGCTCCTTCGGACGGATACCGGCGACGTGTGGCAGCGGAGCGCGTCCGGTTGGGGCAACACGGTCGGAAACCTCAAGGGTCCCCAGGGCATACAGGGTGTGCAAGGCGTTCAGGGTGTCAAGGGGGACACGGGCGCGACCGGTGCTCAGGGACCGAAGGGCGACACGGGCGCTACAGGGGCGGCAAGCACTGTGGCGGGACCCAAGGGTGACACCGGGCTGACAGGCGCTCAGGGACCCAAGGGAGACACCGGAGCGACCGGAATTCAGGGACCGAAGGGTGACCCGGGCTCCGGCTCCGTCAACTCTGTGAACGGTGACCTAGGGCCGGACATTGTCCTTGACGCTGCGGACGTGAGCGCAATTCCCGCGTCTGCCAAGGGTGTTGCTTCCGGTGTCGCGTCGCTGGGCACTGACGGCAAGGTTCCGACCGCTCAGCTTCCGGTCCTTGCCGACCCGAACGCGGTGACGAGCGTCAACGGTCTTCCGGGACCGACTGTCACGCTCACCGCTGCTAGCGTCTCGGCTCTTGCCGCGTCAACGAAGGGTGCAGTCAACGGCGTTGCTTCGCTGGACGCTGCGGGGGACGTGCCCATTGCTCAGGTGCCGAACGTGGCACGGAACGAGTGGAACGCGAAGGCGCTGGGGTTTGAGGCGTGGTCGTGTGATCCGTACGGCGTGGCCAACCCGGTTGCGAAGTATTTGAAGCCCGCGCGTCTGTACTTCGTCGGCTTCAACATCACGGAGAGCACGACGGTTGACCGCATCGTTCTGTTCGCGCGTGGATACGGCGGAGTGACCACGAACAGGTACCGCGCCGGTATCTACCGCGAAGCCGGGACGAAGGTTGTTGAGTCGGCTTCGGTCGCGCTCACCATGGCCGGCCAGGAAGCCGGAACACTCCCGGGCATGGTCACGAACCACATTGGCGCTGTGCCGATCACGATTGCTCAGACCGTGCTTGCACCTGGGCGCTACTGGGTTGCCTTCGCGCTCGTCACGGGCGGTACAGCGGACTTCGCGTATTTCCACGTGCAGAACGAAGCGCCTGTTGCCACAGCCAACTTCTTTATGACCACCGTGCCGTTTGCGCGTGCTTGGTACACGGAGGGGCAAGGCACCGGAGCACTCCCGACGACCGTGAGTCAGACAGCGGCAGGTGTGCTTGCCGATCACGACCTTCCGATTGTGGCGCTTGCCAACGTGTAAGCCCGCACAGTTTTTGAGCCCCTGCCCTGGGAATGGGCGGGGGCTCTTTTCATGAGAGGAGAAAGAACTTGTCCATAGACAAGGTTCTGAGCTTTGCAACCGCCGAAGTGGGTTACCACGAAGGCAAGTCCAATGGCCATTGGAACAACTTTCAGAAGTACAGTCCCGCTGTCCCTGGGCTTGAGTGGTCGCAGAATCAGGCATGGTGCGCGACTTTCGTGAGCTGGGTTGCGCTCAAGGCCGGCGTGGCTGACCTGTTCCCGCGTACCGCTTCGTGTGCAACGGGCGTGTCGTGGTTCAAGAACAAGGGGCGCTTCTCGGAGTACCCGGCGGTTGGTGCGCAAGTTTTCTTCGGTTCCGGTGGTGGGTCTCACACTGAGATCGTCGTCTCTTATGACGCGGATTACGTGTACACGGTCGGTGGCAACACGAACGTGAACGGCAGCGCGGAAGGGGACGGTGTCTATTCCAAGAAGCGCGCGCGTCGGGATGCGTACCTGTACGGATACGGCTTCCCCGCGTACTCCGGTGGCTCCGTGACCGCTGACCCGAACGCGGCGAAGTTCGGTTACAAGCTCAAGGCAACCGGCACGCTCAAGGACGTGACCGGCACGAGCCCCACGAAGCCGACCACTCCGGCGAAGCCCACCACTCCGGCGAAGCCCAAGTACGAGCCGTTCCCGGGTGTGGCGTGGTTCAAGAAGAACCCGAAGAGCCCGGTTGTCACGGCCATGGGCAAGCGGCTCGTTGCCGTTGGGTGCTCCGCGTACAAGTCGGGTCCGGGTGCTCAGTGGACGGACGCTGACAAGGCTTCGTACGCGAAGTGGCAGCGGAAGAGCGGTTACACGGGTGCCGACGCGGACGGTTGGCCCGGTAAGAGCACGTGGGACAAGCTCCGCGTGCCGAACGTCTAGGAGGTACGAACATGGGTGAGCACAGCAAGGCCGGCGCTATGTCGGCAGTCAGCGCGGTCTTCGCATGGGTCGGCAAGCACAAGGTGAAGATCCTTGCCTTCGCTGCGGGTGCCGTTGCTGCGGTCACGGCGGTCAAGCCTGACTTCCCGGGCGCGGCTGTCATGGGTGCGCTGCACGTCCTCTTGGGCGTGTAGGGAATCCCCTTCGCTCTCCTTCCGGTGAGACACACTCCGCCGGAAGGGGAACGATGCGGTACAAGCACGTTGGGTTGATCGGCAAGGCACGGAGCGGCAAGGACAGCGTGGCTAAGCGGCTCATACAGGGTCGGCAGTACACGCGCGTTGGCTTTGCTGATCCGCTTAAGGCCATGGCGCTACAGACGAACCCGCTGATCCCGACGAGCCCGGGTGTCGTGGTCCGGCTTGCTGCCCTGATCAACGACGTTGGTTGGGAGTACGCGAAGGACACGTACCCGGAAGTTCGCCGGCTGTTGCAGAACATCGGTCAGACCGTGCGGCTGCACGACGAAGATTTCTGGGTTCGCCTTGCGCTGCGGAAGGTGGACGCTGCCGACTCGTGGAACCTGCCGGTCGTCATCACGGACGTTCGGTACGAGAACGAAGCTGTGGCGCTGCGGCAACGTGGCTTCGCGCTCATCCGGGTCACACGCCCGGGTGCCGGAGCTGGGGAGAACGCGGGACACAGGAGTGAGACAGAGCTTGACTACGTGAACCCTGATCTCACGATCGGCAACACGGGCACGCTGGACGACCTGAACAGGATCGTTGACAGCTTGCTTCTCCCCCGGAGCTGACGAGACAGCCCCTCACTGACTGACCTTCGGGTTGGTCGGTGAGGGGCTTTTTCGTGTCCTGGGCTTGCTCAGTGCCTACTCTTAAGAGTAGTCTCTTCCTTGTAAGCAGGAACGACGGAGGGGGCAGCAATGATCAAGCGCGCGAAGGACGTTACGTACGGGGACGTGATCGTGACTCCGGCACCGGGGCTCATGGTGGCGAAGTGCGTTGCGTCGAACATGTACACCATGGAAACCGTGATTCGGAACGGTGAAGAGCGCTTCACCTTCGGTGCGTACGAGCCCGTTGAGACGCTGGACGACTGACGGTGTTGAGCCCCTGGGAGACCGGGGGCTTCGCACGCTGGGTAAAGCTTTGGTAACGCGGTCAGCCTACTCTCAAGAGTAGGTTGGCCGGTCCGATAGGGTAAGCGACGCAAGCCAGACAGGGGCAAACAGCATGGCCACCGTGACCGCACCGACCGGGTACCGCACCTTCTACCTTGGCAAGGGTAAGGTCGTTCACGCGGCTCAGGACAGCGACACGGTCACGCTGTGCAAGAAGCCCATTACGACTGTCCGGCTTGCCCACACGCCTTACATCACGTGCACTCAGTGCGCGAAGGTTGCGCTTAAGATGATCACTGACGAGCCGTCAGGCAGCGAAGGGGAACGGGACATGCCGAAGGCCGGCGCAAAGCTCGTGTGGCGACTCAAGTTCCAGTACGCCACACAGGAGAAGGCTTCCACGAACGCGCACTATGACGCTGAGAGCGCGGAGCGTGCGGCAGACGAGATGCTTGAGACCGCGCGCCGTAACGACTCGTCCGTAACGATCACGATCAGCAACCGGGAAACCGGCGAAAGCTACAGCTACCCCAAGGAGAAGGACACCATGGCCACGAAGGACACTGACGAACTGATCAGCGACGTTCACGCGAAGGTGGACGAGATCAAGGCGCTTGACCCGAAGTCCGAAGGGGCTGAGGAGAAGGCGAAGGGGCTGTACGACGACGCTGAGAAGATCGTGCGCAAGCTTCCTACCGAGAAGCGCAATGCCCTTCGCTCCGCCATGCGTGACGCTCGTGACGCTGTGGTGAACGGTGCGAAGCCCGCTGAGCCGGCGGACGGTCCCGCTCCTGCCCCCGCGTCCACTGCCATCGTGCGGCAGGCAGAAGACCCCATGGAGATTGAGGGGATTCCGGATCTCGTCAAGTCGTCCATCAAGGCGTTCAAGGACGGTGTTAAGTACGGGCTCAAGCTCTCCGAAGTCGGTGAGACCGTGGCGCGCACCATGCTTGAGATGCGTCTTCGCATGACTCACACGGCTTCCGGTCTGCCGGACCTGATGAGCATCGAAAAGAAGACGAAGAACAGCGCCGGTCTCGTGTACGACGGTGCGCGTGAGGGTGTGTCGAAGACGGACACGAAGACCAACGACGCTCACGACGCGTTGCAGAAGGCCACTCAGAACAAGATGGCTGACATCCTGGTTTCGTGGCTCCGGGACTTCTCCTCTTCCCCGAACCCGGAAGAGGCCATGGAGACCGCGCGGCTGTACTTCCCGGACGCTGTGACCATGGTGGAAGAGGCGCGCGAAGCCAAGGAAGCCGGCTCCGAAGACGTGACGGACGCGGACCTTGACCTGACCGAAGCGATTTACGCCGTGTACGCCGACGCGGACATTGAGCTTCCGCGCTACGGCCGTACCGAAGTGCAGCGCTTCAACTACCGCGTGAAGCAACTCGACACGACGCGCAAGGAGCTTGACGCGGCTCGTGACGCGCTGGACGACGACGACGTTGCGAAGGACGAGAAGGAGACCCTGACCGCGAAGGTCACGGAGCTTGAGGAGAAGGCGAAGGGGATCACGGACGAGATTCCCGCTGAGTGGCTTGAGAAGGCCGCGCCGGAGAAGACCCCGAAGCAGCGGGCAGCGGAGAAGGTCACGCGTGCCGAGAAGCTGACCACGAGCGTCACGAAGGCCGTGCGGAAGCTTGAGGGTGCTGAGCGTCAGGAAGTCAGCACGAGCCTTCTCAAGCTGGGGCGGACGCTTCTCCTGAGCGCTGCGGACGGAGCCGACAAGCTGACCGACGACGAGAAGGCGGATCTCAAGTCTCAGTACGAGTCGCTTGTTACCGCTCTTGCGGGTGAGGCTGCCAAGCTGTGAGCGGGTATGTGCTCGTGTCAACCGAAGCCGACGACGAGTCACACGCAGCGCCGAAGGACGGTCCCGAAACCCGGTGCGGGTACCCAGTGGCCGGCCCCGTGGGGAACGGTGACCCTTCGTGCGGGTACTGCCGCAACTTCCTTGGGCTTCCCGGCGGACCTTCCATGACAAGCGGGCAGATCATTCGGAAGCTCAAAGAGAGCTGACCACAGCGCGACCACAAGCCCCGGGCTCTTCCACAGCGGAAGGGTTCGGGGCTTCGTCGTGTAGTAGTGCAGTTTTGTAGGTATCCCAGGAACAACCATAGAGAACCAATAGCTAAACCCAGCGGCAATGCAAACGTGCACTTCTGCACCTGCCGCTGAGAAGCCCTTTCGCTCAAGGACTAGTGCAAGCGAAATCCCTGAGCCCGGAAGGGGCACAGCACCATGAGCAAGATCCGCACTATCTACAGGGGCGGAAGTCGCTTCTACCTGAACACGGCCTTCCCGGACAACGTGTACCCGGGCGTGACGAGCGTTCTCGGGATGCTGCCCAAGCAGAACTTCTTGGGTCCGTGGAACGCGCGCATGACCGCTGAGCTTGCCGTTGACTCGATTGACTTCGTTCAGCAGATGGCAGCGCGCGACCGTGACGGAGCCGTTGACTATCTCCGGGGCGCTGCCCGGCGGTACACGAAGGTTCGCGCTGATGTGGGCAGCAACGCTCACGACCTGTTTGAGCGCCTGATTCGCGGTGAGACCGTGTACAGCGTCCACCCGGACCTTGAGCCGTACAAGAAGCACTTCCTTGAGTTCCTGGCAGCCGTGAACCCGGAGCTTGTCAGGGCCGAAGATGTGGCGTGGTCGGACACGCACGAGTACGCCGGCTCTTTCGACGTGGTCATGTACGTGTGGCTTGACGACGAAGGCAACCCGACTCCCGACCGCTCCGGCACTCGTCACCTGATCATGGGCGATTGGAAGACGAGCAAGGCGACTTACCCTGACGTGGCCTTGCAGATGGCTGCATACGCCAACGCCGACTTCATGATTGACCCGGACGGCAACCGCACTCCCATGCCGGAGTTTGACGGTGCTGCGGTACTCCACATCACTGACACTCAGTGGGCTTTCAAGCCGGTCGTCATTGACGACGAAGTGTTTGAGGAGTTCCTTCGTCTCCGTGGCACCTTCAATTGGGACCGTGACCTGAGCCGGCGCGTTGTCCTTAAGCCGATCGCGTCCAGCAAGAGCCGACTCGTCACCGGTACGCAGCGAAGGGGCTGACCCATGCTCGCTACGCACACCAACCGTATGCACCCGTACAGCCTTCACATGAAGTCTGACGAAGTCGTTGACGTGATCAACGAGTGTGCCGACGCGGTCAACACGGCGCGAGAGCTGGGCATTGACTTGCCGAAGCTTGCCGCTGTCCACACGAAGCTGAATGCCCTCTTGGGCAGCAAGGAGCAAACCCGCGCGTGAGTGGTCCCAACTGTCTTTGCAACCCGCAGAAGTCCGGGCTTTGCGGCTCGTGCGGGGGCTGAGAATCCCCTTCGCTCAAGTCACGGTGACCCCAAAAGGAAGGCTTGAACAATGGCGAAGCGGAACACTGCGGCTGACGCTGCCGGTCTCGTGGGCGCGCTCGTGCTCCTTGCCGCACTGATCATGTTCGTGCCGTGGCTGGTCATGCTCCTCTTCGGCGTGTGGCACAGCATCCGTCCGGCTGTCCCGGCAATCGGCTTCGGTGAGGCGTGGCTTCTCGTGGTCATCACGGGGCTTCTGACGGCTCCGGTGCGTACGAACAAGTCCAACTAGCACCACCCCAGCGTTAGCCCCTCAGCGACCCACTCACGGGCGTTGGGGGGCTTTCGTGCGTCCGGAGTCGGAATCCCCTCCGCTCCGGTAAGGGCATGACCACACACGAGTTCACCGCATGGCCCAAGACTCCGCGCCTGTTCCGCACGGTCGTCGTCACGGAGAAGCTTGACGGGACCAACGCGGCAATCCACATCAGCACCGTGACCCATGACACGCATTGGGGCTTCCCCGCTGAGTCGTACAGCGTGGCCGTTGACGGTCAGCGCTACGTCCTCACCGCTCAGTCCCGGTCCCGCGTCATCACACCCGGCAAGGGCAAGGACAACTTCGGCTTTGCCGGTTGGGTGTACGAGAACGCCGAAGGGCTCGTTCGTGCGCTGGGGACCGGTGTGCACTTCGGTGAGTGGTGGGGCTCCGGCATTCAGCGCGGGTACGGCCTGACTGACCGTCGCTTCTCGCTCTTCAACACGGACCGGCACGCGGACGTGAACGTTCGTCTCGGCAGCGCGATCCTTGAGCCGGCCCCGGTGCTCTATCAGGGTGAGTTCAGCGAACGTGCCATCGTGCGCGCGCTGGAATCCCTCAAGGGTCTCGGCTCCGTGGCTGCCCCCGGATTCATGAACCCGGAAGGTATCTGCGTGTGGCACTCACAGACGCGGCAGGTGTTCAAGGTGACCCTTGACAACAACGACGCGGGGAAGTGGGAGACCGCGTGAGACGAGCCCCCTTGTCTGGCCTTCGGGTCGGGCAGGGGGGCTTTTCCATGTCCGCGTACGGGCGGGAATCCCCAGCGCTCTAGCGCCTATGCAGAGAGCAACGGAACGGCGGAAGGCTGGACGGTCGGCAGACACCTTCGGGTGCGTGGACACGACCTGACCCCTTCCGCCGTTCCCTCAATCGTGGGAGTTCCGCATATGGCGAGCAAGAGCATTTGGGCCGGCGACGAAGACAACAAGCCGAAGGAGCGGAAGACCTATTCCGACGACTCCGTTGGCCGGCTGCACTCCGGAACGTCGGAAGTGAACGATCAGGGCAAGACCGTTGGTGTCGCACTCTCGGAGTGGCGTTTCAGCACGGGTGAGAAGCACGTTGCTGAGGCGGTTGCCCAGCTCTTCGGGGGCACTCCCGTTGAGGACGAAGAGAGCACGTCTGAGAACTTCATTGACGTGTTCACGAGCGCCACGAAGATTCCCGTCATCCTTGACGCGGACGGTATCCACTGGGACATGAAGCAGTGGATCAACGGCAAGCTCAAGCACCACTGCGACGGTTTCAACTTCGTCAGCCACCCGAAGGACGACAAGCTTGTTGGGGCTCCGTGTGGCTGCCCTTCCCTGTTCGCTGAGCGCAAGGCAGCGGCGAAGGACGACGACGGACCGAACCCGTCCATCACGCTCACCTTCAAGCTTGCCGACGACCCGGAGCTTGGGGAGTTCAAGTTTCAGACCGGTGCTTGGACGCTGCTTGCCGTTCTGCACGAGTCGGAAGACGCGCTTGCCCGCATCGGTCAGGGTGGCCCGGTTCTCGCTGAGCTTGAGCTTGAGCCGGTTGACTTCGTGATCAAGAAGGGTCCGAAGCGCGGTACTCCGGTCTCGTACATCAAGCCCGTGATCCGCGTCAAGAAGTCGTACAACGACGCGATTGCCGATACCCGGTGAAGCTTGACGCGTCGGCTCCGTACGACTGGACACGGGCACTCAAGAACGCCGAAGACGAGACCGTTCGGGCTCCGCTGTGGACGTTCCCGCCGGAAGCGCGCCTTGCCGTGATTCATGAGCGACGCGTCCGCTTCGGTGTGCAGGAAGAGACCGGAGATCCTGAATATGGGTAAACGCGGCGTGGTCGCTGACTATGCCGGCGAAGCCCTGTACGCGGGTGATCTCGTCAACTACCCGTCAAGGCAAGGGAACGGAGTGCGCGCGTCGGACGCGATTGTTCGGCGCACGTACTTCGTCCGCGTTGAGGGGCGCAAGTTCCCCATGCTCAAGGTGCAGCCGACCGGCACAGACAGCCGTTCGGAGAAACCGCGCAAGACACTACGGGCTGAACACGTAGCGGCAACTCATGTGCGTCTTCTGCGGAGCAACGTCACGGGGGAACAGGACGAAGGCAGATAGGCACGGCAAGGGCCGGACGGTACTCACACGGGTGCTGTCCGGCCCTTTGTCGTTTCAACCCACTCTCAAGAGTAGGTAGGAAGGGGAAGCCGTGGCTTCCGTACTGATTGACAAGGACAAGGTTCCGGCGCTGGGGGACCTTCGTCTCATGGGCGCTGGGGACAGCATCTTTCTCCGCAAGGGGTGGACGGATCGCGTGGACGGAGCCCGGTACGCGGACGCGGTCATGAGCGCCGTTGCACGTGGTGCTGACGTTAGGTGGGTCCGTCGTGGCTAACAAGATCTGTCGGCACTGCGGACGCGCGAAGCCCGCTGAACAGTTCCTTGCCGGGAAGGCGAAGCGCCCGTCAAGCTCGTGCTCAACGTGTCGCCGGAAGCGGGCAGCGGACCACCGGAAGCAGTATTACGCGAAGCTTCCGCCGGACAAGCGCCACGAGCTGACCCACAAGAAGCGCGCGGCTGAGTACGGCGTTGAGCACGAGAAGTACAGCCGTACAGAGATCATGCGCCGTTGGGGCTACCGGTGCGCCTACTGCGACAAGCGCGCAACACACATGGACCACGTCCACCCGCTGAGCAAGGGCGGAGCCGACAAGGCTTCCAACATGCTCCCCGCGTGCGCCGGCTGCAACCTGAGCAAGGGCGCGAAGACGCTAGCTGAGTGGGCGGAGTCCTTCTAGTGCTGCGGAAGAGCCGAACGATTGGCTACCGGACGTGTGACCGCTGCAAGAACTGTTACGACGCGAAGCGGGATACCGGGCTGTGGCGGAAGCTTGCGCGGAAGCGTGAAGAGCGCGCATGGCGTCGAACCTGGGGCGTGTAGGAATCCCCTCCGCTCAAGCACGGGCACCCGAGAGAAAGACGGTGGCCCGTGGACTTCAAAGACGTTCTTGCACGCTTCGGTGAGGTGACCGAAGAGGCGGACGGGGGGTATCTCGCTAAGTGCCCGGCACACAGTGACTCCCGTCCGTCCCTTCGGATTTGGCGCGGTGACGACCACAAGGTTCGGCTCACCTGCCGCGCGGGATGCGACACGAACAAGGTCCGCATTGCCGTACGGCTCAACTGGAATGACCTCTTCAACGCGACCGGTGACGGTCTCACTGTGCCGAAGGAGAAGCCCGCGCTCGTGGGTACCGCGCTCACTGCTCAGCTTGCCATGTACGTTGACGCGACCAACGAGCGGTTCCGCTTCGGTGACAGCGAAGTTGATTCACAAGCGCGCCTGTACGCCGCTGACCGCTTCGGGCTTGACGCGGAGACAGCAGCGGAACTCATGCTTGGTGTGGACGGTGACGCCGTGCGCGTTCCCGGTCTCGACTACACGGACAGCGAAGGACGAGCCCGCAACTACCGTTCCCGTGGCTTCCGTCAGTTCCCCCGACTCACGGTCCCGCTCAACGACTTCGCTGGGGTCACCCGGGGCTTGCAGGGGCGAGACCTGACCGGACATTGCCCGGGAAGGTGGCTGTCCCTGACCAACCCGGAAGGGCTCCGCTGGGGTCAGTACGGCGTGTTCAAGGGCTCCGGCGGGTACTCCGTCACGATCGTGTCTGAGGGACCCGGAGACGGTCTCACAGCGGTTGCGGTCGGGTACGACGCGGTATGCATCCGTGGCGCGTCCCTTGCGGGGAACCCTGACCTTCTCGCTGAGCTTGCCGCCGGCCTTGAGGGGACTCAGGTCATTGCCGCCGGAGACAGCGACGAAGCCGGGCAGCGCTTCAACCTTGCGCTTGCCGAAGGTCTCAAGCCGTACGGCATTGAAGTCTTCGCGCTGACGGGTATGGAATCCGACTTGACAGCCCTTCGGGAGACGATCCCGGACGCGTTCGCGGGTTGGCTGCACGTGGCCGTGAAGTCGGCTCGTCCGGTGGTGGACCGTGCGGTTGCTGAGGCTGCCCAGCGCAAGGCCGTGATGACGAAGCGGACCGGTGCTGTCACGGTGTCCGACGATCAGGGGCGCGACGCTGCCGATATCCTCGCTGATCTCGTGCGCACGTACGGCGAGAGCGACGCTATGAACGCTCACGCGCTCGTTGCGTGGTCTGACGGCAGGATCAAGTACGCGCCCGGTCTCGGCTTCCACACGTGGAACGGCGTTACCTGGGAGCGCTCAGAGCACAAGGTTCGTCAAGAGATTCACCGCATGGGCGCTGCACTCGTCCTTGCCGGGAACGCTCAGGAAGCGCGCGGGTTCACCATGACCACGCGCATTGACGCTCTCATGACGGAGCTTCGCAGCGTGCCCAGCGTGTACATGAACGCTGAGGAGTTCGACGCGTCCCCGCACCTTCTGAGCTTCCGCAACGGCGTGGTGGACCTTCGCACGGGTGAGCTTCGCGACCACGACAAGAGCGACATGCTCACGGTCTCGCTGCCGATCGAGTACGACCCCGACGCGCTGTGCCCCCGCTGGGAACAGTTCCTCACGGAGATCTTCCCGGGGAACACGGATCTCGTGGGCTACATGCAGCGGCTCACCGGATACGGGATCACGGGCAACACGTCGGAACAGTGCTTCGCCGTTTTCTGGGGCAAGGGTGCCAACGGCAAGAGCGTCTTCACGGACACCCTGACGAGCGTCTTCGGGAACATCACGAAGACCACGCCGTTCGCCACCTTTGAGGACAAGGGCAGCGGAGGAATCCCGAACGACATTGCCGCGCTCAGGGGCAGCCGGCTCGTAATGGCTTCCGAAGGCGAGAGCGGAAAGCCCATGTCTGAGGCTGTGTTGAAGCGCGTCACGGGCAAGGACAAGGTCACCGCGCGGTTCTTGAGGCAGGAGTTCTTTACGTTCGCGCCCACGTTCCTGATCATGCTTGCGACCAATCACAAGCCTAGGTTCAAGGGTCAGGACGAAGGGCTTTGGCGACGCGTCAAGCTCGTGCCGTTCACGCGGTACTTCGCGCCCCACGAGCGGGATTACGACCTTGACAAGAAGCTTCTTGCTGAGGCTGCCGGGATCGTGGCATGGGCTGTGCGTGGTGCAGTCGAGTGGTACGCGTCCGGTCTCCGTGACCCGGATTCCATCACGAACGCTACGCGCGACTACCGCGCCACGTCCGATGCTCTCGCCGGCTTCTACTCCGAAGACCCTTCGGTTCCCGCTGTGCTCGTCAAGGGTGACGCAACGAGCGTGATGCTCGGAGGGGACGCGTTCAACCACTACTTGGATTGGTGCGAAGCGGAGAACCTTCCGCAGAAGGAGCGTTGGACGCGACGAGCGTTCTTCTCCGCCATGGAAGAGCGCGGCGTGTCCCGTAAGCGGGTGGCGAAGGGCAACGCGTTGGTCGGCGTGCGCATGGCTGACGAGCCGGACAAGTCCACGGGACCCGGAATCTTCGCTCAGGACTAGGTGGGAATCCCCTCCGCTCTCAGACAGGTACCAACACCCAATGAGAGCGGAGGGGCACACAGTGCCAATCCTTGAGCTATGCGCGGGTTACGGCGGTCTCGGTATCGCCGTAGAAGCGCTGACCGGAGACAAGGTCACGGTCGTTGCCGAAGTCCACAAGGCAGCGTGCGAAGTCATGGCGTACCGCTTCCCGGACGCGCCCAACATCGGTGACGTGCGGTATGCCCCGTGGCACGAGTTCACGGGCGAAGTGGACACCATCACAGCGGGCTTCCCGTGTCAGGACATCAGCAATGCAGGAAAGCGTGAGGGCATCAAGGGTGAGCGTTCCGGAATTTGGTTCAACATCGCTGACGCCATACGGATCATTCGACCGCGATACGTCTTCTTGGAGAACGTCGGAGCACTCCGAAATCGGGGACAAGGCAGCGTGCTCACATCGCTTCACGAAATCGGGTATGACGCTGCGTGGACAGCTATACGCGCTTCCGACATTGGAGCGCCCCACATGCGCGAACGGTGGTTCTGTGTTGCCACTGCTTCCGACACCGACCGTAGCTGACGCGAACCGGGGACCCGACTTCGCGAAGCGCGACCGGGAAGGGGCAGGTGGGGACGACCTTGTTACCGCTGTGGCTCGTCTCTTCCCGCGTGACCGCGCTGACGTTCTGTTCAAGACACCGACCGCGAACCTTGGCAGCAACGGCAGCGCTCAGCACCCGGACAAGAGGAAAGCCGGGGGACACGGGCCGACGCTTGAAGACGAAGTTGTGTTCTTGCTGAACGTGTCGCCGGAAGACGAGTTGCCTGACGACGGACCACATTCCCCCGCTGAGTGGTGGGGCGTGTTCGGTCCGGCCGTGTACCGGTGGGAAGTGATCCGGCAGACAGCGGCACCGGTTCCGGTCGTTCGTGGTCCACGTGGTGGCGTGAAGCTCAGCCCAGAGTTCGCGGAATGGCTCATGGGGCTTGACCCGGGTTGGGTGACCAACGTCCCGGGGCTCACGCACAGAGAGAAGCTTGAGCGAATCGGGAACGGCGTGGTCCCGCATCAAGCGTTCTACGCGTTCCGTGACTTGAAGGCGAAGTTGGACGCTCACCGCGCGGAGCTGTAAGACACGCAACCGACAAGGGGTCAGCCTACTCTCAAGAGTGGGTTGACCCCTTTTGGCGTTAGGGGACACACCTTGAAAACGTACTTCCATGACGTGGCCGGCGAACTCGTCCGGATCAACATTCCCGAGACGGACAACGACCTTCGTGAGTTCATGCAGTGGGCGCGCACTGCCGCTCTCCGTGGACCGATCGCGCTGGACACTGAGACGACCGGGCTTGACATCTACAGCCCCACGTACCGACTCCGGACCATTCAGTTCGGGGACGAGCACACGGCATGGGTCATCCATTGGGAACGCGGGGGGCGCTTCATTGAGGCTGCCCTTTTCGTTCTCCGCATGGCTCCGCTCTTCCTGATCCACAACGCGCCGTTCGATTGGCTCGTGTTGGACGCGCACGCGCCGTTTGCCCTTGAAATCCTGGCACCGAAGACCATTGACACGAAGATCAAGGCAACGCTCATTGACCCGCGTGAGCCCCACAAGGGCGGTACCGGGACCGGGCTCAAGCCACTGTCCGCGCACTACACGGACCCCAGCGCCCCGGACACTGCCGGAGACCTGACCGCCGTGTTCAACGGTCTCGGCTTCACGAAGGCCACAGGTTGGGCCAACATCCCGTTGGACCACCCGACTTACAACCTGTACGCCGGCCTTGATGTGATCTACACGGCACGGCTTGACCCGATCCTGACCGCTGAGCTTGCGCGTCTCGGCGTGCGTCAGTCGCTCGTGGACTACGAACACCAAATTGCCCGCATGTGCTCAGTGATGATGCGCGCGGGAATCGTGCTGGACGAAGGCTATGCGTCCACGCTGTCCGTGAAGCTTCACGAAGAAGAGGCGAAGTACAGCGCCGTTGCTGCCCGGTACGGCGTTGAGTCGGTGAACTCCGGTGCCCAGGTGGCGGAAGCCCTTCTTGCCATGGGCGAAGACATGATTCTTCCGGGCAACAGCAAGCCTGAGTTCACGGACGGTGGCGCATACAAGACGGACAAGACCGTTCTGCAATTCCTCGCTGACCTTGACCGCGATTGGGAGCGCGTAGGGGGTCGGAAGCCCAACCCGCTTGCTGACGCTGTCCTTCGCGCGAAGCGTGCCGGTAAGTGGGTCACCGCGTACGCGGACACCTTCCTGAACAACCTTGACGCGAACGGTCGCGTACACCCGAACATACAGACGCTTGCCGCGCGCACGGGTCGTATGAGCATCACGAAGCCCGCGCTTCAAACGCTGCCGTCTTCTGACTACATGATCCGTCGCGCACTCCTTGCCGACCCGGGTCACGTCATGGTCAGTACCGACTTCGCTGCCGTTGAGATGCGCGTTCTTGCCGCTCTCGCCAACGTGAAACGCATGAAGCAAGCGATCAACGCCGGCGAAGACTTGCACGACTTCACGGCTCGAATCGTGTTCGGTCCGAACTTCACGAAGGCTCAGCGCAAGCTCTGTAAGGGAATCGGCTTCGGCAAGGTCTACGGCGGAGGGGCGGAGACGATCGCACGGCAGACCGGTGCGCCTATCGCTCAGGTGCGTGCTGCCATTGCTGCGTACGACCGGGCGTATCCGGAGATCGTCCGCGCGTCCAAGAAGTGGCAGCGGGAAGCTCGTGCAACCGGGCTCGTCACCGTGTCCGTCACCGGTCGTCGTCTGCCGCTTGACCGTGACCGCATGTACGCCGTTGTGAACTATCAGAGTCAGTCGGCAGCGCGTGACGTGCTGGGGCAATCCATGCTCAACATGGAAGAGGCCGGCCTTCTCGACTACATGAAGCTTCCGATTCATGACGAAGTCCTTGCGTCGGTCCCCGCGCGGGAAGCCCAGGACTTTGCCCGTGAGTTCGAACGCTGCATGTCGTTCGATTTGTTCGGCGTTCCGATTAGCTCCGAAGCCGAAGTTGGGGGCCGGAGCTGGGGCAGCCTGTACATGAAGGATGCGAAGGGCAAGTACCTGCCTGAACTCCTCATTCAGCAAGACGAGTGGTACGCGGTCAACCCGCAAGCGGCGTACGCGAAGGCTGCCTAGGAACCTTCCGTTTCGGCGCGCGTTCGATTAGGTCACGGCGCGATCACGATTCAGTGCCTACTCTCAAGAGTGGGCTGACGCACCGAAAAAGCCCAATCCTGCGATCCGAAGGTAACCCCCTTGTTATCGGGGGAGCACAACCGTCATCCCGAAGGATGAGCCCCGGGTTGCGCCTTAGAAACTGCCCTTCCGGCTCGTCCAACCGCGTGGTCAGATGTGTGTCCGGTGCCTACTCACAACGTTGCTTGTGAGTAGGCACTGACATACGTTCGAAGAGCACCACGACGCACGGCCTTGATCAAGCCCCGTCGCACAGAAGCCCACTGACGGGGCTCAGGCCGTGACACCCAACTTCGCCATTCCGTGGCGAAGCCTTGCCCAAAACAGGCTCTGACCTGGGCAAACGTCCTGACTCCTTCGGTGGGAATCCCCTCCGCTCCATTTCGGAGCGAAGCCACTTGAAGGAGATTCCCCGTGATTGACCTCACCGCACAGCAGATTGCCGACGCTCAGAACAACGACATTGCAGCCGTTACGGCAGTGATCGAAGCCACGGAAGAGCGCGTCACTCAGCTTGCCCGGCGGTACGCCACGACCGGCGGACGCACGGACGCTGACCTTATGGACGACCTTGCCCAGGTGGGTCGGGTGGCCGTGTGGCAGGGGCTCAGCCGCTTCAAGGGCTCGTCCGTGGCGGAGTTCTTCACCTTCATGGACCGGACCGTTTCCGGGATGCTCGCTGACGAACGCAAGGTGCAGACGCGGCAGGGTGTCAGCCGTTCGATTGCCGCTGAGTTTGAGAAGGCGCTGAGCATGGCTGCCGGAGACCCGTACGAAGCTGAGCGGCTGTGCACCCTCACCGAAGTCATGGGCGCGAAGCGTATGACCGCTGAGACCGCGTACGCCGCTCGTATCTCGTGGCAGGGTGCTGAGTACCTTGACGCTCCGATCGGGGACGACGAGAACGCCACCGTGGCGGACCGGGTGGGAGACAACTACGCGCTTGCCCGTGCTGAGGCGAACGACGAACTGTCCACTCGTCAGCGCGAGACGAAGCGTCGGGTTCACGAGACCCTTGACCTTCTGCCGTCCGAACAGGAAGCGCTTCTTTCCGCTGAGTACGGCATTGGCGACTTCCCTTGCATCGGTGCCGACGACCACCGGGGACTTGCCGAAGTGGCCGGAGTCGCTTACACGGCCGTTGAGAGCGTGAGGGACGAAGCCCGGAAGAACTTCAAGGCGGTTTACCTGGGCGGTAGCCCCGACGCTCCCCAGGGTGAAACGCAGTGCTGCAAGGCGTGTGGTATCGCGAAGCCGGTTGACGAGTTCTATGTACGGAACAAGGTCACCGGGGCGCGCATGTCTCAGTGCAAGTCGTGCAAGCGCGGAGCCACGAAGCGCTTCCGCAAGGACAACCCGGCGGAGCGTGCGGCTCAGAAGCGGGCTTACAACGCGCGCAAGAAGGTTGCCGCTGCATGAAGCGTCCCCGCTACACGGTGTGGAACCGGGCGGGACGGTACGGGCTCGTGGACTCCGTGGCATTGGAGTTGCGGGCCCGTCCGTGCGACTTGTGCAGCGCTCCCCCGCCGGCCAACGGCAAGGCTCACAGCATTGACCACGACCACGCCACGAAGCGCGTACGGGGCGTTCTGTGCCACTCGTGCAATCTCGCGCTAGGCCACTTCAAAGACGACCCGAAGCGCCTTCTACGCGCCGTTTCCTACCTCACCCGTGACACGGATTACCGCCGGGTTGATCGGTAGGAATCCCCTTCGCTCCATTACCGGCAACAGAACGCGAAGCAAGGAGAACCACCGTGGCTACCTTCAACCTGCCGACCGGCGGACACGTCAAGACCTTCCCCACTCCGCAGCGCACGGGCGTTGAGTTCGTGACCTACAACGCGGAAGGCGACGCGATCAGCACCGTTCGCAAGAGCCGGACCAACGCGCTGCCCATGCTCGCTTCTCTCCGTCGCGCTGACGCTCTCGCCTGCCGGATCAAGTCGCCTGTCTGACGCAAGGGGGCTTCGGCCCTTCGTCCCGGTAGCTCAACGGAAGAGCGCCCCAATCCGGAGCCCGCAAGGGTGCACGGGATGACGCGGGTTCGAATCCCGCCCGGGACACGCAAGTCAACACCCAACGGTCAGGAGAGCGCATCGTGAAGGTTTGGCGGGTGGCACACTCCACAGCCCGGAGCAACGACTTCCCTTCGGGCCCGTACACGTGCAAGAACGTGCCCATGGATCAGTACGAGAAGCTGACCGGCATGGGTTGGCGACACAGCGACGCACGCCACCCGTCCCCGCAAGCTGACCCGAACCTGAACACGATTCACGACGACGAAGTCTGTGGCTTCGCTTCGCTGGACGAGTTGAACGGGTGGTTTGAGGACTTCGGGGACCGACTGTCGGCAGCCGGCTTCCACGTATGGGAGTACGAAGCGCCTGAGTTCTCGTACCGCGTCGGCAAGTTCGGTCAGGTCGTGTTCCGCAAGGACGCTGCCGTTCTGATCGGACACGAGCCGTTCAAGGCCGTACAGCTTCCCCTTTGGGCGGACGCGTGAGCGTGAAGCCTTCCCCGCACCTTTACAACTGGGCAGCGATGTTCGTTGCCAAAACCCTTGAGAACACCTTGAAGGAGACAGCACCCATGCTGAGCGTGACCCGTGAGACGAAGGCCGTACTCAAGACGAAGACCGGTGAGCGCGTCGTTGCGTTCACGAAGGACAGTGAGCCCGGTATTGCCTCACTCGCCATTCCGGGTGACCGCGCGAAGCTGAGCCCGCGTGAGATGCGTGAGCTTGCCGCATGGCTGAACGAGACGGCAGCCGAACAGGAGAAGGTCACGCGCGAGACCGCGAAGACCACGCTCACGTTCAACGGCACGCGGTACGAGCGACGCGCCATGAGCCCCCAGGAACGCGCCTATCAGGATCTCATTGCGCGCGGTCTCCGTCCGTGACTCCGGAGTTCAAGCCCCCTGTTCTCACGTCACGAGCACAGCGGGCAGCGGAAGACCTTGCTGAGCGCGCGGACACGTACAGGCTTGCCGTCCGGCTCATCCGTGAGGCAACGACCGTGAACGACGCGTACCCGGAAGACGTGCTTGCCCTTGCGCGCTTCCTTGCCCGGGACACCAACGACCCCGAATGACCAACGAGCCGGTCAGCCTACTCTCAAGAGTGGGTTGGCCGGCTCTTCGCATGAGCGGGAATCCCCTCCGCTCCGGTATGAGCATGGCGAACGAGAAACCGAATCCGTTCCTGACCCTGAGTCCCGCTGCCGTTGACGTGCTGGACGACATGGCAGACCACTGGGCAGACCGGGACCGACACGGAGAGCTTGTCAATGAGCTGACGTACGGACCCAACAAGCTTGCCGCCTTCTCGGAGCTTCACACGCTGGTCAGTGAGGCATGGAAGGCGCGCGTCAATTACCGCAACGTTGAGGAGAGCAGCGAATGAACCCGTACGGCAAGGACAAGAACAAGATGGGTACCGGTACGAAGGTGGCTGCCGCCGCGTCGGTCGCGCTCGTGGGCGCTCTCATGGTGGCCGGCTGTAGCGCTGACGGAGACGACGACACCCGCTGTGACACGTACTCCACCGTGGCGTTCTCCCCGCGTCCCGCTCCGGCTCCGCGTCCGGCACCTGCCCCCGCTCCGCGTCCCGCTCCGGCTCCGGCTCCGAAGCCCAACCTGACGAAGCCGACCACGCCGAAGAGCCCCAACCGTTCCGGCGGTACAACGGTGGTTCCGGTTCCGGTCAACCCGGGTCCGACCACGCACGTCAACTGTTACGACCGGGACGACGACTGAGTCTGTGCCTACTCTCAAGAGTAGGCTATGATTTCCCTTGTAAGCACAACGAAGGGGAGTCATGGAAACGACGATCATGCAGTGTGGCGGTTGTGACGCTGAGATCCGGGTCAGCCGGAAGCAGTGGAACAACGAAAGCGTCATACCGTGCCCCCACTGCCCGGACGGTGGCGTTGACCTGATCCACGCACGCCGACACGCTGACGAGTGGTAAGCCGAGAGAACTGAGAAGCCCCCTGGGAAACCGGGGGGCTTTTCCCGTCAGTGTCTACTCTCAAGAGTAGTCACGTGGTACGATTCTCTTGTAAGAACGACGGAGCGAAGGGGTACGAAAATGGCTCAGGTGCGAATCCTCAAGTGCATCTCATGCGGTGAGAAGTGCAGCGGCAACATGAAGCAAGCGCACATTTTCCGGTGGATTCGCGCCAACTGAGCCGGAGAACCTGACAGGGGTCAACCTACTCTCAAGAGTGGGTTGGCCCCTTTTTCTGTGAAGATCGTTTCACAAGCACACAAAGTATGACGGAGTGTAACTCTCTGGCATATGTCAGACCCGGGGAGTAAGTTGGTACATCCGATCGCACAGCCGTTCGAGAAGGGCCGTGGCCTGTGTCACGTACTCCAGACCGACGACCGTGCTTCAAGGTTGTACGACTCAAGGAGGGGACACACACAATCCTCACGAATGACGGATTGTGACTGTCTGGAAACGCACTATGGAACTTCACGTTCCGGCTCAGGGGGGCACCTATGCACAACGCCGCGTTCACAATCGCACTCACCATTTGGGTACCGTCCCGCGCTTCCGGCGCGTGGCTTCCGTGCTCGCTTCTCGGCTCCACCATGTCGGAAGAGTTCGTCAGGTCGTGCGCAGAGATCAAGACCGTTCTGAGCGCTCAGGGACGACTTGTCGCACGCATCCTGAGTGCTCCGGCAGCGCCCCGGTATGACGGTTTCCGGGTGTGGGGTCGTCGCAAGGACACGGGGCTTCTCGTGGGGGGTGTCGAGTGGCAACGGTCGCTTGAGACTCATGAGTTGGTTCTTGGCTCCGCCGGCTTGTGGACCATGTGTGAGTACGTGCACGTGGACGCTCAACAGCTTGTTGCGTAGCTGTTACGGATTTTGGCGCTCCACAAACATGCCCCATGCAACCATTGAGGCGTAAGACGTTGAAAGCGAAACAAGATCAACTTCGGGGACACATGAACAACAAGGTCGTACTACCTGTTTCAACTCTCGCTTCCGCTGCTGTGGCCTTCGGTCTCGGCGCGTTGATCTTCACAAACGGCAACGCCCCTGGGGCGACTGCAACGCCGCACCCGACCACGACGGTCACGGCACCCGCGAAGGCCGCTGAGAAGCCCGCTGAGGCTGCCGAGAAGGCCACCGGGGACAACGTTGCCAAGAGCGCGACGAAGACCCAACAGGCAGGCAGCAAGGGCCCGTTCAAGGACGCTCAGGGGGACGGCAAGTACCTTGACGACTTCGGCAAGACGGTCATTCCTGACGGTCTCGGAGTGCACATCCCGGACGGTGTCCTTCCGTGGCACGAGCCCTACACGGAACCTTCACAGACGGAAGAACCGGTCACCGACGCGGAGCCGGAAGCGGACACAGACGCGAGTGACGACGTGGTGTCTGGCCCGAACGTGATCACGGACCCCGACAAGCCATGGTTCGACCTTCCGACCGAAGCGCCGGCTGACACCACGAGTAGCGCGGGCTCGTCAGCCCCCAGCTCCGACACCGGGACGACCGGCGGACCCGTGAAGAACGGGGGATTGGTGACCGGCACGCGTCCAGTCTTCAACTCCGTTGCTGACACGGTGAGTTCACTCCTGCCGGAGTAGGAATCCCCTTCGCTCCATGACGGGTGACAACACGTCAACACCCGTTAGGAGCAAGGCACATGGGCAAGGCTGACAAGCCGAAGCTGTCCCCCGGTGAGAAGACGATCAGGCGCACGAGACGCGTAATGACCGGCGGACGGTGGTTCTTGATCACGGGGCTTGTGTTCTACAGCCTCATGACCACGACCCCGTTCGTCAGCGCGCACAGCGAATGGCAGTGGTCAGGGTTCGTCCTGGGCTTGATCGTGGACGCTGCTTTCATCATGGCCCTGAGCGCGGAGAGCACCCTTGCCCGGCACGGCGTGACGAAGCTGGGAGCGTGGCCGGTTGCCTTCCGGTGGCTGACCGGTCTCAGTTCGGTCTTCCTGAACGTGTGGCTCAGCGTCTCGGATCGTGACGCGGTCGGCGTGGCCGTTCACTTGATCGCACCCGCGTTGGTCATGCTGCTTGCCGAAGTCGGCCCCGTGTACATGTCCGCGCTTGCCGACGCGGAGCGCAAAGCCAAGAAGGCGGACGCGTTCAAGGAGCTGTACGCGGAGCCCGCTCCGATCGTGCTGCCCATGACCGGCGCTGACCCGATCGCTGCCCGCTTCATGGTGACCAACCCGCCGGAGACCGTCCTTGAGGACGCGGAGCCGGTACAGGAGACCCTTCCTGAGCCTGAGCCGGCCAACGAGCCGGAGACGGAGCCTGAGCCCGTTGAGCCGGAGCGGCTGAGCAACAAGGAAGCCGACGAGATCATTGAGAAGGGTTGGCGACACCGGCTGAGCCCCGAAGAGGTGGGCAAGGCCGCTACCCGTCACCCTGCAACCATCCGACGCAAGTACAAGGAGCTTGACGCTGCTCTGAGCGTCTGACCCCTGAGCCCCCGTGCTGACTGCCACTCCGGCAGTTGGTACGGGGGCTTTGTCGTACCCATGGGCTAGCGTTCACGATTCCTGTACACGCCATACATGGGGGGAACCATGCGCTACACCATGCCCACACTTGCCGCCGTTGCAGTCTTCGCGCTTGCCGGATGCGGGGGCAGTGGAGACGACACAGCCACAGCGCCCGTGAAGACTTCTGCCGCACCCGTGACCGACCCGGTACCTGCCCCGGATGCTGCACAGACGAAGGCGCTCGTGACCGCGCTGGGCAACATCAAGCCGGAGCTTGCAGCGGACGAAGAACGAGCCGTCAGACGAGCCCGGAACGTCTGTCAGGACGTCAAGGCCGGCAAGGACGCGGCAACCATGGCAAGCAACGCCAACTATCGGTACAGCGGGGGAACGGCCGGACAGCTCACGGACGCTCAGGGAGCGAAGATCGTGGAAGCGGTCAAGTCGTCGTTCTGCAAGTAACCCACTGAGCCCCCGTGCTGACTGCCTTCATGGTGGTCGGTGCGGGGGCTTCTGCGTACCCTCAACTCATGGATGACGACGACTTCATGACAGGCATGGGCGGACCGAAAATGCGACGGTTCACGGACACGCAAGCGATCCTTGCCAAGCTCGAAGGCAAGTGCGCCATGTGGGAACGGGTGGCGCGAGACAACAAGGAACGCGCGGGGGACTTTGAGCGCGCTGCCCAGCGGATCAGGGAAGGCGCAACGGCGGTGACCGTGGGTCGCACTACGTACTATCTCGCTGACGACGAGTCAACGACCCGTGACGAAACGGCAGACGAAAGCGTTTCGTAGGCGTAGCCTAAAAACTGCACCACTCCTGACGGATGATCAACTAACGCCGGAGTGAGGACAAAACAACATGACCACAGCGGACCGCGTGAAGACGCGGGGAAGGTCGCTGTACGGCACGGGGAGGACTATCCCCCCATGTCGTCGCCTACCTTCCCCGTTCCCTGAGCGAGAGAAGGTGGCGCACTTGTCAACGGCCCCACGAGAGATCGTGTCGTACCGTCAGCCGGAGATCCGGGTAACCGTGGCTGAGGGTTGTGACGTGTGTGGCGCTCTCGCCAAACAGTGGGACGACCTACACGACCGGGACTTGTTGATTGAGATCAACAACCACCCGCACACGGAACCGAAGCTCTCGCGCGTCAAGGTATGGGTGGCCGAAGGGGCTTCGGTCGGATGACCGCCCCGGCAAGACGGCTGAGCGCCCGTGTAAGCGCCTTACCTGAGCCTGAGCTGATAACGCTCCTTGACGACCCGGACAGCCCGTACGCGAACTCTCCTGACGGGTGGTGGACGGAGTACGGGGGAGCGCTGGACGTGAAGTCGGGCGTGGTCTACCTGCCCCCGGGTTCTCCGCGTCCGCCGTACGTCTTCCCACCATGCGTCACATGCGAGCGAAGGCAGGTGGCGTGATGGTGACGAAGTCGTTCATTGGTCAGCTCGTGACTGACGGACACAGGATCGGCATTCTTCGGGAGATTGACCCGAAGTGGGTTGATCCCGCAGCGCCACCGTATGACCGTAGGCCGGTCGCAACGGCGTTCGTGTGGCCCGAAGGCGGGGGCTGTGAATGGACAGCGTCCCCCGACAGTCTCAGTCCCTCATGAGCCGGTTAATGGCCGTTCTTGCATGGGTCGCATGGGTGGCCGTTGTGGCGCTCATAGTGGCCCGTGGCGCGGCTGCCTAAAGCCCCTCACGACCGGTCACAGCACCGCCGGCAGTGAGGTTGAGAAGCCCCGTTCGTAGCGTCTCCCCCCGTGGCGCGCGGACGGGGCTTCGGCATACCCTGGGCTTGCCCCGATCGGCTGTCTGTCCGCAAACACTCTGCCGGTCGGGGTTTTCGCTGGTCAGGCGCACCTATGTGCCGTAGTCGTTGTGAGGCTGTCGCTGACCACCTGCATCCGCTTCTGCCCGAGCACCACCCGGCGCCCCTCGTGCACCACCTCTGGCGCCTGGAATCCGACGGCCGGCAGATGGGGCAGCAGGGCGGAGGCCCGAGCCTCCTTCACCTGGAGCACCAGCGGCTCGCCCCGGTGGTCGAGGAGCAGCACCACATACGACCGCGTACCGACGCTCCCGGTGCCGACCACCCGGAACGCCACATCGTGGATCGCGTAGCGCGCGAGCAGCGGCAGCCGGTCCTCCGAGAGCGTGCCCAGATATTCCTCCAGCGAGGCGGCGACCGCCGCGGCCTCCTCGTCGGACACCCGCCGCAGGACGGGCGGCGCGTCCACGAACCGCCGCCGCACGCCCCCGCCACCGGCTACGCCCCCGTCGGGCACCGTCTCGGTGGACCTGGCCGCGAACCGCGCGCTCGTGTTGTTGCGCGCCTTCTCCGAGACGCGCTCCAGCGTGCCGGCGAGATCGCGCGCGTCCGCGTGCGAGACCAGCTCCTCGTCCGCGATGGCGTTCCACGCGTCGAGCGCGGGGAGCTTCGCCAGCAGCTGCATCGTGCGCCGGTAGGCGCCCACCGCGTCGTGCGCCCCCTGCTTGCAGGTGTCCTCGTCCGCGCCCGCCTCACGGCCGGCCAGCACCAGTGACGTGGCGAGCCGCTTGACGTCCCACTCCCAGGGGCCGACCACGGTCTCGTCGAAGTCATTGAGGTCGATGACGAGCCGGCCACTCGCGTCCCCGTACAGACCGAAGTTCGCCGCGTGCGCGTCCCCGCAGATCTGCGCGCCTACCCCGGTGACCGGCGTGCCCGTCAGATCGTGGGCCATCAGCCCGGCGGAGCCCCGCAGAAAGGCGAACGGCGTCGCGGCCATCCGCCCCACCCGTAGCGGCGCCAGCTCGGGCACCCGGCCCCGGCTCGACTCCTCGACGGCACGCACCGCGTCGGGCCGCCCCGCCGTGAACACCACCGAGTCGTGCGCGGACCGCGGCACCCGGTCCCGCAGCGCCTTCCCCCGGCCCTTGGGCGTCTTCGCCCCGTCCACGGCCGTACGCGGCGCGAATCCCGGCACCACCGGCATGCGCTCCACCCCGGAGCCCGCGGAGCCCCCTGAAACCGCGCGCGGTTTCTCCACCGCCGACCCGACATCGCCCATGGCGTGCCGCCTCCCCCGTGCTCGTGCTCGTGCGAGATCAACCGCACACGACGGTACCCCCGGGCCCGACCGCCGTCTCCCCCTGTGGATAACCACCCGCGACCGCCCGCGACCCTCCGCGACCACCCACAACGACCTGTGGACAACGCCGGTCCGCTCGCATGACGGCCCAGGCACAGGCCCCGGGCACAAGCCCTGGGCACTAGCCTGGGCACAGATCCTGAACACAGGCCCTCGGCACCGGCCCTGACGGGCCGTCCAGGTCCTGGTCTAGCAGCCGCCCTCCGAGACGTCCGCCAGATGGGATTCGGCCCACCGTGACAGCTCCTTCAGCGCGGGTTCCATCGCCGCCCCCGCCTTCGTCAGCCGGTACGAGACCCGCAGCGGCGGCCCCTCATCGACCTCGCGCACGACCAGTCCCGCCGCGCCCAGCTCCGTGAGCCGGTCCGAGAGCATGCGCTCGCTGATACCGGGGATCGCCCGGCGCAGCTCCGCGAAGTAGACCGCTCGTTCCATCAGTACGGAGATGATCGGCCCGGTCCACCGCTTGCCGAGCAGCTCGAAGACGCGCGTGATGCTCACGTCAACCTTCTTGCACGCGTCCTCACTGTGGTCCGCCATACACATAGGGTACTGGCTTCACGAGGAGGGATGAAAAAAAGTAAGCAACTGTGTTATTCATAGGAGCGAACGGAAGTTCCGTCCGTTCGCCGTCCTACGCCACCCCTCATGGAGACCGCCATGGCCACGCTTCTGCACATCGACTCCGCCGTCTTCCCCGAAGGCTCCGCCTCGCGCGACATCACCGCCGCCTTCGTCCGGTCCTGGCGGGAGCAGCACCCCGACGGCAAGGTCATCTACCGCGACCTCGCCGCCGCCCCGCTGCCCCATCTGACCGTCAGCGCCGCCGCCGCGGGCGCGGACGACGCGCTGCGCGCGGAACTCGCCGCCGAACTGGCCGAGGCGGACGCCGTACTGATCGGCGCGCCGATGTACAACTTCACGATCCCGTCCAGCCTGAAGGCATGGCTCGACCAGGTGATCATCGTCGGCCACAACGCGGGCCGTCCCGACACCCCGCTGGCCGCCACCCCGTTCACGATCGTCGCCAGCCGCGGCGGCTCGTACGCGGCCGGCACCCCGCGCGAGGACTGCGAGTTCGTCCAGAACTACCTGGAGAAGGTGCTGGCGAACATGTTCGGCACCACCCAGATCGACTTCATCGTCCCCGAGCTGACCCTGGCGCACACCAACCCGGGCATGGCCGACCTCATCCCGCTCGCCGAGGCGTCCCGCGCCAAGGCGGAGGAAGAGGCCCAGCAGAAGGGCAAGGCGCTGGCGGCCCGCCTCGCCGCCTGAGCGCACACCCCTCAAGCGCCCAGCCCCCGCCCGCGCGCATCACCCATGCGCACAGCGCTCACGCAACTCGCACAGCTCACCGTGCTCACACAGCGCGCGCTGAGACATGCCTCCCACGGGATCCCCTCCCGCGGGAGGCATGTCTCACATCCGGGCCCCACAAAGCCCCTACGCCCCACAGAGCCGCTGCCTAGACAAGCTCTCGTTCCGCTTCCTGCGCCCGGGAACCGGTGCGCGCGACGCGCCGCAGGAGCAGCAGCGCGAGCGCGAGCAGGACGACGGACAGGGCGCCGCCGGCGATCGCGGCGGCACGCAGCCCGGACGTGAACGCGGTGTGCACCGCCGTGACCATCGACTCCCCCAGCGCGCCGGGGAGACGCTCGGCGACGGCCAGACCACCACCGAGACTGTCGGCCGAGCGGGCCACCACATCGGTGGGCACATCCGCCGGAGCGTTGGCATGCACCTGGTCCCGGTAGACCGTGGCCGTGACGCTGCCGGTGGCGGCGATACCGAAGGCGAGGCCGAGTTCGTAGGCGGTCTGCCCGGCCGAGGTGGCCTGGCCGCTCTTGCCCGGCGGGGCGGCCGAGGCGGCGATGCCGGTGCCGAGCACGGTGATCGGGGCCAGGCCCAGCATCATGACGGTCGCCGCGCCGGCCGCCCGGGCCGCCCCGGAACCGTCGGCGGGGAGCATGGCCAGCACCGAGAAGGCCATGGCGGCCAGCGCCGCGCCCGCGGCGATCACGTATGCGGGCCGTACCCGACGGACCAGCACGGGGGTCAATTGGGACCCGATGGCCAGACCGACGGCGGGAAGCACCATGAGCAGTCCGACCTGGATCGGGGACAGGCCGGCGACGAGTTGGAAGTACTGCGGCATCAGGTACTCCACGCCGTTCATCGCGGCCAGGCCGAGGAACATCAGCACCAAGGCGGACGTGAAGGTGCGGTCGGCGAACAGCCGCACGTCCAACAGCGGCGCCGCGGCACCACGTTGGCGGCGGAAGAAAAGCACTCCGAAGGCCAGTCCGACAGCCGGAGCCGCGAAGGCCGTCGGGGTGAGGCCGTGCTCGCCCAGGCTCTTGATCCCGTAGACGATCGGGAGCAGCGTCAGCAGGAGCAGCAGGGCACCGACCCAGTCGAGGCGTCCCGCAGCGGAGTCGGCGTACCCGGGTACCAGCAGCGATACGGCGACCAGTACGGCCGCCATGACGGGTACGGCGACCAGGAACACCGAACCCCACCAGAAGTGCTCCAGCATGACTCCGCTGACCACGGGCCCGATGGCGACACCGCTCGACAGGGCCGTGACCCACAGGGCGATGGCCCGCGCCCGTCGTATCGGGTCGGTGAACATCTGGCTGATGAGCGACAGGGTCGCCGGGAGGATGGCCGCACCCGCCGCGCCGAGGATCGCCCGGGCCGCGATCAGCACGCCCGGGCCGGGGGCGTAGGCGGCCAGCATCGAGGCGAGCGTGAAGGCCGTGATGCCGAGCAGCAGGAGTCGGCGGTGCCCGTACCGGTCGCCGAGGTTGCCCGCCAGGACCAGCGAGGAGGCGATGGCGAAGCCGTACGCGTCGTTGATCCACAGCAGTTCGGTGCTGGACGCCCCGAGATCGGCGGCCAACGGGGGCGTCGCCAGCCACAGCACCCCCAGATCGACGGTCATGAGCATGGTCGGCAGCAGAAGAACAGCCAAGCCGAGCCAGGGGCGGCGGATGCCGATACGGACACGGACACGGCTAGGCATCGGCCGACCTCACGAGGTCCGACTCCCCAAGGTCCGACTCCCCGAGGTGCCGGGCGTACCCGGAAGCGAGCCGCCGGGCGTAGTCGGAGAAGTCGGTCGGCTCGCGGCCGAGCGCGCGGCGCACTCCGTCGGACAGCGCCGCGCCGCGCCCCTGCCGAATATGGGCATACAGGGCGGAGGTGATCTCGGCGTAGTCGTCCGGGCAGCCGGATGCGGCGAGTTCGGCGCGATACCGCTCGTCCTCGACCGGTGTGAAGCGAATGGCGCGGCCGGTCGCACGGGCGATCTCCGCGGTGGCCTCGCCCCACGTCAGCGCCCGTGGTCCCGACAGCTCATATGTCTCCCCCGCATGGCCGTCACCGGTCAGCGCGGCGACGGCCACTTCCGCGATGTCCTCGGCGTCGACGAACGGTTCGCGCCCTTCACCGGTCGGAAGACGTAAGTTCCCCCGGCCGATCGCGTCGGCGATGAGCGGTTCCTCGGCGAAGTTCTGCGCGAACCAGGAGGGCCGCAGGATCGTCCAGTACGCGGCGGCCTCCCGCACCGCGGCCTCGGTGGCGAGCCCGAACGGGTCGCCCGCCTCGGCCCAGACCCGGGCCGACAGCAGGACGAGGCGCTCCACGCCGAGTTCGGCGGCGACCGCGGTGAAGGCGCGCACCTCGGCGGCGGCGCGGTCGGTCTGCGAGTCGACCAGGTAGACACCGCGAACGCCGGTCAGGGCGGGCCGCCAGGTCGACTCGTCCGCCCAGTCGAACCGCACCGGACCCGAGCGGGAGGCGATCCGCGCGGGCAGGCCACGCCGTTCCAGCAGGGCGGCCACACGGCGCCCCGTCTTGCCCGTACCGCCGGTCACCAGGATCGGCGCCCCCGGCGACCCCGGTGACGCCGAACTCGACGCGACGCGACTCGCCGAATCCGAATCCGAACCTGAAGTCATGCGTGAAGACGTACGTGAAGACGTACGTGAAGAGCTAGACATGTTGGTCAGTCAACTGCCGGACAGCTGGACGGGCGATGGTCGAGTGTCTGGATTCGATGTTCGTACGTCCAGACCTGTTCCGCCGGGCACGCCCTAGGCTGCCCGGCATGGGAGACGCCTTGTCGAGCCTGTTGCAGGACATCCGCCCCTCCGGAGCGCTGTTCGACCAGACGGTCGTCAGCGCGCCATGGTCGCTGCGGTTCGCGGAGGCGGCGCCGCTGACCCTATTGACCATGCTCAGCGGTGAGGCATGGGCGGTGCCGGAGCACGGCGACGCCGTCCCGCTGCGCACGGGGGACGTGGCCCTCGTGATCGGCCCCGATCCCTTCACCGTCGCCGACGCGCCGACCACCGCGCCCATGGCCGTGCTGGGCGCGTCCGGTTCCTGTACGGCGCCCGACGGAGACCCACTCGACGGGGAGCTGCCGATGTGCCGCCCCACCGGCCACCCCGGCGAATCCACAGTTCTGCTCAAGGTCGCCTACCGGGTCCATGGCCGGCTGGGAGGGCGGGTGCTCGACTCACTGCCGCGGGTCGCCCGGATTCCCGCACTGCCCGGCCGCTGCCCCACCCTGGACATGATCTCCGCCGAGATCGACGAGGACGCCCCCGGACGCGACGTCATCCTCGACCGGCTGCTCGATCTCCTGCTCGTCTCCAGCCTGCGCGAATGGTTCAAGCTCCCGACGACCGACGCCCCCGCGTGGTACCGCGCGCACGGCGACCCGGTGGTCGGCCGGGCCCTCCGGGCCATCCACGAGGCTCCGGCGCGCCCATGGACCGTGGCCCTACTGGCCGCGCGGGCCGGGGTGTCACGGGCCGCCTTCGCGGAGCGCTTCACCCGTCTCGTCGACCGCCCGCCGATGGCCTACCTGGCCGAGTGGCGCGTCTGCCAGGCCGCGGACCTGTTGGCGACCACCGACGCCACCGTCGCCGCCGTCGCACGCCAGGTCGGCTACTCCAGCTCGTACGCCCTGAGCGTCGCCTTCAAACGCACCCTGGGCGTCCGCCCCACCGAGTACCGCGACGGGGCCCGCGGTGGCCGCGCCGCCTGACCGCGCCCCCGCGCCGCAGACCGTCTCACGCCGGGCCGAGGGTCGCCCCGGCCAGCGCCGGAGAGCTCCGTCTGAAACCTCACATGAAAAGGACCGGAACCCAGCCCCGCCCGGAACTCCCCGGCGGCCCCTGCCCACGGCCCGGACGCGGGCCACCGTACCCACCCCGACCTCCCCGGCGGCCCGGCCCATGACACGAGAAAGGTGCCCCTGTCCAGCGACTTTCGTCACTGTCCAGAGGCACCTTCCGTCGGTGCTTCTCTGTGCGCGAGGGGGGAGTTGAACCCCCACGCCCTTTCGGGCACTGGAACCTGAATCCAGCGCGTCTGCCTATTCCGCCACCCGCGCATTGGGTGTGTCGTTGGGTGCCTCACCTGCTGGTGTGTGCTCCTGGCGACATCGAGAAGATTAGCACGGTGCGGAGGGTGGGTTCACATCCGTTTGTTTCGACGACCCCGCCGCGGAACAGGGAACCGACAGCGGTCGCCCCCCACTCCCCCTGAGTGCACCCCGGGTGCGGGACACTGGCGTCAGGCCGCCTCTACGATCCGTGTGAGAGGTGACACTCATCGACGGGGCAGACAAGGGGAACCAGCCGATTTCCCGACGCGTGGATACGATCAGTAAGCAGTACCAGGACGGCCACTACGGAGGAGGTGCCCCATGGGAGTCATGAAGCGTTTCGAACAGCGTCTCGAAGGTTTGGTCAATGGCACCTTCGCGAAGGTGTTCAAGTCCGAGGTCCAGCCCGTCGAGATCGCGGGTGCCCTCCAGCGCGAATGCGACAACAACGCGACGATCTGGAACCGCGAGCGGACGGTCGTCCCCAATGACTTCATCGTGGAGCTGAGCACGCCCGACTACGAGCGCCTCAGCCCGTACTCGGGACAGCTCGGCGACGAGCTGTCCGGGCTCGTCCGCGACTACGCCAAGCAGCAGCGCTACACCTTCATGGGCCCGATCAAGGTCCATCTGGAGAAGGCCGAGGATCTCGACACCGGCCTGTACCGTGTCCGCAGCCGCACGCTGGCGTCCAGCACGTCCCAGGCGCCCGAGCGCGGTCCCGCAGGCCACTCGGGTCACGCGGGCCACCCGGTGCCCGCCTCCCCGCAGGGTGGCGCTCCGGGGGGCGCTCCGGGCGGTTACGGGTACCCGCCCGCCGCGGTCCCTCCCATGCCGGCGGCTCCGCCACCCGGCGGCGGCCACGCAGCCGCGGCGAACCGGCCCCCGGCCCCCGGCCCCGGCGCGTCGTCGCACGGCCAGGTACGCCGCTGGATCGAGATCAACGGCACCCGCCACCAGATCTCCCGCGCGACGCTCGTCCTCGGCCGCAGCACCGACGCGGATGTACGGATCGACGACCCCGGTGTATCGCGCAGGCACTGCGAGATCCGGACCGGAACGCCCTCGACCATCCAGGACCTCGGGTCGACCAACGGCATCGTGGTAGACGGACAGCACACCACCCGCGCTACGCTCCGCGACGGCTCGCGGATCGTCGTGGGCAACACCACCATCGTTTACCGGCAAGCCGAAGGGTGAAGCGGGGGCAATGTCAGAGCTGACCCTGACGGTCATGCGGCTAGGTTTCCTGGCCGTTCTGTGGCTGTTCGTGATCGTGGCCGTACAGGTCATCCGCAGCGACCTGTTCGGAACACGCGTCACGCAGCGCGGCTCCCGCCGCAACGCCGACGCCAGACCGCAGCAGGCACGCCAGACACCGGCGCCGCCCCAGCAGCGCCAGCAGCAGCAACAGGGGGGCCGGCAGCGCCGGGGAGCCCCCACCAAGCTCGTCGTGTCCGAGGGCAGCCTCACCGGCACCACGGTGGCCCTCCAGGGGCAGACCATCACGCTGGGCCGTGCGCACGACTCGACGATCGTGCTGGACGACGACTACGCGTCCAGCAGGCATGCCAGGATCTACCCGGACCGCGACGGCCAGTGGATCGTCGAGGACCTCGGCTCCACCAATGGCACGTATCTCGACCGGACCCGGCTCACGACCCCGACACCGATCGCGCTTGGCGCTCCGATCCGCATCGGCAAGACCGTCATCGAGCTGCGGAAGTAGTACGACAATGAGCGAGCGGAGCGAGCGAGCCGCGGCGGTACCGACGGCGGACCGCGGCCGACTCCCGACCGGAGGGTGGGCAGTGTGGCTCGAGACCGGCTGGCGCGACAGTCGACCGGCGAGCCGACGGGCGAGGTGCGCATGAGTCTGTCTCTGCGCTTCGCCGCCGGATCGCACAAAGGCATGATCCGGGAGGGCAACGAGGATTCCGGTTACGCCGGTCCCCGGCTGCTGGCCATCGCCGACGGCATGGGCGGCCAGGCCGCGGGCGAGGTCGCCTCCTCCGAGGTGATCTCCACCCTCGTACAGCTCGACGACGACGTGCCGGGGTCGGACATCCTCACCTCGCTCGGTACGGCGGTGCAGCGCGCCAACGACCAGCTGCGCGTCATGGTCGAGGAGGACCCGCAGCTGGAGGGCATGGGCACCACGCTCACCGCCCTTCTCTGGACCGGCCAGCGCCTCGGCCTCGTCCATGTCGGCGACTCCCGCGCCTACCTCCTGCGCGACGGCGTACTGACCCAGATCACCCAGGACCACACCTGGGTGCAGCGGCTGGTCGACGAGGGCCGGATCACCGAGGAAGAGGCCACCACCCACCCGCAGCGCTCCCTGCTGATGCGCGCGCTGGGCAGCGGCGACCATGTGGAGCCCGATCTCTCCATCCGTGAAGTCCGGGCCGGCGACCGCTATCTGATCTGCTCCGACGGCCTCTCCGGCGTCGTCTCCCACCAGACGATGGAGGAGACGCTCGCCAGCTACCAGGGCCCGCAGGAGACCATCCAGGCGCTCATCCAGCTCGCGCTGCGCGGCGGCGGCCCCGACAACATCACCTGCATCGTGGCCGACGTCCTGGACGTCGAGTCCAACGACACCCTGGCCGGGCAGCTCAACGACACCCCGGTCGTGGTCGGGGCGGTCGCCGAGAACCAGCTCCCGCTCAGCTCCGCCGAGAACGCGGCCGCGATGCAGACCCCGGCGGGCCGCGCCGCCGGCCTCGGCCGCGCCGTACCGCCGCAGCCCGGCGGGGGCGGCTTCGGGCCGCCCGGCAGCGGCGACAGCGCCGGCTACGACGGAATGCCGCCAGGAGGCGGCTTCGGGGCCTACGACGACGAGGAGTTCGTCAAGCCCCGCCCGCGCCGCCGCTGGCTCAAGACGTCCTTCTACGCCATCCTCGCGCTCGCCGTCGCCGGCGGGGGTCTGTACGGCGGCTACTACTGGACGCAGACGCAGTACTACGTCGGCGCCAACAAGGACCGCGTCGCGCTCTACCGGGGTATCAGCCAGGATCTCGGCTGGGTCTCCCTCTCGAAGATCGAGAAGGAAACCGACATCGAACTCAAGTACCTTCCTGACTACCAGCGCAAGCAGGTCGAGGCCACCATCGCCGAGAGCAGCCTCACCGGTGGCCGCGACAAGATCGACGAGCTCGCCGTCCAGGCGTCGGCCTGCAAGAAGGACGAACAGCGCCGCCAGGCCGACCGCGAGACCAATGTGATCACCGGCGAAGGAGAGGCCGGCGGCACGACCGGTACGAACACCTCCGCGGAGACCACCGACACCAAGCCGAAAGCAGCCGCTCCGAGTCCGGGCCCCAGCCTCTCGGAAGAGGAGCAGAAAGTGGCCTCGAACTGCGGTAAGCAGTAGGAGCCGGCCGTAGGGGGCCCTTCACCACCATGAGCGTAGTCACCAACACGACCACCATCGGCGCCATCGAAGCGCCGAGCCGCCGCAACACCGAGCTCGCCCTGCTCGCCTTCGCCGTCGCCATCCCGGTGTTCGCGTATCTGAACGTCGGGCTCGCGATCGACGGCAAGGTGCCCACTGGCATGCTCGGTTACGGCCTCGGCCTCGGCCTGCTCGCCGGCGTCGCCCACCTCGTGGTGCGCAAATTCGCCCGCTACGCCGACCCGCTGCTGCTGCCTCTGGCGACGCTGCTCAACGGCCTCGGGCTGGTGCTGATCTGGCGCCTCGACCAGTCACCCCGGCTCATCCGGCTCGCCGAGCTCAGCTTCGGCGTCTTCAGCCCGTCCGCGACGAAGCAGCTGATGTACTCGGCGATGGGCATCGCGCTCTTCGCGGCCGTCCTGCTGCTCCTCAAGGATCACCGCATCCTCCAGCGCTACACGTACATCTCGATGGCCGTCGCGCTGTTCCTGCTGATCCTGCCCATGTTCTTCCCCGCCAGGAACGGCGCCAAGATCTGGATCAGCATCGCCGGCTTCAACCTCCAGCCCGGAGAGTTCGCGAAGATCATCATCGCGATCTTCTTCTCCGGCTATCTGATGGTCAAGCGCGATGCCCTGGCCCTCGCCAGCCGCCGCTTCATGGGCCTCTACCTGCCCCGCGGACGCGACCTCGGACCGATCCTCGGCATCTGGGCGCTCTCGATCCTCATCCTGGTGTTCGAGACCGACCTCGGTACCTCACTGCTCTTCTTCGGCCTCTTCGTGGTCATGCTCTACGTCGCCACCGAGCGGACCAGCTGGATCGTCTTCGGCCTGCTGATGTCGGTCGGCGGAGCCGTCGGTGTCGCCACCTTCGAACCGCACGTCCAGGCCCGCGTCAACGCCTGGCAGGACCCGTTCTCCTGTTACGCGACCGACGGCGCCTGCCAGCAGATCGGTGACGCCCTGCTGTCCTTCGGCTCCGGCGGCACGCTCGGCACGGGGCTCGGCCAGGGCAACTCCGACCTCATCGGCTTCGCCGCCAACGCCGACTTCATCCTCACCACCGTCGGCGAGGAGCTCGGCCTCGCCGGCACGATGGCGTTCCTGCTGCTGTACGGGCTGATCGTGGAGCGCGGCGTACGTACCGCACTCGCCGCCCGCGACCCCTTCGGCAAGCTCCTCGCCATCGGCCTCTCCAGCGCCTTCGCCATCCAGGTCTTCGTGGTCGCCGGCGGCGTCATGGGGCTCATCCCGCTGACCGGTATGACCATGCCGTTCGTCGCGGCCGGCGGCTCGTCCGTGCTGGCCAACTGGGCCCTGATCGGCATCCTGATCCGTATCAGCGACACCGCGCGCCGACCCGCGCCGGCCCCGGCTCCCTCACCCGACGCCGAGATGACCCAGGTGGTCCGACCGTGAACAAGCCCCTGCGCCGAATCGCGATCTTCTGCGGGCTGCTCGTCCTCGCGCTCCTCCTCCGGGACAACTGGCTCCAGTACGTCCGCGCCGATGAGCTGAACTCGCACAAGAACAACCGCCGCGTCCTGATCGAGCGGTACAGCAACGAGCGCGGCAACATCATCGTCGACGGCAAGCCCATCACCGGTTCCGTCAAGACGGACGACACCGACTTCGTCTACAAGCGCACGTACACCAACGGGCCCATGTGGGCGCCCGTCACCGGCTACGCCTCGCAGGCCTTCGACGCCAACCAGATCGAGAAGATCGAGGACGGCATCCTCACCGGCAACGACGACCGGCTCTTCTTCGACCGCACCATGGGCATGTTCACCGGCAAGGAGAAGAAGGGCGGCAACGTCGTCACCACCCTCAGCGGCGCCGCCCAGAAGGCCGCCTTCGAGGGCCTGGGCGACAAGAAGGGCGCCGTCGCGGCGATCGATCCGCAGACGGGCAAGATCCTGGCGCTGGCCTCCACTCCCAGCTACGACCCGGCCACGTTCGCCGGCAACAGCAGCAAGGACACCAAGGCCTGGGTCGGCCTGGACAAGAAGAACAACCCCGCCGACCCGATGCTCAACCGGGCGCTGCGCCAGACCTACCCGCCCGGCTCCACGTTCAAGGTGGTCACCGCGGCCGCCGCCCTGGAGCACGGCAAGGTCACGGACATCGACGCGAACACCGAGACCCCGCTGCCGTGGATCATGCCCGGGACGACCACCCCGCTGAAGAACGAGGGCAACATCCCCTGCGAGAACGCCACGCTGCGCACCGCGCTGCGCGTCTCCTGCAACACCGTCTTCGGCAAGCTCGGCGCGGATCTCGGCAAGGACAAGATGCTGGAGACCGCGAAGAAGTTCGGCTTCAACCAGGAGCAGTTCATCCCGGTACGCGCCGACGCCTCGATCTTCCCCGAGGAGCTGAACGACTCCCAGACCGCGCTCTCCTCGATCGGCCAGTTCGACACCCGTACCACCCCGCTCCAGATGGCCATGGTCACCGCCGCGATCGCCAATGACGGCAAGCTGATGAAGCCGTACATGATCGACCGGCTGGAGGCGCCGACCCTGGACGTGCTCGACAAGACCGAGCCCGAGGAGCTGAGCCGCCCCCTCAGCCAGGAGAACGCGCAGAAGCTCCAGAGCATGATGGAGACGGTCGTCAACGAGGGCACCGGCAGGAACGCGCGTATCCCGAACGTGACGGTCGGCGGCAAGACGGGTACCGCCCAGCACGGCGAGAACAACAGCAAGAACCCGTACGCCTGGTTCATCTCGTACGCCAAGGCGGACAACGGCTCCCCGGTCGCCGTCGCGGTCGTCGTCGAGGACAGCAACGCCAGCCGCGACGACATCTCCGGCGGCGGCCTCGCCGCCCCCATCGCGAAGAGCGTGATGAAGGCGGTTCTCGACAGCAAGAAGTGACGCCGGTCACGGCTCACGTCCATTCCTGCACATTGCGATACCGGTCGTATATCAGGTGACCGTTACGGGCCAACCGCATGCGGCGTGCCCGGTAGCGTAGGCGCGAACAGCACACCGCCGGACCACACACGGGTGCGGTCGGGACTGACGGAGAGGGCTGGAACGTTATGGAAGAGCCGCGTCGCCTCGGCGGCCGGTACGAGCTGGGCTCGGTGCTCGGCCGTGGTGGCATGGCGGAGGTCTACCTCGCGCATGACACCCGGCTCGGTCGCACCGTCGCCGTGAAGACGCTCCGGGCGGACCTCGCCCGCGATCCGTCTTTCCAGGCCCGGTTCCGCCGAGAGGCCCAGTCGGCCGCCTCGCTCAACCACCCGGCGATCGTCGCGGTCTACGACACCGGCGAGGACTACGTCGACGGGGTGTCCCTCCCGTACATCGTGATGGAGCACGTCGACGGCTCGACCCTGAGAGAGCTGCTGCACTCCGGGCGCAGACTCCTGCCCGAGCGCACGCTGGAGATGACCGTCGGCATCCTCCAGGCGCTGGAGTACTCCCACCGCAACGGCATCGTCCACCGTGACATCAAGCCGGCCAACGTCATGCTGACGCGCACCGGCCAGGTCAAGGTCATGGACTTCGGTATCGCCCGTGCCATGGGCGACTCCGGGATGACGATGACGCAGACCTCGGCCGTCATCGGCACCGCCCAGTACCTCTCCCCCGAGCAGGCCAAGGGCGAGCAGGTCGACGCGCGGTCCGACCTCTACTCCACCGGCTGTCTGCTCTACGAACTGCTGACGGTCCGGCCCCCGTTCATCGGGGACTCCCCGGTCGCCGTCGCCTACCAGCACGTACGGGAAGAGCCGCAGACGCCCAGCGTCTTCGACCCGGAGATCACGCCCGAGATGGACGCGATCGTGCTGAAGGCCCTCGTCAAGGACCCCGACTACCGCTACCAGTCCGCCGACGAGATGCGCGCCGACATCGAGGCGTGCCTCGACGGCCAGCCCGTCGCCGCCACCGCGGCCATGGGCGCGGTCGGCTACGGCGGCGGCGGCTACGGCGGCCCGCAGGACCAGCCGACGACGGCGATGCGCCAGGGCGACCCGGGCGGCCAGACGTCCATGCTCCCGCCCGTCGGCCCGGACGACGGCTACGGCAACTACGACGACCGCCCGGCCCGCCGCCGGCAGAAGAAGTCCAACACCTCGACGATCCTGCTGGCGGTCGCGGGCGTCCTGGTCCTGGTCGGCGCCATCCTGATCGGCAAGTCGGTCTTCGGCGACAACGGCGGCGGGAACAGCCAGCTGGATGTCCCCCAGCTGGTCGGCAAGACACTCACCGAGGCCGAGCGGCTCGCGGACAACGCGAGCGTGAAGGTCTCGCAGTCCGGCTCGGAACGCTGCGACGTGCCCAAGGGCTCCATCTGCAGCCAGAGCCCGGCCAGCGGCCGGATGGCCCAGGGCGAGACCATCCAGGTCGTCGTCTCGGAGGGCGCTCCGCAGGTCAAGGTCCCGGATGTCGTCGACAAGCAGAAGCAGAGCGCGACGGACATCCTGGAGGCCGAGAACTTCACGGTCGACTACAAGCAGGAGGAGTCGGACGAGGATCCGGGGACGGTGCTCTCGCAGGACCCGGCGGGCGGCTCCATGGTCGAGAAGGCGTCGAAGATAACGCTGACGATCGCCAGCCAGAGCCAGATTCCCGTCCCGGACGTGACCGGCCTGCTGGTGGACAACGGCGAGGCGCAGCTGAAGACGCTCGGCTTCACGGTCGCACGCACCGACGTGGACTCGCAGCAGCCCCTGGGCACGGTTATTGAGCAGAACCCGCAGGGCGGCACCAAGGCGGCCAAGGGCGACCAGATCACCCTGAAGGTCTCCAAGGGCCCGCAGCAGGAGAAGGTCACGATCCCCGCTGAGATCCGCGGCAAGACCTTCGGAGAGGTCCAGGGCATGCTCCAGGGCCTGGGGCTCAATGTCGCACTCGCGCAGAACTCGCCGAACGACCCCAACGCCATAGTGATAAACAGCGATCCCCAGCCCGGCGGGCAGGCCAACAAGAACGACACCGTCACCCTGACCACCATCGGCGGCCAGGGCAACGGCAACGGCGGGGGCGGGGACAACAACGGGGACAACGGCTTCTTCGGCGGCCCGTCCGGCGCCAACTTCCGTAACAAGGACTGACAAGCAGGACGAGCAGGAAAAGCAGGACGGGCGGAACGCGAACAGCCCCGGCCCCCTCTCCGTGAGGGTGCCGGGGCTGTTCCGTGTCTTCCCTGGGCCGGTCAGTCAGGTCCCGGGCCCCAGGTCCTGGTTAGCCGAGCTCGGGCGGGGGCGTGCGGTTCTTGTCGACCTTCTCCGTACGGTCCAGCTCGGCCCAGACGATGTAGCGGTAGTCCGAGGTGTAGATCGGCGTGCAGGTCGTCAGGGTGAGATAGCGGCCGGCCGTCTTCTTCCCCGACTCCTTGGGGACCGGCTGGAGTACGTCCACGTTGTACTTCGAGGTCTTCGGAAGCTCCTTGAAGACCTTGTAGATGTACCAGGTGTCGCGGGTCTCGAAGACGATCGGATCACCGGTCTTGAGCTTGTGGATGTTGTGGAACCTCGCCCCGTGGCCGTCCCGGTGCGCGGCCAGCGTGAAGTTGCCCTTCTCGTCCCAGGGAAGAGCCGACTTGACGGGTTCGGTGTAGTAGCCGGCGATCCCGTCGTTCAGCGACGAGGTCGTGGTGCCCTTCTTGACCAGCACCTCGCGGCTGTCCATCGCCGGAACGTGCAGAAAGCCGACGCCGTCCTCGGAGTCGTAGGTCCGGGGCGCCTCGCCCGGCTTCTTCTCCTGCGCCCAGCCATGACGTACGTCGTCGCCCTGCTTGGCGGCCTCGCGGTCGGCCAGGACGTTCGTCCACCACAGCGAGTAGACGACGAAGAGACCGAGCACCACGCCCGCGGTGATGAGCAGTTCGCCCAGGACGCTGACGGCGGACGCGAGCGGGCTCCTGGAGCGGCGGGCCCGTACCGGAGCCGAGGCGGTGGCCGCGTCCGGCGGCGGCGGTGCGTCGGCCTGCTCGTCGTGGTCCGTACTCGCTGCCACCGCACCCGTCCCCAAGTCCCTGAAGTCTGTCCGCGCGCGGATCGGGCGTCAGCCGACGAGAGCGTCGGGCTTGCCCTTGCTGCGCGGCCGTTCGTCCACCATCTTGCCCCACACGATCAGCCGATAGGTACTGGTGAACTCCGGGGTGCACGTCGTCAGCGTGATGTAGCGACCGGGCTCCGTGAACCCGGAACCCGGCGGCACGGGACCGATCACGCTCACATTCGACGGTGCCGTCTGCGGCAGCATGCTGGCCATGTCGTACGTGTAGTACGCGTCGCGCGTCTCGACGATGATCTCGTCGCCGGGCTTCAACTGGTTGATGTAGCGGAAGGGTTCGCCATGGGTGTTGCGGTGGCCTGCCACCGCGAAGTTGCCCTGCTTGTCCGCGGGCATCGCCGTCTTGAGGCGGCCCTCCGCGTAATGGCCGACCATGCCGCGGTCGAGGACCGTCGACTTGTTGATGCCCTCGGCGATCGGCACGACGACATCCAGCTTCGGGATATGCATGATGGCGAAGCCCTGCCCCGGCTCGAAGGCGCCCGGCTGCCGGTCCTTCGTCCAGCTGTCCTGGATCTTGTTCGTCTCGTTGCCCGCGTACTGGCCGGCCCGGACGTTCGTCCACCAGAGCTGGTACGTGACGAACAGCAGCATCAGGACGCCGAAGGTGATGAACAGCTCGCCGACCGCCCGGCTGGCGATGACGGCGGGGCTCTCCTTGCTGGCACGCGCCGCGCGCCGCGCCTCGACCCGGGAGAGCGGCCTGGCGGGCGCCTGCTCCTCGGAGCCGTGCCCGGCGTCGGCCCCTGGGGCCCCGGCGGGCTCGGCGCGTCTACGGCCTCGGCCACCGCCCTTGGCGGCCCTGCGCCGCTCGGCCCGGCCCCCCGTCACGGGCTCCGGCTCGACCGCCCGACGCGTGTCGGCCGTCCGGAGTCCGACAGTCTGATCATCCAACCTGGGCTCGGGTACAGGTACGGATACGGGTATCCGGGCCGTGTCGGCCAACGGCGTCGTACCGTCCGCGTAGTACGAGGGGGTGCCGGACTCCGGTCCCCGGGGGGCCTCCGTCGCGTACTGGCGGTAGTAGTCACCGGACCACTCGGGCTCCGGTGCCGTGGCTTCCGGGGCGGGCTCCGGCTGCCGGGGTCCCCGGTGCCGCCCCGGCTTCCGTACCGGCTGCTGTCCTTGCTCCTGGCCCTGAGCCTGACCCAGGCCCTGGCCCTGGCCCTGGCCCTGGCCCTGGCCCTGGCCCGGTGCTTCTCCCTGTTGTCCCGGGAGCGGATCCTTCAGTGGGTCCGCCAGCCCGTCCACCGCCGCCTCGAACGCTCCGGAGACCTCGTACCCTCCCTGCTCGTACGAGGCTCCGTAACCCGCTTCGTGTTCGGGGCGGAGTGCCGTCACGCGAGCGCCTTGCCCACCACCGGCGCCAGCCCCGTCGACCGGCCCACCGCACCCGGATCGCCGCACTGCGCCAGCCAGTTGGCCAGCATCAGGTGCCCGTGTTCGGTCAGGACCGACTCCGGGTGGAACTGCACACCCTCGACGGCCAGTTCACGGTGGCGTACGCCCATGATGATGCCGTCCGCGGTGCGCGCGGTGACCTCCAGCTCGGCCGGCAGTGTGGCGGGCTCCGCCGCGAGCGAGTGATACCGGGTCGCGGTGAACGGCGAAGGCAGCCCGGCGAAGACGCCCTTGCCCTCGTGCGTGACGAGCGACGTCTTGCCGTGCAGCAGCTCGGGGGCGCGGCCGACGACACCGCCGTACGCCACCGCCATCGACTGCATACCGAGACAGACCCCGAAGACGGGCACCGCGGTCTCGGCGCAGTGACGCACCATCTCGACGCAGACACCGGCCTGTTCGGGCGTGCCGGGCCCGGGGGAGAGCAGAACGCCGTCGAAGCCGTCCTGGGCGTGAGCGGTCGTCACCTCGTCGTTGCGCAGCACCTCGCACTCGGCGCCGAGCTGGTAGAGGTACTGGACGAGGTTGAAGACGAAGCTGTCGTAGTTGTCGACCACGAGAATGCGCGCGCTCATCCGGCCGCCCCCGATCCCTCTCCGTCAACCGTCACATCGTTGAACGGAAGCAGCGGCTCCGCCCACGGGAAGACGTACTGGAACAGCACATAGACGACGGCGAGCGCCAACAGGAGCGAGATCGCCGCCCGCAGCCACACGTTGCCCGGCAGATGCCGCCAGATCCAGCCGTACATGCTGTCCCTTCCGTCCGGTACCGCGCCAGGCGGTACGGCACCAGACTAAAGGGCTCCACCGACACATGGGCGGTTCATCGGTCAGCTGCACAGAGGTTCGGGGTTGCTCTTCGTCACAGGACGGGCCGATCCCAACAAAAGGCCCTAGTCGACCAGCTTCGCGTAGTGCAGATCCACCGTGCCCGTGTAGCCCGGCAGCGTCTCCTTGTCGCGCTCGTCGACCTTCCAGCCCAGGCCGTACGCCTTGACGTACAGCTGGTAGTTCTGGATCGCCGGGGAGTCGGCGAGCGCCTTGCGGAGCTTGCCCTGGTCACCAACAGCGGTGATCTTGTAGGGCGGTGAGTAGACGCGGCCCTGGAGGATCAGCGTGTTCCCCACGCACCGCACGGCGCTGGTGGAGATCAGCCGCTGGTCCATGACGCGGATGCCCTCCGCGCCGCCCTTCCACAGGGCGTTGACGACGGCCTGCAGATCCTGCTGGTGGATGACGAGGTCATTGGGCTGCGGCTCGGGATAGCCGGGGTTGGCCGTGGCGTTCGGCGGCGCGTCATCGAGGGTGACGGTGAGCGACCGACCGGTGACCTTCTTGGTGCCGGCGCCCTCCTCCAGGGCGTTCAGCCTGGCCTCGTCGGCCGCGGTGGTGCCGTGGTCGCGGCTGACGAGGGCGTCGATGTCATGCCGTACCGCCGCGTTGGCATCACCCAGTTCGGCGTTCTTGCGGTCGCGTTCGTGGATCAAGTCGGAGAGCTTGAGCAGCGAGGTGTCGGTACGGATGTTGGTGCCCTTGGCCGTGTTGAAGCTGGTCACGAAGATCAGCCCGGCGAGGGCGAAGACGGCAGCCGTGAGCAGCCGGACAGGCCGCCTGTTCGGTCGGCGGACCGGCCCTGGGGGAGAGTCGTCGGAATTGCTCAACGTACCCTTATCTCCTTAGGCGCCGCGGAAGCACTACGCTAACGGACGCCCGGGGGCGGCGGTGTTCCCCCTGCTCTCCGCCCCGGCAACACCGTTCAGTCCCCCTGCGCGGTCACGCAGCGCATCGACAGGAGAGTCCCTCGTGCCGAAGTCACGTATCCGCAAGAAGGCCGAGTTCACGCCGCCTCCGGCCGCGAAGCAGACGGTCAACCTCAAGCTGACCAACCGGAGCTGGGTGGCCCCGGTCATGTTGGCCCTGTTCCTGATCGGCCTGGCCTGGATCGTCGTCTTCTATGTGACAGAGGGCGATCTTCCGCTGCAGAGCTTCGGGAACTGGAACATCGTGGTCGGGTTCGGCTTCATCGCCGCCGGCTTCGGTGTCTCGACCCAGTGGAAGTAGCGGGTCCACCGCTCCGCCGTCAAGCTCTGCCCCCACTTATCCACAGCGTTGTCCACAGCAGGGGAAAAGGTCAGACGATCTGTGGATAACTCCACGGGACGTTGACGCCGGTGTGACTGCATCCGCCATTCTGATGACGCGCTCGCCCCTTGTCGCTGCTGGTCAAACCCACACCAGCGACAAGGGGCACGCACGTTCCCCACAGGATGCACAAGATCCGCCACACACTGTGGACAACTGTGGAGTACGGATCAGGTGAGTGAGGCCGTTCTGGCCACGATGATCACGACCGTCGCCACCAGCACCAGCGCGCAGGTCCCGTACTGCACGAGAGCCCGCCGCTCGCGAGGCGCGTGCACCATCCCTATGGCGATCACCACGCCCGCCACCAGCCCGCCCACATGTGCCTCCCAGGCGATGTTGGACCAGGTGAAGGTGAAGAGCAGGTTCAGCGCCAGCAGGACGAGAACCGGCCGCATGTCGTAGTTGAGCCGCCGCATCAGTACGACGGTCGCGCCGAGCAGCCCGAAGATCGCGCCGGACGCGCCCAGCGAGGGCTGGTTCGGTGCGGCGAGAAGATACGTGAGGGCGCTGCCGGCCAGCCCGGAGAGAAGATAGAGCGCCAGAAAGCGGATGCGGCCCAGCGCCGCCTCCAGCGGGCCGCCGAGCCACCACAGCCCGAGCATGTTGAAGGCGATGTGCCAGATCTCCTGGTGCAGGAACATGGCGGTGACCAGCCGGTACCACTCGCCGTCCGCGACGCCGACGACCCGGTTGAGGTCAGGGCTGAAGGCATAGCCGATGAGGTCGAGGTCCTCGACGAGTCGATGCCGGTCGCCCACCGCGAGAACGGCGACGAACAGCGCGACATTGATGCCCAGCAGGATCTTGGTGAGCAGCCGGGGGTCGGCCGCGACCGTACCGCCGGCGAGAGTGCGCGGCCGGTTGGCCGTCGCCCCGTGCCCCGTACTCGAGCCCTGCCGAACGCATTCCGGGCACTGGAAGCCGACAGAGGCGCTGATCATGCACTCGGGGCAGATGGGGCGCTCGCAGCGCGTGCAGCTTATGCCCGTCTCCCGGTCCGGATGCCGGTAACAGCTGGGCAGGCCTTCGGTGACGGCAGGCTGATCCTGGCCTCCGTGGCCGCCTGGCGGGTGGTCCATCGGTCCCCTCGGTCCTCGTGACGGCGGACGGTGCCCGGCACGCCACAGCGCACCGCCCCGCCCGTCCGGTATGTAACCACTACGGACGGGCAGGGCGGGATGGTTCCCCGAACCGGGGAACCGGACACTGTGCGAGTGATCAGCGCGTCTCGATGACGACCGACTCGATGACGACCTCCTGAAGCGGGCGGTCGGTGCGCGGGTTGGTCTGGGTACCGCCGATGGCGTCCACGACCTTCTTGCCGGCCTCGTTGGAGACCTCGCCGAAGATGGTGTGCTTGCGGTTCAGCCAGGACGTCGGCGCCAGCGTGATGAAGAACTGCGAGCCGTTGGTCCCCGGGCCCGCGTTGGCCATCGCCAGCAGGTACGGCCTGTCGAAGCCGAGGTCCGGGTGGAACTCGTCCTCGAACTGGTAGCCGGGGCCACCGGTGCCGTTGCCCAGCGGGTCTCCGCCCTGGATCATGAAGCCGCTGATCACACGGTGGAAGACAGTGCCGTCGTACAGCCTGTCCGTGGTCTTCTGACCGGTCTCCGGGTTGACCCACTCCCGGTCGCCCTGCGCGAGCTCGACAAAGTTCTTGACCGTCTTCGGCGCGTGGTTCGGCAGGAGCCGGACCTCGATGTCGCCGTGGTTGGTCTTCAGGGTGGCGTAAAGCTGCTCGGCCACGATCTGCCTTCCGTAAGTCTTCTCTGACCCTCACGATCCTCGCACGGACGGCGCGATCGCCGCCCGGCCGCTGCCCTCGAACGGGCTTTACGCCCGTCTTGGGACGGTTTCGCGGCCGGATGGAGGCGGCGGAAGATGGAATGGAGACGGAAGGAGCAGCCGAAAGCGGGCAGTCGCGGAGACGGCGGTGTGGTCACGCCGGAACCCGCGCATGCTGGAAGGAGGCATGACATCGTCGCCCATCGACACGTACGGAATGTACGCGGAGGGCCGTGATGTACGGACATCACCCACGTCGTCTTCCATGACCCGGATGCCCGCAACGCATGCCGAGACCGAGCCCAGCAGGCATGATCTCGAAAAGGGTGGATAGGCGAAATACGGAAAGCCACCGAGGAGGATGATCCTGTGACCCGCATGGACAGCGTGCGCGCCGCTACCGGTTCGGCGAAGGAGAGCGTGCAGCACGCCGCGGTAGTGGTGGCCCCTTACGCCGGTACGGCCAAGGAACAGGCCGCTCTGGCCAAGGAACAGGCCGCGCTCTACGCCCGCGAGGCGCGTGTACGGCTCGCGCCGACAGTATCGAAGGCCGCTCAGCAGGCTCGTGTTCAGTACGGCGCCCATGTGGCGCCCCGGGTACCCCCAAAGGTCGATGAAGCCGCTCACCGCGCCGCGGTGCGCACTCGTCAGGCCGCCCGTCAGGCGGCGGATTACACGGTGCCGCGAGTGAATCAGGCAGTGGCCACCGCACAGCCGGTGGCCGAACAGGCCGCGGCACGTTCCGCGGCCGCCCTGGCCGCTCTGCGCGGACAGGTCACGACGAAAGAGATCCAGAAGCTGGTGAGGAAGCATGAACGGCGGGCCAGGGCCGGCCGGTTGGCCAAGGGCCTGGCGGTCCTCGGCGTGCTGGCAGGCGGGGCCTTCGCCGCCTGGAAGTGGTGGGACAAGCAGGCGAATCCGGACTGGCTCGTGGAGCCGCCGGCCGCTACCGAGGTCTCGGAGCGTGGTCCGCTGACGTCCGTGGACGGCAGCCATGTGGTCGATCCCCTGGATCCGGAGGTCCAGGCGAAGCAGGCCGAGGCCGAGGCGTCGGAGAACGACCGGGACGACCGTCCCTGATCACACAGCCCATGGAGCCGACCGCGCACTCGCTGTTCGCGTTCCTGCTGTCCGCGTTCTTGCTGTCCGCGTCGTCCTCGTCGCGCCACCGGCGTACGGGGTTCGGCGACAGGCGCACCTGAGGTGAAGGGCGCCGGGAGACCACGGAGTTCCCGACGCCTCACGCCGCGACGAGTGCCGCGTCGGCGGCGTACGCGCTCACGCGTGCCGCGCGGGCATCGGCCTCGCTCGGCGTGGTGTCCGGCAGATGACGGACCGAGGGTGACGAGCCGTGCGCCTCCGCGCGGATACGCTGCTTGATCGTGGGCGGCAGCGACCGGCCGCGTGGCAGCGACCTGGGTACGGTCGCCCTGGCCGGAGCGGCCTCGGTGACGTGGTCCGCGGCGGCGGGCGCCGGCGCGGGCTGCTCGGCCGGCTGCCGCACGGCGTTGCCGGCGGCGGCGGCCGGGGCGGTCAGCCCCAGGGAGGCGAGCACCGCGAAGAACGCGGTGATGAAGACAGTCCACAGTTTCTTGACCTTGAAGGCGGCCATGACCCCTCGCTTTCGGGTTGAGCGGTTTACATACCTTCCTCATGATGTGGACGCATCTTGAGAATCCAGGGAGCTACGCCGCCGTCCGGCAGTTCTTCGGATGAACACCACTCGTACGGTCCAACCGGCCCCGTGAATCCGCGCCCGAAGCGCGCCCGAGGCCGTACCTGAAGCAGCGCTTCCCTCCCCGCCTGCCGACGCGTACCAGCGCACGTCAGCGCCCCTCCAGCGCCCCCGCGCCGCCCCACCGCGCCGGCCGAGGCACGACTTGCGCTCGCCCGCCACCCGGAACGATCGCCGCCGGGCGAGGCCCCACCACCTGCTCGGCCGCGCGGTGTCACCCGCCTGCCGCTCAGAGCGCGCCGTATCGGCGCAAACCGGAAAAGCTGATGCTCGGCCCGGCCTCCGGGTCCGCCCTCGGCCAGATCCGCCCTCGGCCCGCCCCTCCCGGCAGAAGAGAAAGAGAGAACGCCATGACGCTGCGCCCGTCCCGAAAGCTCATACGCTCGCGGCCCGTCGCCGTCCTCGCCTCTGTGTGCTCCGTGGCGGCGCTCGCGGCGCCCGCCGTCGCCGACGGCGATTCCACCGACTCGGGCGCCAAGGGCATAGCCAAGCCGACCGTGGTACTGGTGCACGGCGCGTTCGCCGACGCCTCCGGGTGGGACGGCGTGGTGGAGCGGCTTCAGCGTGACGGCTATCCCGTCATAGCCCCGGCGAACCCGCTGCGCGGGCTGGCCAGTGACTCCGCCTATATCGCCAGCGTCCTGAAGAGCGTCAAAGGACCGCTGATCCTCGCCGGGCACTCCTACGGCGGTGCGGTGATCGGCGAGGCCGCCGCCGGCAACCCCAACGTCAAGGCGCTCGTCTACATCTCGGCGTTCATGCCCGACAAGGGGGAGACGCTCGGGGCGCTGGGCGCGAAGTTCGCCGGCAGCCGGCTCAATCCGGCGCTCAAGCAGGTGCCGTTCCAGAACGGCGACGGCACGACAGGCACCGATCTGTACATCAAGCCCGACATGTTCCACCAGGTCTTCGCCGCGGACCTCCCGGCCTCCACCGCCGCGGAGATGTCCGCCACCCAGCGCCCGATCAGCGCCGCGGCCTTCACCGAGAAGGCCGGCGCCGCCGCCTGGAAGACCATCCCGTCCTGGTTCCTGGTCGCCACCAAGGACCGCGCGATAGCCCCGGACCTGGAGCGCTTCGAGGCCAAACGGGCGGGTTCCCACACGATCGAGGTGAACTCCTCGCACGTGGCGATGATCTCCCACCCCGGGACCGTCTCCAGCCTGATCCTCGACGCCGTCCGCGCCGAGGCATCCGGCACCCCGTCACTGGCCACGACGGGCGGCTCGGCCTCGGCGACCGGGCTGATCGGCCTCGTCGCGATCGCCGCGGGCGTGGGCCTGATCGTGGCCGTACGCAGACACCAGGCACGCGATCGCTGACCCCGAGCGAGCGAGGACCGGAGCGAGACCGAGCAAGACCGCGCGAGACCGACAAGGAACGGGCGAGAACGGGCATGCCGCGGGATCCGCAAGGTGGACTCACCCAGCCGAGTGGCAGGCCCCACTTATCCGGACCAGCATGGATGGAGGCCGTATCAGGCACCCCGATGACGAGGGAGGCCTCAGATGTCGATGCATACGCCACCCATCCTCCTGGACCCGCTGCTCAATCGAGGGAGCGCCTTCACCCGGGAAGAACGCGAGAGCCTCGGGCTGGCAGGTCGTCTGCCCAGCGCCGTGCTGACCCTGGACCAACAGGCGCAGCGCGCGTACGAGCAGTTGCGGGAGGGGCCCACGGACTTGGCGAAGTTCATCTACCTCGAACAGCTCCACAACCACAACGAGGTGGTGTACTACCGGGTGCTGGCCGATCATCTGGCCGAGCTGCTGCCGATCGTCTACGACCCCACCGTGGGCGAGGCCATCAAACGGTACAGCCACGAATACCGGCTCCCGCGCGGCATCTATCTCTCCATCGACCGGCCTCAGGACATCCGCCGCGCCTTCGAGTCGCTGAGGCTCCACCGCGACCAAGTGGACCTGGTGGTGGCCACCGACGCCGAGGAGATCCTGGGTATCGGCGACTGGGGTGTGCACGGGATCCAGATCTCGGTCGGCAAGCTCGCCGTGTACACGGCGGCGGCCGGCCTTCACCCCGGGCGCTGCGTGCCGGTGGTCCTGGACGTCGGCACCGACAACGAGAACCTGCTGAACGACCCGCTCTACCTGGGCATGCGTCACAGCCGGGTGCGGGGCAAGAAATACGACGACTTCGTCGCGGCGTATCTGGAGACGGTCGCGGACCTGTATCCGAACGCGCTCCTGCACTTCGAGGACTTCGGGCCCAGCAACGCCCGCCGCCTCCTGGAGGAGTACAAGGACCACTACCGGATGTTCAACGACGACATGCAGGGAACCGGCGCCATCACGCTGGCCGCGGTCATGTCCGCCTTGAAGGTCACCGGCGTCCCGTTCCGTGAGCAGCGCGTCGTCGTGTTCGGCGCCGGCACCGCGGGCGTGGGCATCGCCGACCAACTGCGCGACGCCATGGTCCGTGACGGCCTGGACACCACGGCCGCCACGCGGCACGTATGGCTGGTCGACAAGCAGGGGCTGCTCATCGACGGGATGCCCGGCCTACGCGACTACCAGACCCCCTACGCCCGCCCCCGCGCCGAGGTACGGGACTGGGCGGACGGGCCGGTCGACCTGCCCACGACCGTCCGGCACGTCCGGCCGACGGTCCTGATCGGCACCTCCACCAGCCCCGGCACCTTCGACCGGAACGTCGTCACCGAGATGGCCCGGCACGTCGAACGCCCCGTGATCCTGCCGCTCTCCAATCCGACCGAGAAGATCGAGGCCATGCCGGCGGACCTGCTCGCCTGGACCGACGGCAAGGTGCTGACGGCGACAGGAATCCCGGTCGACCCCGTGGACCACGGCGGCGTCCACCATGTCATCGGACAGGCCAACAACGCGTTGCTGTACCCCGGTCTCGGCCTGGGGACCATCCTGTCCGGCACGGACCGTCTCACCGCGTCGATGATCCTCGCCGCGGCGGAGGCAGTGGCCGGACAGGTGGACCCCCGAGCCCCCGGCGCGCCCCTGCTGCCACCGGTGTCGAACCTGCGCGCCTCCTCGGCGATCGTCGCCAAGGCCGTCATCCATGCCGCCGGAGCCCAGGCGGGCGCCCGGCACCCGGACGATCTCGTCCAGGCAGTGCAGGACGCGATGTGGCAACCCGCCTACGGGCCGCTGCCCAAGGAGCTGGGAGAGGCCCCATGACCACCCGGCGGCATGGCACCGGCTCCGATCACCCGCCGAAGGTGCGGGACACGGCGATCGGCATAGACGCCGTCGGCACCCGTCGCGAGACGGACTCGATGGGCACGGTGGACGTGCCGGCCGACCGTTACTGGGGCGCTCAGACCCAGCGTTCCCTGATCCACTTCTCCATCGGGGACGACCGCATGCCCAAGGCCGTCTACCACGCCTACGGCTACGTCAAGAAGGCAGCCGCCCGCGTCAACGCCGACGAGGGCCGCCTGCCGCGCTGGAAGGCCGATCTCATCGCCCGTGTGGCCGACGAGGTGATCTCCGGTGCGCTGGACAGCCACTTCCCTCTGTACGTCTGGCAGACGGGTTCCGGAACCCAGAGCAACATGAACGTCAACGAGGTGATCAGCAACCGCGCCATCCAACTGGTGGGCGGCGAGCTCGGCTCCAAGACGCCGGTCCATCCCAACGATCACGTCAACATGGGCCAGTCCTCCAACGACACCTTCCCCACCGCGATGCACATAGCCGCCGTCCAGGAGATCAACGACCACCTCCTCCCCCGAGTACGGCAACTCCACGAGGCGATCGCGGCGAAGTCCCAGGCCTGGTCGGACATCGTCAAGATCGGACGGACCCACTTGGAAGACGCCGTTCCGCTGTCGGTCGGCGAGGAGTGGTCCGGCTACGCCGCCCAGCTCGGCGACGCCATCGGCAGAGTCGAGGCCACCTTGCCCGACCTGTACCAGCTTGCCGTCGGCGGAACCGCCGTGGGTACGGGCCTCAACGCCCCCGTGGGCTTCGGCACCCATGTCGCGGAGCGGATCGAGGCACTGACCGGCTCTCCGTTCCGCAGCGCGGCCAACTCCTTCGCCGCCCAAGGCGGTCTGGACGCCATGGTCGCCGCCTCGGCCGGTCTGCGCGCCCTCGCGGTCCCCCTGATGAAGATCGCCAACGACATCCGCTGGCTCGCCTCAGGGCCCCGCTGCGGCCTCGGTGAGCTGACTCTCCCCGCGAACGAGCCCGGCAGTTCGATCATGCCGGGCAAGGTCAACCCCACCCAGTGCGAGGCCATGGTGATGGTCTGCATCCAGGTGCTGGCGGAGGACAGCGCCATCGCGTTCGCCGGGAGCCAGGGAAACTTCGAGCTGAACGCCATGCGGCCCGTCATCGTGAACAACTTCCTCCACTCCGCGCGCATCCTCGGGGACGCGTCGGAGAAGCTGCGCAAGTACTGCGTCGAAGGCGCGGAACCGCACCGCGAGCAGATCGACGCGTACCTCTCGCGCTCCCTGATGCTCGTCACCGCACTCTCCCCGGAGATCGGCTACGACAAGGCCAGCAGCATCGCCCACCGGGCCGACGACGAGGGCACCACCCTCCGCGAGGCGGCGCTCGACAGCGGCTACATCAGCGCCGAGGACTTCGACCGGATCGTCGACCCCAAGAAGATGGTCCACCTCCACCACTGAGGCGTCAGTAGCGGACGGCCCCGTAGTCGATCGGCTCCGCGGGGTAGGTCGCGGCGCGGCGGCCGAGACCGCGCATCCGTTCCCGCATCTCGTCGGCGGGGAGGTGGCGCAGATCGCCGTGGCCCGGCAGCACCCACTCGAAGGTCAGCTCCTCGGCGCCGCGGGCCACCGACTCGGCGAGTGTCCTGATCGAGTCGTAGACCACGCTGTGGGCCACTTCGAGGGTCTACTGGCCGTTCGACCAGAAGAACGCGTCGCCGGTGAAGCAGAACTTCTCGTCCGCGATGAAGAGCGTGCTGCCGGCGGTATGCCCGGGGAAGGGATGGGCGATGACGCCCGGCCCTATCTCGACGGGTTCCGTGCCCCGGATGATGTGGTCGGCGGAGGGCAGGGAGTGCAGATCCCCCTCGTGGATCCACAGCCGGGCCTTGAAGGCGTCGGCGTACTTACGGGCGTGGGCGACATGGTCGAGGTGGGTGATGAGAACGTCGGTGATCTTCCCGACCCGCTGCTCGTAGCGGCGAGCCAGGGCGGGCCGCCAGCGCGGGGTGTCGATCATCATCGCGGTGCCGTCCGAACGGCGCAGCAGGTACGAGGTCGCGCCGTACGTCCGCGGGGAGGCGTGCCCGCAGAGGTAGACGGTCCCGTCCTCGTCCAGCGCCATCGGGTACGGGTCCGAGTCCGCGCCCAGGTTGTCGGCCGGGGGGTGGATGGAACGGGTCGGGCAGGCGTGCGCCGCCATGTACAGCTTCTCGACGTCCGCCTCGGTCTCCGGCTGACGGATGACCGTCGACAGACCGCCGTACTCCCCGCCCTCCATGAAGCCGATCATTCCGGGAGCGATCTGACGGGCGATGTTGCAGTTCAGACAGCGGTCATCGACGCTCCAGCCTGCCTCCCCGTCCGCCGCCCGGGGTGTCTGCTCCGGCTGTGTGGTGCTCATGAATTCCACTCCCGTGTGAGGGGAGCGCCCGGCGATCGGGCGCTCCGGTGGTGCCAAGGACTTCGGGGGATACGGGCGACAGGGCCGTCACAGATCGAGGACAAGCCGGGGGCCGCAGGCGCGGGAGACGCAGATCATCATCGTCTCGCCCGCTTCCCGCTCCTCCGCGCTGAGCACGGAGTCCCGGTGGTCGGGCTCGCCGTCCAGCACTTCGGTCTCGCACGTGCCGCAGATTCCCTCGGCGCAGGAGGAGAGGACGGCGACCCCGGCCTCCCGCGCCGTCTCCAACACGCTCTTGCCCGGCGGCACTCGAAGGGTCTGACCGGACCGGGAAAGGACGACCTCGAACGCACCGGCGTCGGCCGCCGTCTCTTCCTGTTCCCTGGCCAGGAACCGCTCCACGCGCAGCGCTCCGGCCGGCCATGCGCGGCATCGCTCCTCGACCGCGGCGAGCAGCGGTTCGGGACCGCAGCAGTAGACCAGGGTTCCGGGGTCCGGGTCGCCGAGGTAGCCGTCGAGGTCGAGCAGTCCGTGCTGGTCCTGCGGACGGACAGTCACCGCGTCGCCGTACGCGGCGAGTTCGTCCAGGAAGGCCATCGAGGAGAGGGACCGGCCGCCGTACAGCAGCCGCCACCCCGCCCCCGTGGCCTCGACCGCGGCGATCATCGGCAGCACGGGCGTGATGCCGATGCCGCCCGCCATGAACAGGTAGCGCCCGGCCGGCCGGAGCGGGAAGCTGTTGCGCGGCCCCCGCACCCGTACCGGCGTGCCAGGGTGCAGCTTGCCGTGCACGTACGCCGAGCCACCGCGCCCCTCCGGGACGCGCAGCACGCCGATACGCCACGACGACCGGTCACCGGGGTCACCGCACAGCGAGTAGTGACGGACCAGTCCGCCGTCGAGCAACAGGTCGATATGGGCGCCGGGTTGCCACTCCGGAAGCGACTCGCCATCAGGGTGGCGGAGGACGAGAGAGATCACGTCGTCGGCGGATTCGACCCGTTCCGCGACAACGAGCGCGAACTCGCCGACGGGAGTGGGGGGATGGCTCACGGTTTTTCCCGCTTTCACAGGAGACGGAGCGACGCCCATGGCGCCGCTGCATCTCCGACGCATGAGCTGACGCTGGGACAGGTCAGGTCATGGAGCGCGCGACGGAAGACATGCGACGGAAGGCGTTTCCCGAGACGAACCCTACCGGCCCCACACCCCCTGCGTGACTACATCGTTATATGCCGAACGATGCCGGGCACCCGCTTCCGGGCACCGCACCCCGGCCTGCCGACCCCTATGTCAGCCGCCGCACAGCGGGGTGGGATTCAATGGCACGCGAGTGAGCCATTCCCATGTGCACCACCATGCCCAGGAGTGGTTCCGCATAGGGCAAGCGCCAAGGTCAGGCGACGCCCGGGAGACTCGGTTCGACGCCGGACACATGGCTGAAATATCGCCAGGTGCTTTTACTATCCTTTTGCCTTGATCGGCGGCCGGTTAACATCAACCCGCTTCGGAAAACGCTTACCGAAGTGTGGACTTGAGCCAATCCGTCAAGCAGGGGGGATGCCGGATGGTCTTCGAACAACGCGTCGGCCTGACGACAGAGGGTACGAGGCCGGGCATGACCACAGCCGTTCTCTCGGCACCACAGCCGTTCTCACGGCCGTTTCCCAGATAGCGCCCGAGGCCACCCTGCCGCGCTGACTCACTCTCCCGGCACGCCGGCTTCTCGCAGCCGCGAGCGCGGCTTCCGTGCCCGAACTCCTCAACTCCGCATGACTCCGCACGAGTGACAGCCCTCCGCGGGCCAGACCGGACACCTCGACACCCCTCGCACCGCCCCTCCCGGGGCGGCACTTGCGCACGTGTCCAGGTAAGAATCCCGACCGCGCCGAACCGGAGCATGAAATTCGGACGGCCACGTGACATAGGAAGCGAAGGAAACATGGGAAGGCCAGAGACCCACATAGATCCCTCCGAAGGCTCCCTGCAGCTTTTCGCTTACGAGTTGAGAGCACTCAGGAGATCAGCGGGGAACCCCTCGTACAGACAACTGGCCAGTCGCGCCAAGTACTCCGGGACAACGCTGTCAGAAGCCGCCCGCGGCCTCAGTTTCCCCAGTCTCGCGGTGACACTCGCCTACGTCGGCGCATGCGGCGGGGACACCGCGCACTGGCGTACGTACTGGCAGGAGACCGACACCGCTCTGAAGACCGCCGAGACCCGCGCCGTTCACGACTGTCCGAAACCCACCGGAGGGGTCGACGACTTACTCGCTTCCGACCCGGTCACCTTGCGCGAATCCAGTCGGCGGCGGCTCCTGGTGCGGTACCTCCCCGCCGTCGCCGGACTCGTCGGGGTGGCAGGGGCCGCGGGTATGGCCGGCTTGTCCGGCCACAGGCCGAAGACGGCAACGCTCGGTGTGGTGGCCGGAACGTGCATGGTGTCGGGATTCTGGCTCGGAAGGACGATCCAGGATGCGTGACCGGACGGCTCCCGGCCTCCTCGATGCCCAAGCTCCTCGCAGGTCGGGGGCGCAGTGGACGAAGACCGTGATCAACCGGTCGATCAACAGGGACGCGCGGTCATGACCGACGCGCCCGCGGGCACCCTCGACCAGTTCCATGAAGTACAGGGCATCCTCACCCATACCGGCGTCGGCCTTCTCGCCCGTACGACCGATCTCCGACGGCTTCCGGGCCGCAACCGCAACTGGATCTGCACCACGGACAGCGGAGCGCGCGTCTTCGTCAAGAAACTGGAGGGGCCACGCGAGGCATCGGCGGCGAGGGTCCGGCAGTGCCTCTCCTTCGAACAGTCGCTGGCGAGAGCCGACTCCGCCGAATTGTTCACTCCCCGACTGCTCGGCGCCGACCCCGCGGCGGCCGTACTGGTCTTCTCATGTGTGGACGAGGCGAAGACCGCGGTGGAATTGATGCGCGAGGAGCGGCTCACCCACGACCTGGCGCATTCCCTCGGACACACGGTCGGGCTGCTGCACAACCTGCCGACCGACGACCTGCCGCGCGAACGGGCGACGAATCCCCTGCTGCCTTCTGAGGAGCTGCTGGAGGCCATACCTTTGGCTCTCTTCGAGTCGTCGTCGGCCGCGGAGCTACAGGTGTGGGCCCTCCTACAGAACGACGCCGACCTGATCGCGGCGTTACGACGGCTGCTGCGCCGCGAACGGGAAGCCGAGACGGTGGCGGCCCACTGCGATCTGCGGCTGGACCAATTCCTGGTCGCCGACGACGGCAGGGTTCACCTCACCGACTTCGAGGAGTTCCGGGCCGGAGACCCCGCGCGTGATCTCGGTGGGGTCGTCGGGGACCTGCTGTACCGCACCCTGTTGGCCGCGACCGCCCGTGCCAGGGAATCGGATCAGGCGGCGTCCCGGGATCGAATGGTGACACTGCTGGCGGAAGCCATAGGACAGGTGCGTCCGCTGACCTCGGTGTTCTGGAGCGGCTACCACGGCACCAGGACCGGTACCGACGGCCTCCTGGCCGAGCGGGTCACCGCGTTCGCCGGGTGGTATCTCCTCGACAGATTGCTGGCCGGCGCGCGCTCGGCACCACGCCTTGCCGCGCTTCCGCGCGCGATGGCGGGCATCGGGCGAAAGGCTCTCCTCGCGCCGGACGCGTTCGTCGCCACACTCGGGCTGACGGAGGTCCAGCGATGACGGGGCTGCCACAGGAGCTGCTGTCCACCCGGCTTGAGGAGGCACTGTCCGACGTGGCGGTGGAGCCCGGCGGCCGGACGGCGTCGGTTGGTGAAAGGTTGATGACCGCGCCCACTCCCCGCGCCCTCACCGGTCAACTCGCCACCGCCCTCTACCAGACGGTCCATGTCGGCAGACGGCCGGCGGAACCGGGCGGAGAGGAAGACCGGGCGCCGGGGACCGGGCTGGAGGACCGCGACCTGGAAGCCGGTCTCGCGACCGGCGTACCCCATCGGCACAGCCGCTACCGGGCCCGGGTCCTGAGCGCCACCGGAGGAGGGCCGGTCGTACACCTCTCGGGTGTCCGCGTCCGTGTCGCCCCGGAGCGGATCGCCGACGGGACCGCCCGGGAGGAAGGGACGGCGCCCGGAGCAGAAGCCGACGTGCTCGTCGCCGCCGCCCGCCGCTCGCTGTCGCCGGGCTTCTTCCTGGTCGACGGATCGCTGCCGCTGGCCCACCAGGACTCCATCCTCCGGGTATACCTGCACGTCGAGACTCCCTCCGTTGTCTTCGACGCCTGGGGACGATCACTGCGGTGCCTGGAGGAACATGGCGTCCCCTACCGCGCCAAGGCCATCTCCTACACCGGCGGCCTCCCACGGCGTGACGGCGTCGTCATCTATCTGGGAAGTGAGCACCAGGGGCTCGTCGGGGACCTGGTCGGCTCGCTGAAGGGCATCGCCCTGGGCGCCGGCGCCTCCCCCTTCACCCAGCCGCTCGCTCCGGGCATCGCCATGGCCTGGGAGCCGGCGGATCCGCGGCCCAGGATGAAGAACACGAGCCTCGGAGAGCACAGATCCCGGGCGGTGGCGGCGGGCCTGGTCCAACACGCCACCCAGCCCGACGATGCGCCCCTGAGTCGGTCAGAGGTTGTACGGCAGGCGCTGCTCGACGCGGGCATCGATCCCTCGGAGCCCGCGCGTAATCTTTCGTCGCCGCCTTTCCCGGGCAGTTTGAAATCCGTTGACCGCCGCACAACGTTTCATCAAAAAGATCTTGTCCCACCACCCCGGCCACGTTAGCTTCATTTCTGCCGCGAAGGAAATCGCCGAGATAGCAGACGATTTCCTTTCGGCAGCACAGCCAATCCCTCTCAATCGAAGGAGAAAGCTATGAACGACATCGAGCTGGCCACCGGTTTCGACGCCTACGCGGACGTCAACGAGATGGCGGACGAGGCCACGCCCGACGAGGCCCCCTCGCCGCAGACCATCATCTCGGTAATCGTCACCGCCAGCTTCGACTGCTGACGAGCCAGCTGAGACGCTGTCCCGTGCGGTCGGTCCGCGGTATCGCCGCCGACCGGCCGCACGGGCGGTCAACCGGAAACCCAAAAACCGAAAAGGCCCGACAGAAAACGGGTCCCGAAGGATGGCGGCGAGAATGAGCACGTCAGTTCTCCTTCCTTTCATGCCCGTATCCGGAAAACAAGTAATGCCCTTCGCCGACATTGTCAGGAAGGGAAAAGCCGAGAGGCTTTGGACCGGTCAGTCGATCCTTGTCGAGCCACATGCCGCGCTCGCCTACGCCGCGGGAGCCGGCGCCCGGATCCCCATGGGCACCAGCCTGAGCCTCATGCCACTGCGGCACCCTTTCCAAGCCGCTCTCCAGGCCCGCTCCCTCGCCGCTCTGACGGGTCAGCCCGTCGTCGCCGGACTGGGCACAGGGCCGGAGCCGTTCGTCCGAGCCCTGCGCGGGCACGGATACACCAGCCCGCTCACCGCCGTACGCGAGTACGCCACCATCGTCCGGGGCCTGCTCGCGGGAGACCGCGTCGACCTCGCCGGTGACTACTACGCGATGGCCGGCGCGCTCACCGCCCTGAGAACGCCACCGGTGGAACTGGGTCTGGGCGTGCTCAGGCCCAGAATGGCCGAACTCGCCGGAGAACTGGCCGACGTCGCGATCACCTGGCTGACGCCCCCCGCCTATCTGGCGGAGGTGATCATTCCGGCGCTCGCCGCAGGTGCGGAGCGAGCCGGCCGTCCTCGCCCGCGGGTCACCGCCGTCGTCCACGTCTCGCTCGACGCACCGGACCGCGACCACGTTCGGATCGTGCGGGCCGCCACCCACGCGCACCTCGGAACACCTCACTACGCCGACATGCTCCGCCGCGCCGGCATCGAGCTCGACCGGAACGACCTGTCGAAGAACGTCACCCGGCTCATCGAGAGCGGTACCGCGGCGGTGGGCGGTGCCGACGACGTCGTACGGGCCGTGTCCGCCTACCGCGAGGCCGGCGTCGACGAAGTCGTACTCAGCGTGATCGGCATCCAGGCCGTCGACGGAACGGACGCGTCGCTTGAGGCCCTCGGCACGATCATCGAAGCGCAAAGGACCACTCATGCCTGACGTCGGCCAAGACCCGGTACAGCCCTCCTACTCCTTCCGCCGCCTGCTCCTCGTCGGCACCGGTGCGCTCGGCGTCTGCTCACTGCCGGGCTGGGTCGGCTGGCTGCGCGAGAACCACTCGTACATCGAGACGAAAGTGGCGCTCACCCGGCATGCCACCCGATTCGTCGCCCCGGCCGCGCTCACCGCGATCGGCGGCGCTCGCCTGTTCGACGATGAATGGCCCGCCGAACCGCAGGTCACCGCCCCGCACGTGGAACTCGCCGAGTGGGCCGACGCGGTGGCCGTCTTCCCCGCCACCTTCCACTTCGTCAGTCGCTTCGCCCTCGGACTGGCCGACACCCCGGTGATGCTGGCGCTCCAGTGCGGCACCGCCCCGATCGGCCTCGCCCCCGCCCTTCCCCCGGGCGGCTTCCAGAGCCATGCCATGCGTTCCCATCTGGCCGCACTGCGGGCACGCCCCAACGTGGTGGTGGCCGACCCGGAGCCGGGGCGCAGCGTGACCACGGGAGCCATCGGACGAAACGCGGCCGCTCCGCTGCCGTCCCTGCTGGAACTGATCGAGAAGCTGCACGCCGAACTCGCGGCGGAGCCGCCGGATCCCGCGGCCGGGCCGGGCGAGGGCGGGCGGGCGTGACAGTCGTAGCCAAGTACGGGAGCGGACTGGTCCGCACCAAAGTGCTGGCGGACCCCGATGACGGCTTCTTCACCTGGGTCCGCACAGCCGGCGACAGCCGGACCGAGCCGCTGGAAGCACCTTCCCCGGCGGTCCTGGACTCGCTGCGAGCCCTGGAGGCCCGCCCGGCCGACGGCACGGGCGTCCGCTGCGCGCTGCCTCGCGCACAGGATGGCGAACTGCGCTACCCGCAACTGCCGGGACGCAGTTCCCTGGCCAGGCTCCTGACTCTGGGAAACCCGCCGCCCCACTCGGACCCCCCGGCCCCCTCGCCCGCCGGTCGGGCGTTGGACGGTACGGAGACCCTGCTGCACGAGTTCGGCCGTACGCTCCGGCGCCTGCACACGACCCCGCTGCCCGCCCGGGACACCGGCGGCTACGCCCTCCCACCCGCCTGGCGGCGACTGCGTGCGTGGGCCGACGCCCCGGCCCACGGCCGCGCCGGTCAACTGCACGGCCTGGTGCGGGCGCTGCTCGGCACGGACCGCTGGCGTCGCGTCGAGGCATGGCTGCGTGAGCTCGCGCCCGGCGAACCGCTCACGCTCGTCCACGGAGCTCCCAGCCTCGGGAAACTGGTGCCGTCGGAACGGCACGGTACCGCCCACGTGCTCCTCGCCGGCGAGGACATCGGCTTCGCCCCACGGCAATGGGACGTCGGCTGGGTCGTCGCCGAACTGCGCGAGATGCGGTTCTTCGCCGCCCGGCTGCCCCGCCCCGAGGCCGGCTGGGAAGAGCTTGAGGAGGCCTTTCTCCGCGGCTACGGCGAGACCGGCGACACCGCGGTCGGACGGGCCGCGGCGTTGCGCGTGCTGCTGCACCTCCTCGACCTGAGCGTCCTGGTCACCTGGGACGAGGAGGAGGTCCGGCGCACCGTCGCACTGATCGCGGAACTCATGGACGAACAGGGAAGTGGTCAGTGATGCACCTGCGCCATCCGGCAGCGCGCCGACAGGAGCTGGTGGAAGACCTCTTCGGGCACCGGGTCACGGACCCGTACCGCTGGCTGGAACAATCCGACAGCTTCGAAACCACCTCCTGGTCGGCCGCCCAGCACGCCCTGTGCCGCCAGGCCCTGGACGCTCTGCCGGGCCGTCCCTGGCTGCGCGCCCGCATGGCGGAACTGCTCGCCCCCGGTGTGACGGGGCCGCCCGTCTGGCGCGGAGCACAGCGGTTCTTCATGCAGCGGCTGCCCGGACAGGAACACGCGGCCCTGCACGTCGTCGACGGCGAAGGCACCGAACGGGTTCTGCTGGATCCCGCGGTACTGGACCCGACGGGGCGTACCACGCTGGACACCTGGCAGCTCGACCGGGAGGGACGCCGGCTCGCCTTCCAGACGTCGGTGGCAGGCGACGACAGCAGCTTTCTGTGGGTCCTGGACATAGCCTCGGGCGATGTGATCGACGGCCCTGTCGACCGCTGCCGCAGATCGCCGGTCGCCTGGCTGCCCGGTGGCGAGGCGTTCTTCTATGTACGGCGCCTGCCGCCGCACGAGGTGCCTCCGGGGGAGGAGCACTATCACCGGCGTGTGTGGCTGCACCGCGTGGGAACGGACCCGGACAGGGACGACGAACTCGTCTTCGGCGACGCGGGCCCCAGAACAGCTTCCTACACCGTCGGTCTCAGCGCGGACGGCCGCTGGCTGATCGTGACACGCACCACCGGAGCGGTACGCCGCAACGACGTATGGATCGCCGACCTCACGACGTCCTCCCACGGGGTACCGGTGTTCGTACCCGTGCAGACAGGCGTCGACGCCCGCACCCGTGCGGTCGTCTCCCGCCACGGACGCGTCTACCTGCACACGGACCACGGTGCCCCTCACCGTCGACTGGCGGTCGCCGACGTCACGGACTTCCAGGCGACGAGAGCCCCTTCACCGAGCGAGTGGAAGGATCTCGTCCCCGAGGACCCGCGGGCCCAGTTGGAACACTTCACGATCCTGGACGGCCCGGAACTGGACCGAGCCCTGCTCCTGGTCGTTCGCAACCGTCACACCATCAGCGAGATCACCGTGCATGACCTGGAGACGGGGGCACAGCTCGGGGACATCGCCACGCCGGGCCGGGGGTGGGTCGGGGAGATCCGCGGCAGGCAGCACGAGGCCTGGTTCACGTATACGGACCCGTTCACCCCCATCACCGTCCTGCGCTGGGACGCACGGGATCACACCACGAGCGTGTGGGCGTCCCCGCCGGGCCACCGGACGGATACCCGGAGCCCCGATCCGACCCGGCACCCAGTCGGCACCACCCACCAGATCACCTGCGCGTCCCCCGACGGAACACACGTACGCGTCACAGTCCTCGCGCCGCGGGACAGTCCCAGCGGACCCCGCCCGGCCATCCTCTACGCGTACGGCGGCTTCGGCCTGTCCTACAAACCCCTGTACAGACCGGACGTGCTCGCGTGGGTGGAGGCGGGCGGCGTCTACGCGGTGGCCCATGTGCGCGGCGGTGGCGAGGAGGGCGCCGACTGGCACAGCGCGGGCACCCGCGCCCACAAGCAGAAATCCATCGACGACCTCCACGCCGCCGCCGACGCCCTCTGCCACGCGGGGTGGACCACACCGTCCCGGCTCGTCCTGAGTGGGGAGTCCAACGGAGGCCTGCTGGTCGCCGCCGCTATGACCCAGCGCCCCGACAGCTACCGAGCGGTCCTCTGCGCGGCACCGGTACTGGACATGGTGCGCTACGAGCACACCGGCCTCGGCGCCTCCTGGACCGGGGAGTACGGCTCCGCCGCGGTCCCCGAGGAAATCGACTGGCTGTTCGGCTACTCGCCCTACCACCATGTCGGCGAAGGCACGGAGTACCCCGCCGTCCTCCTGACGGTCTCCGACGGAGACGGCGTCGTCGACCCCCTGCACGCCCGCAAGATGTGCGCCGCCCTGCAACACGCCACCGGCCCGACCCCCGGACGAGACGGAAGAGGCCTCACACTCCTGCGCGTCGAGGCGGGCGCCGGCCACGGTCCACGGGCCACAAGCCGCGGACTCGAACTGTCCCTGGACCAGTTGTCCTTCGCGGCATGGCAGTCCGGCCTGACTCTCCCGCACTGACCCGCTGCCGCGACGAACGCGGAGAACGACCACCGGCCGACCCGCGCGGCTCGCCCCGGACCCGTCCCAATACACCCCTCTGACCGCGTTTCCGCAGGTCAGAGGGGTGTATTCACATGGAGCCCAGGGGAGTCGAACCCGAACCGGGCATCGTCCTGACCTGCAACTTCACTAAACCCTTGCGCGAGAATCGGACTTTCCAGCCTGTTTCCACCCCGCTCCATCCTGCCCGATCCGGCTGACCCGACTCGATGTGTCCACTCGTGGGCACACTGCCACGTGTGATTGCTCTTTCAATCCCAATCCACCTGTGCCCCCGGAATCATTAGGCTTCCGACCTTGCCGCGCCTGGCAGACGCACCCGGCGGCCAGGTCCTGGTGAACACCGGTTCCGAACGCGTGCTGTTTGCTCGTCCCGCCTTGAGTAACGTACCCAGCCCACCACTGTCGACAGTTGACACAGGAGCTGCGTTAGAATGTTGCAGCGTGAAACTAAGGGGGCGTCGACCGTGACCGCGCCGACACTGTCCAGCCTTGAGCGCTCGACGCTGCGCGAACGCGCCCTGAAGGCTCTGCGCACAGCGATCACCACCGGCCAGTACCGGCCGGGCGATCATCTCGGCGAGGTCGAGCTCGCGGCCGGGCTGTCCATCAGCCGCGGCACCGTACGGGAGGCATTGCGCCATCTCCAGCAGGAGGGGCTCGTGGTCGCGGGCAGCCGTGGGATGCTCCGCGTGAGGAGCCTGACGCCTACGGAGGTCCAGGAGCTTTTCCAGGTGCGTGAAGCCCTTGAGGGGCTCGCGGTGACGCAGATCATCGCCTCGCCGGGCAAGGAGACCGCCGTCGCCTCCCTGCGCGAGGCACTGGACCAACTCGGCGAAGCGTCCGGCGACTTCAGCGCGCAGGTGGAGGCGGATCTCGCCTTCCACTTCCGCCTTTGCGAGCTGTCGGGCAACTCGATGCTGATGCAGACCTGGCGCCATCTGGAGGGACCGACGCGCGTCGTCGTGATGAGTGCCGCCGGGGAACGGCGGAAGGTCAGCATGTCCGCCGCACATCACCTGCCCATCGTCGACGCGATCGAGCGCGGAAACGCGGACGAGGCCATGCGGGTGCTCCATGAGCACATGGCCTCGGCGATCGCGAAGCTCAAGGCCGCTCCCGACGGACCGGACGCCGCCGACGACGCGCACCCCAGGAACGAAGCGGGTTAGCAGACGACGCGGCGCGCTGCCGCGACGCACTCAGACCCACAGGCCCCGCCCGGGCGACGTACCGGGTGGGGCCTGTCGCTGTCCCAAGGGTTGACATGCCCTGAAGCCACGCCCACTATCAACTCTCGACTGTTGACAGTCGACAGAGTGCCAGGGACGGCGCGGGCTGCGATCAAGGAGGATCGGGCATGACCGGTTCAACACCATCCGGGCGGGCGGTACCGCACAAGCCAGAGGGGTCACCGGAACGGCTGAAGGTCGCCGTCGGGTGCGGCGTGGGCGCGACCATCGAGACCTACGACTTCATCGGCTTCGGCACGGCCGCCGCCCTCTATTTCGGCGACGCCTTCTTCCCGGACTCCGATCCGCTCTCCGCGACGCTGCTGTCGTTCGCCACTCTGGGGATCGGCTTCGCCGCCCGCCCGCTGGGTGGCATCATCGCCGGTCATCTCGGTGACCGTGTCGGCCGCAAGCCGGTTCTCGTCGGCTCCCTGCTGATCATGGGCATCGCGACCGTCCTCATCGGCTGCCTGCCCACGTATCAGACAGTCGGCGTCTGGGCCCCGGTCCTGCTGGTCGCCGTACGGGTGGTGCAGGGACTCGCCTTCGGTGCCGAGTGGGGCGGCGCGATCCTGATGACGTTCGAACACGCGCCCTGGCACAAGCGCGGCCTGTACACCGGCATCACGCAGGCGGGGTTCCCCGTCGGGCTGCTGCTCGCGAACCTCGCCTTTCTGCTCAGCTCCCGCACCTTCGACGGCACATGGGCCTGGCGCGTGCCCTTCCTGCTCAGCGCCGTCCTGATCGTTGTGGGCATCCTCATCCGGCTCAAGATCGACGAGTCGCCGGAGTTCGAGGAACTGAAGGAGTCGGGCCAGGTCTCCAGGAACCCCCTCATCGAGGTGCTGCGGGACGACTGGCGCAACGTACTGCGCGCCTTCTGCCTCCGGATAGCCGAGACCGCCGGTTATGCCATCTCGGTCACCTTCATCGTGTCCTACCTCGGCGATGACGAGGCACCGGACGTCACGAGCGCCGTGAGCCTCACCGCCCTGGTGACCGCCGCCGCCCTCGGTATCTTCGCCACCGCGTTCTGGGGCCGGCTCTCCGACCGGATCGGACGCCGTCCGGTGTATCTGGCGGGCTGCACCGTGACCCTTCTGTGGGGCATCCCGATGTTCCTTCTCGTCAACACCGAGGTCGCGGCATTGGTCCTGGTGACGTTCGTGGTCAGTTACGCCGTCTGCCAGAACTCGCTCGCCGGAGTCCAGGGCGCCTGGTTCTCGGAGCTCTTCGCGACAAAGACCCGCACGGCCGGCACCTCTCTCGCCTACCAGCTCTCCGCGGTCGTCTCCGGCTTTACGCCCCTGATCGCCACCGCCCTGTACTCCAGCACCGGCTGGACCGGACCGGCGGTTCTCTTCAGCTTCTACGGATTGCTGGGCCTCGTCGCGACGCTGCTGACGCGGGAGACCTGGGGAGCCGTGGAGAGGGCGGACGCCGACCGCGCCCTGCGGAGGCAGCCGGCCATGGCGGCAGCCCAACTCATCAAGGAGTGAGAACGAGTGACCCCGACCACTGCCAGATCCGCCCCCGCCCAGTCACTCGACCCGCAGGAAAACCCCCAGAAACCCGCTCCCCCGGACGACGCACAGACACGGGCCGCACGGATGGAGCGGATCCGGACGCTCCAGGACTCGGCGTACCGCATCCGACGGCACGCTCTGGACATGGGTGAGATCCAGGGCCAGGGCTACATCGGCCAGGCTCTCGGCGTCGCGGACGTCCTCGCCGTCGTCTACAAGGACGTGCTCAACTACCTGCCCGACAACCCGGAGTGGCCGAAGCGCGACAGGTTCCTGCTCTCGATCGGCCACTACGCCATCGCCCTGTACGCGGCCCTTGCCGAGGCCGGCGTCCTGGACACCGCGGAACTGGACACGTACGGCGCGGACGGCTCGCGGCTGCCCATGTCCGGCATGGCCTCGTACACACCCGGCATGGAGATCTCCGGCGGCTCACTGGGCCATGGGCTCGGCATCGCGACCGGCATGGCGCTGGGCCTGCGCCATCAGGGGAGCCGGGCACACGTGTACAACCTGCTCTCGGACGGCGAACTCGACGAAGGCTCCACCTGGGAGGCGGCCCTCGCCTGCGCGCACCACGGCCTGGACAACGTCACCGCCATCGTGGACGTCAACGCCCTCCAGGCGGACGGCCCCACCCGCGGCGTGCTGCGCACCGAACCCGTCACGGACAAGTGGGCGGCGTTCGGCTGGCACACCATCCGCGTGGACGGCAACGACATCGAGGCGCTCGTCTCTGCCTTCGACGAACTGCGCGCCCACCGGGGTTCGCCCGCGGTGCTCGTCTGCGACACCCGTATCGGACGCGGCGTGCCACTGCTGGAAACCCGCGAGAAGGCGCACTTCATGCGGGTGGAACCGGACGAGTGGCAGATCGCCCGCGACGAACTGGCGCAGGGGCACAGTGCCGGCGGCCAGAACCCCGTGCCCTGCGGGAGACACGCCCACGACCCCGCGGCCCCGGCCGGATCCATCGAGGCCGGGCGGAGCCCTCATTCGCGCACCCACCGGACAGGAGACGACGCATGAACGCCCACGCGCCGGCCGCGCAGGCACCGCACAGGCTCACCACATCGGCCATGATCGCCTCCATCGCGGAGGACGGACAACGCACCGCCAAAGCGCCCTTCGGACACGCGCTGGCCCGGCTCGCCGAGGAGCGTCAGGACATCGTCGGGCTCTCCGCGGACCTGGCCAAATACACCGACATGCACGTCTTCCGCGAGGCTCACCCCGAGCGCTTCTTCCAGATGGGCATGGCGGAACAGGTGATGCTGGGCGCCGCCGCCGGCCTGGCCGAGGTCGGCCTCGTCCCGTTCGCCTCCACCTACTCCGTCTTCGCCACCCGCCGCGCGTACGACTTCCTGTGCCTGGACATCGCCGAACCGGGCCTCAACGTCAACGTCGTCGGGGCGCTGCCCGGACTCACCACCGGATACGGTCCCAGCCACCAGGCCACCGAGGACCTGGCCATCCTGCGCGGCATGCCCGGCCTGACCATCGTCGACCCCGCCGATTCCGTGGACATCGAACAGGCCGTCCCGGCCCTGGCCGCGGCCCCCGGGCCGACCTACCTGCGACTGCTGCGCGGCGCTGTGCCCACCGTGCTCGACGAGTACGACTACCGCTTCGAACTGGGCCGGGCGGCCCAGCTGCGCGGCGGCCGCGACGTGCTGTTCATCTCCACGGGGCTGATGACCACACGCGCCCTCGCCGCGGCACGGGATCTGGAGGCCGACCATATCGACGTGGCCGTTCTGCACGTCCCGACCATCAAACCGCTCGACCGGGAGACCATTCTGCGCGAGGCGACCAAGGGACGGCTCGTGGTGACCCTGGAGAACCACACGCTCGTGGGCGGCCTGGCCGAGTCCGTGGCCTCCTGCCTGGCGTTCGCCGGAGCCGGGACGTCCTCCGGAGCCGGGACAAGGATCGTGCCGATCGGCCTGCCCGACGAATTCCTGGCCGCGGGAGCACTGCCCACTCTGCACGACCGGTACGGACTGTCCGTCGATGCCATCAAGGCGCGCGTCCGCGCAGAGCTGTGATGGCGCCGTCCCCCTTCCCAGGCCGACCCCCCTCTGCCTCCTGTCCCCCGCCCCAGCACGTTCCAGGAGAGTCCGGATGACCACTCACTCCCACACCACGCCCCGCACCGCCGTCGTCACCGGCGCCGGCTCACCCCGGGGCATCGGACGGGCCACGGCGCACGCACTGGCCGCCGACGGCTACCACATCGCCGTGCTCGACCTCGACAAGGAGGCCGCCGAGGACAGCGCGCGAGAGGTGGCCGCGGCCCACGGCGTACAAGCGCTCGGCATCGCCGCCGACGTGACCGACCCCGACGCGGTGAACGCCGCCGCCGATGCCGTCGAGACCGCGCTTCCGCCCGTCGGCGTACTGGTCAACAACGCCGGAATCACCTCGCCCACCCGATTCCTCGACGTCTCCGCCGAGGAGTGGGACCGGATCTTCGACGTCAACGTCCGCGGCAGCTTCCTGGCCACCCGGCGCCTGGCACCGGATATGGCCGCGCGCGGCTTCGGCCGGATCATCCACCTCTCCTCGGTCTCCGCCGAGCGCGGCGGCGGCGTCTTCGGCGGCGTCGCGTACTCGGCGGCCAAGGCCGCCCTGCTCGGCTTCTCCCGCGCTCTGGCCCGCGAACTCGGACCGTCCGGCGTCACCGTCAACTCCGTGGCTCCGGGCCTGATCGACACCAACATCACGGACGGAAAACTCGCCCCCGAGCGCAAGGCCGCCCTGGTCGCCGACATCCCGATGCGCCGGGTCGGCCACGTCACGGACGTAGCCGCCGTCGTCGCCTTCCTGGCCCGGCCCGACTCGGGCTACCTCACCGGCGTGACCTACGACGTCAACGGGGGCTCGCACATCCACTGAGGGGAAGGCTCATACCGGAGAGGTCCCCTGACCTGTGCTTCCGCGGGTCAGGGGACCTCTTTCCATGTGGACTGCCACCCTCACACCCGCTGCGGCCGACCCCTTCGGTGAACTCACGCACGGATTCCCGCCGCCGCCCTCACCGCCCAGGCGGAGATCCGCGAACTGGCCGAGGGGGAGGACTCCAGCGTCGCCGCGGTGGAGCCGGACGTCCACTTCCACCAGTCACTGGTCGACGCCCTGGAAAGCCCGCGCCTGAGCCGGGCTCACGGCCGGTCAGGCCGAGGCCGATACCGGCGAGCGGGACGACTGGTCGGCCACCGCCCTGGATGCACGCCCTCAGGCGGACACCCCTGATCGACTTCCTCCACAGAGAAGCAGAGCACCACCACAACGCCCGTTGAGCATGGCCCCGGCCTTCATCGGACCGGGAGAGCCCTTCAACGACTCCGGCATGTCCTCAGCACCTGACGTCACCCCGCGCTCAACGCAAGAGACCACGAAGCACTCCCCCGGCCAGCCATTCCCGCGCTCGGACACCGCATCGAATGGTCTTGTCCACGATGGGCTTGCGCCTGTCGCCGGACACGAAAACACCCCTTCAAACCACGTTTCCGCAGGTCAGAAGGAGTGCAGGAGTGGAGCCTAGGGGAGTCGAACCCCTGACATCTGCCATGCAAAGACAGCGCTCTACCAACTGAGCTAAGGCCCCTCGGTGGGTGGGTACGACCGAACCGCCCGGCAGCGCTCGCCCATCACCGGGACCAGAGTACCGGCTGTACCGAGTGATCCCGCAAAAGGATTGGGACTCCCCGTGCACGACCACGCTCCGTAAGATGCCCCACGAGGTTCGCAGCAGCGAAGCTGCCGCATTGGGGAAGCGATGGGGAGACGCGCATGGACGCCGCACAGCAGGAATCGACTGCCAGAGCCAGAGAACTTCAGCGGAGCTGGTACGGGGAGCCGTTGGGGGCGCTCTTCCGTCGACTCATAGATGACCTGGGCCTGAACCAGGCCCGGCTCGCGGCGGTCCTCGGACTCTCCGCGCCGATGCTCTCCCAGTTGATGAGCGGTCAACGCGCGAAGATCGGCAATCCGGCCGTGGTCCAGCGGGTCCAGGCGCTGCAGGATCTGGCCGGTCAGGTGGCCGACGGAAGCGTCAGCGCCGGGGAGGCCACGGACCGGATGGAGGAGATCAAGAAGTCGCAGGGGGGCTCCGTCCTCACCGGCACCAGCCAGACGACGAACACCTCGGGCGCGCCGACCGTGCGCCGGGTGGTCCGAGAGATCCAGTCCCTGCTGCGCTCCGTCGCGGCGGCCGGCGACATCATCGATGCCGCGGACTCCCTCGCCCCGACCCAGCCCGAACTGGCAGAGTTCCTCAGGGTCTACGGCGCCGGGCGCACCGCGGAGGCGGTCGCCCATTACGAGGCGCATCAAAGCTGACGGCGTACGGGACGACGGGGAGCGAGCGCGGCGCATGGGTGAGGTCTTCGCGGGACGGTACGAGCTGATCGACCCGATCGGACGCGGCGGTGTCGGTGCCGTCTGGCGCGCCTGGGACCACCGGCGCAGACGCTATGTGGCGGCGAAGGTCCTCCAGCAGAGCGACGCGCACACCCTGCTGCGGTTCGTACGGGAGCAGGCCCTGCGGATCGATCACCCGCATGTCCTCGCCCCGGCCAGCTGGGCCGCGGACGACGACAAGGTCCTGTTCACCATGGATCTGGTGAGCGGCGGCTCGCTGGCGCATGTCATCGGCGACTACGGGCCGCTGCCGCCGCGCTTCGTCTGCACCCTGCTCGACCAGTTGCTGGCCGGTCTGGCCGCGGTGCACGCGGAGGGGGTCGTGCACCGCGACATCAAACCGGCCAACGTCCTGCTGGAGGCCACCGGAACGGGCAGACCGCATCTGCGGCTGTCCGACTTCGGCATCTCCATGCGCAAGGGCGAGCCACGCCTGACGGAGACCAACTATGTGGTGGGGACGCCCGGTTACTTCGCGCCCGAGCAGATGATGGGCGCCGAGCCGGACTTCCCCGCCGATCTCTTCGCGGTCGGTCTCGTGGCTCTCTATCTGCTGCAGGGTCAGAAGCCGGACGCCAAGGCCCTGGTCGAGCATTTCACCGCGCACGGAACTCCCGGGGCGCCCCAGGGCATCCCCGAGCCGCTGTGGCAGGTCCTGGCGGGCCTTCTGCAGCCCGACCCGGACGCGAGGTTCCGTACGGCCACGGGCGCCCGCAAGGCGCTGACAACGGCCGTGGAGCTGCTGCCCGAGCCGGACATCGACGACGAGATCGTCGAGGTCTTCGACCAGATCGGTCCGCTCCCCTCCACCTTCGGCCCCACCGGACCCGTCGGCCCCACCGGACCCGTCGGCCCCACCGGCCCGGCCGGTCCCGTCACGGATCCCCAGACCGGCGGCCACCCCTCCGTTCCGTACCCCGAGGCCACCGGCGGCCCGTACACCGACCCGCGCGCGGCTCAGCCACCGGCGCCGGGACCGACGACGGCCGCGTCGTCCCTCACACCACAGCCCACACCACAGCCCTCGCCGCCCCCCACGCCGGCGCCCGGGCCCGCCTCCATGTCGGAGACCGGCAGCTTCCATCTCCCCCCACCGCCGAGCCGGGACCACGCGCCCCAGCAGGCCCAGCAGACCCCACAGGCTCAGCCCGCCCCCCAGCAGGCCTACGTCCCGCCGTACCCGGCGCAGCACGTCCCCCCTCACTACGACTACGCCACACCGCCGCCCGACCTCTCCCACGCCGAGACGGCGGCGGTCCGGCACGAACAGGCACACACCCGCCCGTACACCGCCCAGAGCCCGGGGGTTCCCTTTCAGCAGCCGGCGGTCCCCCATCCGCGGGCACCGGCCCACCGCGCCCCCGTCAAACGCGCGGGACCGCCCCCGAAGGTGACGGTCCCGGTCCTGCTGCTGGCGCTGGCCTGTTTCGCCGTGGGGATCTGGGCCCTCACCCAGATCCAGAGCTGAAGGCCCGGGCGCTCAGCCGGAACCCGGTTCCGCGCGCCGCCGCGCGAGCAGCGTCCACACCCCGAGGCCGAGCACCAGCACGGTGCCCACGCCGATCCCCGCGGCCGCGACCCACTTCATCGCCTCGTTGTCCGCGCCGCCGGCTCCGGTCGTCCCGCCGTCCGCCGCCGACTGCCGGTCGTCCGGGTTCACGCTGAAATCGCCGGCGGGCCCCGCGTACGCCGGAGCGTCCTTCGGGTCGCCCTCGACGTCGATCCGCAGCGTCAGCCCGTACGGTCCCGCGCCGAACTTCTCGCCCACCTCCGGGTTGAGGCTGACGCGCAGGTAGTACCAGCCCGCGAACCTCATCTCCTTGTCACCGGTGCGCGAGCCGAAGCGGTTCTCGTACGCCACCGGGGGCAGCGGATCGATGGCCGTCGTCTTCTGCTTCCCGGTGTACGAGAGCGAGTTGCTGGTCTCGACGAGCCCTCGCGCCGGGTTGTAGAGCGCCATGGAGAACGCGCCGCTCACAAACCCCGACCCGGCCGCCGCGCTGCCCAGGTCCGCGGCGGCGAAGATCTGCTGCCCCCAGTCCACCGGCACCCGGTAGAAGAGGGAGGCGCCCGGCTCGATCTCCGTCGTCCACTCGCCCTTCCCCAGCTCCGCCGCGTCATAGAAGCCCAGGCCGCCCGCCCGGGCCCGTGGCTCACCGCCGACCGGCTCGGGCGAGGCGCTGGGCCATCCCGAAGGCGCCTCGGACGGTCCGGGACCCGTGAGCTCCGGCTCGGAGACATGGCGGATCTCCAGCTCCCAGGGCTCAGGGGTGGAGGTGTCCTCGCCGGTCCGCTCGATGACCACGTAGTACGGGCCGGCTTCCTGGCAGGAGGACGCCCCCTGCTCGATCAGCCGGTAGGCATAGGCCGCGAGCGGCCGGGGGAATGTGCTCGCGGCGCCGAACTGCGCGTCGTTGGAGTCGCAGTCGCTGCCCCGGCTGTTCTGCAGCGAGATCTTGATCTTGTCTCCGTAGGCGACGGTCGTCGCCGGTCCTGGCACGGCGACCGCCGACACATAGGCGTTCGTCTCCGCGTCGAGGTTCAGCCGGTAGATGAGCGTGCCACCGGGCTCGATCGCATCGCGGTAAGTGCGGTCGGCGTCAAGCGGCTTCGCCCCGCTCGTGGTCGCCGCTCCGCTGATCCGCCGCGCGCCGGGATCGAAGGCGTACGGGCTCGGCTCACCGGCCGCCCGTGCCTGGCCCGGCAGCGCCGCCAGCAGGCACACCGCCGCGCCCACCGCCACCGCCCTGGGGCCTCTCGCCGACGCCGCCCGCCCCCTGCCGCACTGCCACTTCACGCGCTTCCCCTCGCCCTCTCGGCCCGCCCAGTGCCTGTCCGGCGGATCTTCGCGGGCCGGGCCCCGGCCCTGTCGGTCGGTCCATCCTGCCCCGGGGCTCCCTCCGCTGTCTGCGGGGTTCACCACGGTCGGCCGGATCACTCCCGGTCACACACCCGACCTTCGCGTAAGCAAGTCAAAGATTCACGTGAGTGAACTCCAGCGGGGACGCACGGGGCCCGGACAGCACAGAGCCCCGACCGCTCGGCGGCCGGGGCTCGTATCAGGACTACTGCGTCTCACACACCCGAACCTGCGGGCACGGAGTCGGTCTCCTCCGTCCACAGATCCTGCTCGGCGCGGTCCGCCTGGATCTGGCGGTACACGAGGAGCCCGCCGATGGCGGCCAGTGCGACCAAGAGAAGCTTCTTCACCGCGCGACCTCGTCTTTCCTTGACGTAGGGGACTTCTGTCGCCCGACTATACACACCGACCGATACCGATCGGTGACCTGCCCGCGAGCGAGGCGGAGCTTCGGCCGGGCACAAAGGAACCTCGAAGAGCGGCTCCCCGCGAAATACGATCGGCCCGTACGGAGACGATCCGTACGGGCCGATTGTCGCGGTGGGGCTAACAGGATTTGAACCTGTGGCCTCATCCTTATCAGGGATGCGCTCTAACCAACTGAGCTATAGCCCCGCGCTGCCCCTGAAGATTAGCGCACTTCAGGGCCAGCCCCAAAATCGATACCCGGCCCTCACTCGTCCTCGGCGAGCGTGAGCTCAACACCGCCCACAAAGCCCGCGGACAGGTTGTAGATGAACGCTCCGAGCGTCGCCAGCGCCGTCGCGAGCACCACGTCGATCACCGCGATGACCGACGTGAAGATGATCACTCGCGGCAGCGACAGGAAGGACTGAAGGTCGAAGCCATTGCTCTCGTTGGAGCCCGTGGCCTCACTGATCGTCCCGCCCACCGTCGAGAAGACGCCCATCGCGTCCATGACCATCCACAGCACGGCAGCCGCGACGATGGTGCACAGACCCAGCGCGATGGAGAGCAGGAAACTGACCTTCATCACCGACCACGGATCGGCCTTCGCCACCCGCAGTCGCGCCTTGCGGGTACGCGGTGTGGTCCGCGCGCCCGTCCGCGGCCGGCGCACCGCGGAAGCGGCGGGAGCCCCCGAAGGACCGGCCCCACCGGCAACGGCAGAGGTCACGGGAGCCCCTTGCTGCATCTGCTGTCCGCCCTGGCTCGGCCCGCCGCCGTGTGGCGAGGGATACGCCTGCGGCGGGTGGTACGGCTGAGCGGCCGGCTGCGGCTGCTCGGATCCGTACTTCTCGTAAGGGGGCTTCTGCCCCCGGGTGTCGGTCACCGTTACCCCCTGGGAGTCCGTGGCAGGGCCACGGGCACCGTTCGCTCCGGAAGCGGCCGATCCGGCGCCCGTGGCTCCACTCACGCTCTACTCCTCGTGCTCCCCGGCCGAGGGCTGAGTGCCCTCGGCGACGACCTCGGCCGTACCAGCCTCTTCGGTCCCCGGGTCATCGGTCCCGTCGACCTCTTCGGCTTCGCGTCCCGCCTCGGCATTGCGCGCGATACCGACGACGGCATCCCGCTTGCCCAGGTTGATCAGTTGGACACCCATCGTGTCACGGCCGGTCTCCCTGACTTCGTTGACTCGCGTGCGAATCACACCGCCGCCGAGAGTGATGGCAAGGATCTCATCCGTTTCCTCCACCACCAAAGCACCGACGAGAGAACCTCGATCCTCCACAATCTTCGCGGCTTTGATACCCAGACCGCCCCGACCCTGCACGCGATACTCATCGACAGCGGTCCGCTTCGCGTATCCGCCATCTGTAGCAGTGAAGACGAACGTACCGGGCCTGACGACATTCATCGAGAGCAGTTCGTCGCCCTCGCGGAAACTCATGCCCTTCACGCCCGAGGTGGCACGCCCCATCGGGCGCAGCGCGTCGTCCGTCGCGGTGAACCGGATCGACTGCGCCTTGCGGCTGATGAGCAGCAGATCGTCCTCCGCCGACACCAGCTCCGCGCCGATCAGCTCGTCATCCGCGCCGTCGTCCGTCTCCCGGAGGTTGATCGCGATGACACCGCCCGAGCGGGGTGAGTCGTAGTCCTTGAGCGGGGTCTTCTTCACCAGACCCGCCTTCGTGGCCAGGACCAGATACGGCACGGCCTCGTAGTCACGGATCGCCAGGATCTCGGCGATCTGCTCGTCCGGCTGGAAAGCGAGCAGATTGGCCACATGCTGACCCCGCGCGTCCCGCCCGGCGTCCGGCAGCTCGTACGCCTTCGCCCGGTAGACCCGGCCCTTGTTCGTGAAGAACAGCAGCCAGTGGTGCGTGGTCGAGACGAAGAAGTGGTCGACGATGTCGTCTTCCTTCAGCTTCGTGCCGCGTACGCCCTTGCCGCCGCGCTTCTGCGAGCGGTAGTCGTCCGTCTTCGTACGCTTCACATAGCCGCCACGCGTGATCGTGACGACGATGTCCTCCTCGGCGATCAGGTCCTCGATGGACATGTCACCGTCGAAGGGCACCAGCTTCGAACGCCGGTCGTCGCCGAACTTGTCGACGATGACGGCCAGTTCGTCATGGACGATCTGCCGCTGCTTCTCCGGCGAGGCCAGGATCCCGTTGTACTCATTGATCTTCTGCTGCAGCTCGTCGTGTTCCGCGACGATCTTCCGCCGCTCCAGGGCCGCCAGCCGGCGCAGCTGCATCTCCAGGATCGCGTTCGCCTGGATCTCGTCGATCGTGAGCAGCCCCATCAGGCCCTCACGCGCGATCTCGACCGTGTCACTGCGCCGGATCAACGCGATGACCTCGTCGATCGCGTCGAGCGCCTTGAGCAGACCACGCAGGATGTGCGCCCGCTCCTCGGCCTTGCGCAGCCGGAACCTCGTACGCCGGACGATGACCTCGATCTGGTGCGTCACCCAGTGCCGGATGAACGCGTCCAGCGAGAGCGTGCGCGGCACGCCGTCCACCAGCGCCAGCATGTTCGCGCTGAAGTTGCTCTGCAGATCGGTGTGCTTGTACAGGTTGTTCAGAACGACCTTGGCGACCGCGTCCCGCTTCAGGACGACGACCAGCCGCTGGCCCGTACGCGAGGACGTCTCGTCGCGGACATCCGCGATGCCGCCGACCCTTCCGTCCTTGACCAGGTCGGCGATCTTCTGCGCGAGATTGTCCGGGTTGGTCTGGTACGGCAGCTCCGTGACCACCAGGCACTGGCGGTTCTGGATCTCCTCGACCTCGACCACCGCGCGCATCGTGATCGAGCCACGGCCCGTGCGGTACGCCTCCTCGATGCCCTTGCGCCCCACGACCAGCGCGCCGGTCGGGAAGTCCGGGCCCTTGATCCGCTCGATCAGCGCGTCGAGCAGCTCCTCGTGACTCGCCTCGGGGTGCTCCAGCGCCCACATCGCACCGGCCGCGACCTCCCGCAGATTGTGCGGCGGGATGTTCGTGGCCATACCGACGGCGATCCCGGCGGAGCCGTTGATCAGCAGATTCGGGAACCGCGCCGGCAGTACCGTCGGCTCCTGGTTACGGCCGTCGTAGTTGTCCGTGAAGTCGACGGTCTCCTCGTCGATGTCCCGGAGCATCTCCATCGACAGCGGCATCATCTTGCACTCGGTGTACCGCATGGCCGCGGCCGGGTCATTGCCCGGAGAACCGAAGTTGCCGTTGGAGTCCACCAGCGGCATCCGCATCGACCACGGCTGCGCGAGCCGGACCAGCGCGTCATAGATCGAGGAGTCGCCGTGCGGGTGGTACGTACCCATGACGTCACCGACGACGCGGGCGCACTTGTAGAAGCCCTTCTCGGGCCGGTAGCCGCCGTCGTACATCGCGTACAGCACACGCCGGTGGACGGGCTTGAGACCGTCCCGTACGTCCGGGAGCGCGCGCGACACGATGACGGACATCGCGTAGTCGAGATACGAGCGCTGCATCTCCGTTTCGAGCCCGACCGGCTCTACGCGCATCGCCAGCCCCTCGACCGCCACGACGGCCTCCTGGACCACAGGGGTACCAGGGGTGCCGGGGACGCCGGAGCTCTCGGGGGTGTCAGGGGTATCAGGGGTGTTCTCGTCGGCCATTGCTGGTCAGTGTTCCTTTCGGCCTTGTCGAATCCGTCAGCTGAGACCGACTCAGATGTCGAGGAAGCGGACGTCCTTGGCATTGCGCTGGATGAACGACCGCCGCGCCTCGACGTCCTCGCCCATCAGCACCGAGAACAGATCGTCGGCCTGGGCCGCGTCGTCCAGCGTGACCTGGCCGAGCACCCGGTGGTCGATGTCCATCGTGGTGACCCGCAGTTCCTCGGCGTTCATCTCGCCCAGGCCCTTGAAGCGCTGGATCGAGTCCTCGCGGATGCGCTTGCCGTTCTGCTTGCCCAGCTCCACCAGGGCGTCGCGCTCCCGGTCGGAGTAGGCGTACTCGAAGTCGTCCCGGCCCCACTTGATCTTGTAGAGCGGCGGACGCGACAGATAGACATGCCCCGCCTCGACCAGGGGGCGCATGAAACGGAAGAGGAAGGTGAGGAGCAGCGTGTTGATGTGCTGTCCGTCGACATCGGCGTCCGCCATCAGGATGATCTTGTGATAGCGGAGCTTCTCGATGTCGAAGTCCTCGTGCACACCGGTGCCGAACGCCGAGATCAGCGCCTGCACCTCGGTGTTCTGGAGGATCTTGTCGATCCGCGCCTTCTCGACGTTCAGGATCTTGCCCCGGATCGGCAGGATCGCCTGGTACATCGGGTTACGGCCCGACTTCGCGGAACCACCGGCGGAGTCACCCTCGACGATGAAGATCTCGCACTTGGACGGGTCGTTCGACTGGCAGTCGCTCAGCTTGCCCGGCAGCGACGCGCTCTCCAGCAGCCCCTTGCGCCGGGTGAGATCCCGCGCCTTACGGGCGGCGACCCGGGCCGTGGCGGCCTGGATCGACTTGCGGATGATGTCCGCGGCCTCGTTCGGGTTGCGGTCGAACCAGTCCGTGAGGTGTTCGTGCACGATCTTCTGGACGAAGGTCTTCGCCTCGGTGTTGCCGAGCTTCGTCTTCGTCTGACCCTCGAACTGCGGCTCGCCCAGCTTCACCGAGATGATCGCGGTCAGACCCTCGCGGATGTCCTCGCCCGCCAGGTTGTCGTCCTTCTCGCGCAGGAACTTCTTCTCGCGCGCGTAGCGGTTGACCAGACCGGTCATCGCCGCACGGAAGCCCTCCTCGTGCGTACCGCCCTCATGCGTGTGGATCGTGTTCGCGAACGAGTAGACACCCTCGCTGTACTGCGCGTTCCACTGCATCGCGATCTCGACCGAGAGCAGCCGCTCCTTGTCCTCGGCCTCGATGTCGATGACCGTCGGATGGATCAGCTCGCCCTTGCGCGAGTTGAGGTACTTCACGAAGTCGACGATGCCGCCCTCGTAGAAGTACGTGACCGTACGGGACGGCTCCTCGCTCGTGCCCTCGGTCACGTCCGTACCCGCGACATCGGCGCCCACGACGGCCTTCGCCGACTCGCGCTCGTCGGTCAGCGTCAGAGTCAGGCCCTTGTTGAGGAAGGCCATCTCCTGGAAGCGCCGCGACAGCGTCTCGAAGGAGTACTCCGTCGTCTCGAAGATGTCCGGGTCGGCCCAGAACGTCACCGTCGTACCGGAGTCCGAGGTCTCCTCGTTACGGACCAGCGGAGCCGTCGGCACACCGAGCTTGTAGTCCTGCGTCCAGCGGTAGCCGTCCCGCTTGACCTCGACCGAGACCTTCGACGACAGGGCGTTGACGACCGAGACACCGACGCCGTGCAGACCACCGGAGACGGCATAGCCGCCGCCGCCGAACTTGCCGCCCGCGTGCAGGACCGTCAGCACGACCTCGATCGCCGGCTTGTTCTCGGACGGAACGATGTCCACCGGGATACCGCGGCCGTTGTCGACCACGCGCACCCCGCCGTCGGCCAGGATCGTCACGTCGATGGTGTCCGCGTGCCCGGCCAGGGCCTCGTCGACGGAGTTGTCGACGACCTCGTACACCAAGTGATGCAGCCCACGCTCACCGGTGGATCCGATGTACATACCGGGCCGCTTACGGACCGCGTCCAAGCCCTCAAGCACAGTGATGGCACTGGCGTCGTACGAGGCGGTGACCTCGCCGTTCTCTCCAGTGGCGGTGGACGGAGTCTTCTCATTGGGGTTGCCGGAATCGGCCACGAAGCGCCCTTTCTGGCACAGCACAGGCCGTTCTCCGGCGAGCGGGAGCGGCTGCGTCGTTCGGCTTGTATCGACGGGTCCCGCAAGCAGAGCGGGATTTTCCACCAGTCTACCGGTAGCGCCGACCCGAATGGGGGTTTGCCGGTACCTGAGTCCGCATGTGCCGCCCTGAATGAGCGCCCGCCGACTCCCCATATTCAGGAAGGGGCTCCAAGAGGCTCACACCGGCCTTGAGCGCTTCGGCCTGTCAACCTCCCACTACGGTGAGGGACACCTCAATCTCCCCAGGCGTCCCGCCAGGACATCCCGGGGTCGGAGGGTGAGCCGGAGCAGCCCGGCGACCGGCCCGCGACGGACCACGCGACCATCCGCCCGACCCGCCGCCGGGGGCCTGGCGGCGGTCGGCAGCCGGTCCCCAACGAAGCCGAAACCCCTGGTCAGAGCCTTCGTCCAGGTGTCAAGGCGGAACCGGTGCCATCAGCCGTACGTGTCACCCGGGCCCTTGCTGCCCGGCGCACGCAGCCGGCCGAACCGCTGCGGCGGACCCCCCGGGCCCAGCACCTTGATCAGCCGTACGGTGCCCTGCCCCAGGTCCTCGTTCAGCCGCGCCACCAGCCGAGGCGCCAGCAACCGCAGCTGTGTCGCCCACGCCGTCGAATCGCACTGCACCGTCAGCACCCGCTCGTCATCGCCGTCGTCGTACCGCTGCGGCACACAGTGCTTCGCCACGTCCTCACCGACGATCTGCGGCCACCGGCCCATGACCCCGCCCACGGCCGCCGGCGTCTCCCAGCCCCGCTCCGTGATCAGCCGGTTGATCGCCGCACCCAGCGGCAGCGGATCACGGCCGTCCGCCCGCGCCCCCGAACGCAGCCCGCCACCCCGCCGCGCCTGCTTCTTCTGCTGTACGGCGGCGCCCCGCGCCCGCGCCTGCTCCTTCGCCGCGCGCAGCGCGACCCGCGCCAGATCCACCCCCGACGACTCCGGGATCCCCGGCGCACCAGGCGCCCCGGAGGCCGCGGAGGCCCCCGGAAGCTCCACGGGCCCTCCGAATCCGTCGGACCCGGCCGCTCCGGACGGCCCCCGAGAGGTACTCATACCCGCTCCACCACGCCGTCGGCCACCGTGAACCGCGCCCCGGCCAGCACCCCCGGCACATCGTCGTCGACCGCCGCCGTCACCAGCACCTGCTCGCCCGGAACCACCAGCTCCGCGAGCCGCTCCCGCCGCCGCGCGTCCAGCTCGGCGAACACGTCGTCCAGCACCAGCACCGGCTCATTGCCCTCCGCGCGCAGCAGATCGTACGAGGCCAGCCGCAGCGCCAGCGCGAACGACCAGCACTCGCCATGGCTGGCGTACCCCTTCGCGGGCAGCCGGCCCAGCCTCAGCACCAGATCGTCGCGGTGCGGACCGACCAGCGTCACACCCCGCTCGATCTCCTGCTTGCGCACCCCGGCCAGAGCCGCCAGCAGATGCGCGTACAGCTCATCGCGCGACGCCACCCCCGAGGCCACGAGCCCGGTCCCGGGCCCCGAAACGTGATCGCCGGAAGCATCGGGCGCTCCCGAATCACCGGAGTCGCCGGGATCACCGGCGGAGGAACGGTACTCCAGCACCACCGGACCGCCCCCGGGCGCCAGTTGCTCATACGCCTTGTCCGCCAGCGGCTGGAGCGTCGCGATCAGATCGACCCGCTGCGCCAGCAACTCGGCCCCCGCGCGCGCCAGATGCTGGTCCCACACATCCAGCGTCGACAGATCCATGCCACGCCCGCCGTGCCGCCGCGCCATCGCCGCCGACTTCAGCAGCGTATTGCGCTGCCTGAGCACCCGGTCGTAGTCCGACCGCACGCCGGCCATCCTGGGCGACCGCGCCGTGATCAGCTCATCGAGGAACCGGCGCCGCTCACCCGGATCGCCCTTCACCAGCGCCAGATCCTCCGGAGCGAACAGCACCGTCCGTACGATCCCGAGCACATCACGCGGTCTGACCTGCGAGGACCGGTTGATACGCGCCCTGTTCGCGCGGCCGGGATTGAGTTCGAGCTCCACCAGCTGCGACCGCTCGCCCTGGGTGACCGCGGCCCGGATAACCGCACGGTCCGCGCCCATCCGCACCAGCGGGGCGTCCGACGACACCCGGTGACTGCCGAGGGTCGCGAGATAGCCGACCGCCTCGACCAAATTGGTCTTCCCCTGCCCATTCGCCCCCACGAACGCGGTGACGCCCGGATCGAGCGGTACCTCGACCCGGGCGTAGGACCGGAAGTCGGCCAGCGACAGATGCGTGACGTGCATGGATGTACGCGGGCCTCCCCCGGCTCAGGGCTCTACTTCTTCGGCTTGTTCGGCTCGACCGCGTGGCCGCCGAACTGATTGCGCAGCGCCGAGACCATCTTCATCTGCGGCGAATCGTCCTGCCGGGACGCGAACCGCGCGAACAGCGACGCGGTGATCGCGGGCAGCGGCACCGCGTTGTCGATGGCCGCCTCGACCGTCCACCGGCCCTCGCCGGAATCCTCCGCGTAGCCCTTCAGCCGGTCCAGGTGCTCGTCCTCGTCCAGGGCGTTCACCGCCAGATCCAGCAGCCAGGAACGGATGACCGTACCCTCCTGCCAGGAGCGGAAGACCTCACGGACATCGGTGACGGAGTCGACGCTCTCCAGCAGCTCCCAGCCCTCGGCATAGGCCTGCATCATGGCGTACTCGATGCCGTTGTGGACCATCTTGGCGAAGTGGCCCGCGCCGACCTTGCCCGCGTGCACGGCCCCGAAGTCGCCCTCAGGCTTGAGCGCGTCGAGGACCGGCTGCACCTGCGCCACATGCTCCGGGGTACCGCCGTACATCAGCGCGTAGCCGTTGTCGAGGCCCCAGACGCCGCCGGAGACACCGCAGTCGACGAAGCCGATGCCCTTGATGCCCAGCTCGACCGCGTGCTTCTCGTCGTCCGTCCAGCGGGAGTTCCCGCCGTCCACCACCACGTCGCCGGGCGACAGCAACGCGGCCAGCTCGTCGATCGTGGCCTGCGTCGCGGCACCGGCCGGAACCATCACCCACACCACTCGCGGACCCTTGAGCTTGCTCACCAGCTCCTGGAGGCTGTGGACATCGGCGAGGTCCGGATTGCGGTCATATCCGATGACGGTGTGGCCTGCGCGGCGGATACGCTCGCGCATATTGCCGCCCATCTTGCCGAGACCGACGAGACCGAGCTCCATCAGGTGTTCCTTAAGCGTTGAGGCGATTCGTACCCGGGTTTGTACCCGGGCCCGAGCCTACGCCCGGACCCGGCCACTCACCTGTGGGGTCAGCCGCTCAGGCGTACCGGCATGATCAGGTACTTGTACGCCTCGTCCGCCTCCGCGTCGACGGCCGGCCGGCCGCTGAGCAGCGCCGGCTTCGTGGACGTCGTGAAGGAGAGCTGGGCGACCGGCGAGTCGATCGCGCTGAGCCCGTCGAGCAGGAAGGTCGGGTTGAAGGCGATCGAGATGTCGTCACCCTCCAACTGCGCGTCGACACGCTCCACAGCCTGTGCGTCGTCGCTGGAACCGGCCTCCAGGATCAGCACACCCTGCTCGAAGCTCAGCCGCACCGGGGTGTTGCGCTCGGCCACCAGCGCCACACGCTTGACGGCCTCGACGAACGGGGCGGTCTCGATCACCGCGACCGAGTTGAACTCGGTCGGGAAGAGCGTGCGGTACTTCGGCAGATCACCTTCGAGCAGCCGCGTGGTCGTACGCCGCCCGGCGCCCTCGAAACCGATCAGCCCCTCGCCGGCGCCCGCCCCGGAGAGCGCCAGGGTGACTGTGTCACCGCTGGTGAGCGCCTTGGCGGTGTCCAGCAGCGTCTTGGCGGGCACCAGCGCGACCGCGGACACATCGGAGGCTTCCGGCTTCCACAGGAACTCACGGACCGCGAAGCGGTAGCGGTCGGTCGAGGCCAGGGTGACCGTGTCGCCCTCGATCTCGATCCGTACACCGGTCAGCACCGGCAGCGTGTCGTCGCGGCCCGCGGCGATGGCGACCTGGGAGGCGGCGGAGGCGAAGACCTCACCGGGGACGGTGCCCGTCGCGGTCGGCATCTGCGGCAGCGCCGGGTACTCGTCCACCGGAAGGGTGTGGAGCGTGAAGCGCGACGAGCCACAGACCACGGTCGCCCGTACACCGTCTGTGGAAATCTCCACCGGCCGGTTCGGCAGCGCCCGGCAGATGTCGGCGAGGAGCCGGCCGGAGACGAGGACGGTGCCGTCCTCCTCGACCTCGGCGTCCACCGAGACCCGCGCCGAGACCTCGTAGTCGAAGCTGGAGAAGCTGAGAGCGCCGTCCTCGGCCTTCAGCAGAAGGCCTGCGAGTACGGGCGCCGGCGGACGGGCCGGAAGGCTACGGGCCACCCAGGCCACCGCCTCCGCGAGTACATCGCGCTCCACCCGGATCTTCACCGGAACCGCCTCCTGCTGTTGCTGGCTCGCCCTGCTGGCCTTCGTCGTCGGCTGTGATGCCGGGGACCAGTCTGACGTACGGCACCGACAGTCGGTGCGGCTGCGGGTCAAGTCGGCGCAGCGGGTGCCGGGCGCTCCGGGGCCGAGTTGTGCACAGGGCCTTCTTCGAAGCGGATTCCCCGTTAACTCTAAGTGGGAGTAGTAGTAGGGCCTGTGGAAACCGTGGATAACGTCATCTGCGCAGGTCAGACCCGTTTTTTTGTCCACCGACCCTGTGGGCGCCGTCCGTGGACAACCCGGTCGTTCTGTGGACGGGCGAAAGTTCTGCACAACCGATGCACAGGACACAGGGACTTCTCCCCAGCCACGTCCCCAGCTTTACCCACGTTCCCCACAGCCCAATCGACCTCCTTGGTGTGACGCCTTTCACTCGACTCAGCGATGCCGGGCGTTTCGTTGCCGAACAGTGGACAGGGGTGTGGAGAAGCTGTGGGAAAGGAAGGCCCGCCTGTGGGCTGCCGGTGGACAACAGCGCCGGCGCCCTGTGGAAGAATTTTCCGTCCACAGTCTGTGGAGCGGCGGCGGCCACAAATCCACAGGGCCCTGACCTGGCCTGATGCCTTCCGGTCGAGGCTGCCTGTGGACGCAGTCTGGACAACTTCTCGGTCCCCAGGCTGTGGACGGAAGATCGGGACCCGATCTGTGGAGAAGGACCCTCCACCGCCAGGTATTCGAACAGCGAGGGCGCGGCGGCGACACGCCGACCCGGCCGCCGCGAGGTCCACGCCGGGTCCACGCGAGGTCCGGACAGCGCGAAAAGGCGCCCAGGGACCGTCCCGGACGGTGTCCCTGAGCGCCTCGGCAGCGGGCGGAAGCCGGCTGTCAGCCGTTCTTGATGCGGTTGGTGAGCTCCGTGACCTGGTTGTAGATCGAGCGCCGCTCGGCCATCAGTGCGCGGATCTTCCGGTCCGCGTGCATCACGGTCGTATGGTCCCTGCCGCCGAACTGCGCGCCGATCTTGGGCAGGGAGAGATCGGTCAGCTCACGGCAGAGGTACATCGCGATCTGGCGGGCGGTCACCAGCACCCGGCTCCTCGACGATCCGCAGAGGTCCTCCACCGTCAGCCCGAAGTAGTCGGCGGTCGCCGCCATGATGGCGCTCGCGGTGATCTCCGGGGCCGAGTCCTCCCCACCCGGGATCAGATCCTTGAGCACGATCTCGGTGAGGCCGAGGTCCACCGGCTGCCGGTTGAGCGACGCGAAGGCCGTCACCCGGATCAGCGCGCCCTCCAGCTCGCGGATGTTCCGCGAGATACGGGAGGCGATGAACTCCAGCACCTCGGGCGGGGCGTTGAGCTGCTCCTGTACCGCCTTCTTGCGGAGGATCGCGATCCGCGTCTCCAGCTCCGGCGGCTGGACGTCCGTGGTCAGGCCCCACTCGAAGCGGTTACGGAGCCGGTCCTCCAGGGTGATCAGCTGCTTGGGCGGCCGGTCCGAGGAGAGCACGATCTGCTTGTTGGCGTTGTGGAGCGTGTTGAAGGTGTGGAAGAACTCCTCCTGCGTCGACTCCTTGCTCGCCAGGAACTGGATGTCGTCGACCAGCAGGATGTCGACATCCCGGTACCGCTTGCGGAAGGTGTCGCCCTTGCCGTCGCGGATCGAGTTGATGAACTCGTTCGTGAACTCCTCGGAGCTCACATACCGCACGCGCGTGCCGGGATAGAGGCTGCGCGCGTAGTGCCCGATGGCGTGGAGCAGATGCGTCTTGCCGAGCCCGGACTCCCCGTAGATGAAGAGCGGGTTGTAGGCCTTCGCCGGGGCCTCGGCGACCGCGACCGCGGCGGCGTGCGCGAACCGGTTGGACGCCCCGATCACAAAGGTGTCGAAGAGGTACTTGGGATTCAGCCGGGCATGCGGCTCGCCGGGACCTGGCGCCGGGGCGGGCTGGGCGCCCAGCGGTCCGAGCGCTCCGCCGCGCGGACCTCCGCGGCCGACATTGGGCCCCCCGCCGTGGCGCGGCGCGGGCGGCTCCTGGAGCTCGCGCCGGTCGGGGTGCTGCTCGTACGGGGAGTGCTCGGGCCCCTGCGGCTGCCGGTAGTCGTGCTGCGGCTGCCGCTGGTGAGCGGTGGCGTACGGATCGCGGTCCTGGTAGCCGCCGAGCCGGGGCTGCTGCCAGGACAGGTCCTCCTGGGTCCGCGGCCAGGCGCCGGGGTCGGGGCGCTGCTGCTGGTAGTCCGGGTAGGCGGGCCGTACCGACGGCATGCCGTCGTCCGACGGACGGTGCCCGTAGCCGTCGTATGTATCGCCCTGCCGCTGTTCGTCATGGGGCGGCCCCTGGTAGCGGTGCTGCTGGGGCACGGGCGGGGCCGGCGGGGTGGGCTCGGCGGCCGAGTCGTCGACGGTGATGGCGATCCGGATGGGGCGGCCGCACTCATGGCTCAGCGTCTCGCTGATGAGAGGGGCGAGCCGGCCCTCCAGGACACGCTTGCCCCATTCATTGGGAACGGCGAGCAGCGCGGTGTCGGCGACCAGTGCGAGAGGCTGACAGCGCTCGATCCACTGCTTGTCCTTGGGCTCGACGCCCTGCTGGCCCTCCCTGAGGAGCTGCTCCAGCACTCGTGGCCACACTGCGGCAAGATCGGCAGGTACATCAGCCACAAGGCACGCTCTCTCGCAGGTCCAGATCCCACGAATGCGTGGTTCTCGGGACGGGATGGGAAGACCGGCAGGAATTGAAGCCGGAGTTCAGCCACGGTAGTCAGGGCGGCCCGCGCGGTTCAAGTTGTTGTCCACAGCCTGTGCACAATGGCGCCGGCCATGGAGCGGGTTTGACCGGATGGCGTAGCCGCGCGTACCGTGACCAGGTCGAGTTGTCGATGGCTGCTGCCGCCTGCCTCCGATGGGCAAAGATCACGATCTGTGGTTGTGAAGCGGTGCACTCGGGCGTGATCGCGAGCTTCTCAGCTTCTCGTGGGCGCACGGTGACAGCCAGGCGATGTCCCGCCATCCACACATCATTTTCTGGAGCCCCCGAGTGAGCAAGCGCACCTTCCAGCCGAACAACCGTCGTCGCGCCAAGACCCACGGGTTCCGGCTGCGGATGCGTACCCGTGCCGGCCGCGCGATTCTCGCGACCCGCCGTGGCAAGGGTCGCGCCCGTCTGTCGGCCTGATCGCCTGATCGCCAACAGGTCATGACGTGCTGCCTACCGAGAATCGGCTGAGGCGGCGCGAGGACTTCGCGACCGCGGTACGCCGGGGACGCCGGGCCGGACGCCCGCTTCTCGTCGTCCATCTACGCAGCGGTGCAACGGACCCGCACGCGCCTGGGGAGAGCGCCTCCCCGACGCGTGCGGGTTTCGTCGTGAGCAAGGCCGTGGGTGGAGCCGTCGTACGTAACCAGGTGAAGCGGCGACTGCGCCATCTGATACGCGAACGACTGTCCGAGCTGCCCCCCGGTAGCCTGGTTGTCGTACGGGCGCTGCCCGGAGCGGGCGACGCCGAATATGGACACCTGGCCCGAGACCTGGACGCCGCGCTTCAGCGGCTGCTGGGAGGGGGCACACGATGAAGTACCCGCTGCTGGCTCTGATCAAGCTGTACCAGTGGACGATCAGCCCGCTTCTCGGGCCCGTCTGCCGGTACTACCCGTCGTGTTCGCACTACGGATACACGGCCATCGACCGACATGGCGCGGTGAAGGGCACGGCGCTGACCGCCTGGCGCATTCTGCGGTGCAATCCGTGGTCGCCGGGGGGTGTGGACCATGTCCCGCCGCGCAAACGCCCGCGCTGGCATGAATCGCTGCGCAATGCCTGGCGCGGCCGTAAGGGCGGACACTCCGCCGCTGGCGTGCCTTCCGGGGGATTGGCCCCCGACACCCCGAGTCCGGCCGCAGAGACCTCGCCCAAAGCTCAAGGAGCCTGATTAGTGGACACGATTGCCAGTCTCTTCAGTTTTATCACCACACCTGTTTCATGGGTCATCGTCCAGTTCCACTCGCTGTACGGGATGATTTTCGGCCCCGACACGGGCTGGGCCTGGGGACTGTCCATCGTGTCCCTGGTGGTACTGATCCGGATCTGTCTGATCCCGCTGTTCGTCAAGCAGATCAAGTCGACCCGGAACATGCAGGTGCTCCAGCCCAAGATGAAGGCGATCCAGGAGCGCTACAAGAACGACAAACAGCGTCAGTCCGAAGAGATGATGAAGCTGTACAAGGAGACGGGTACCAACCCGCTCTCCTCGTGTCTTCCCATCCTGGCGCAGTCGCCGTTCTTCTTTGCCCTCTACCACGTGCTCTCCAGCATCGCGAGCGGCAAGACCATCGGGGTCATCGACCAGGGGCTGCTCGACAGCGCCCGTCAGGCGCATATCTTCGGCGCCCCGCTGGCCGCCAAGTTCATGGACAGCAGCGAGAAGGTCGCGTCCCTGAACGCCACGCTGACCGATGTGCGGGTCGTCACCGCGATCATGATCGTGATGATGTCGGCGTCGCAGTTCTACACACAGCGCCAGCTGATGACGAAGAACGTCGACCTGACGGTCAAGACGCCGTATATGCAGCAGCAGAAGATGCTGATGTACATCTTCCCGGTGATCTTCGCCGTCACGGGTGTCAACTTCCCCGTCGGTGTGCTCGTCTACTGGCTGACCACCAACGTGTGGACCATGGGCCAGCAGATGTATGTGATCAACCAGAACCCGACCCCGGGCAGCAAGGCGCAGGACCAGTACTTGCAGCGTCTGCTGAAGAACATCACCGCGCACAGCGAGGTGCGGTCCCGTCGTAAGCGCTCCATCGTCCAGGCGATCGTGGCCAAGGGCCCGGACCGCAATGACAACGAGCGCAAGTTCGTCACGAGCCTGGCCAAGGCGGGGCTCGCCGCGCAGCCCGACGGAACGGTGATCAAGAGCGACACCGCCGCTGCCGAGGCCGAGTCCGGTGGCGCCGGCAGGCGGCAGCAGCCGAAGCGCCAGTCCAAGGCGCAGCGGCAGGCCGCCGCCGCCCAGGCGGGTACGGACAGGCCGGATCAGCCCAATGACTCCGAGGCCGCTGGTGCGCCGGCGAAGACTTCGTTGCAGAAGGGCGAGCCGCAGGACACCAAGTCCAAGCCGGCGGGCAAGCCCGCCGCCGGTTCCGCACGCCAAGCCAAGTCGGGGCAGCGTAAGGGCCAGCAGCGGCCCAAGCACCCGTCCAAGAAGTAAGAAGGAGTCCATCCGTGACGGAAGGCACCATCTCCGCCGACGAGTCCGCCGACGAGGGAGGCGACACCCTGACCCGCCTGGAGCAGGAAGGGGAGATCGCGGCCGACTACCTGGAAGGTCTGCTCGATATCGCTGATCTCGACGGCGATATCGACATGGACGTCGAGGCAGACCGGGCCGCAGTCTCGATCATCAGTGACTCGGCGCGGGACCTGCAGAAGCTTGTCGGACGCGACGGTGAGGTGCTGGAGGCGCTTCAGGAGCTGACTCGGCTCGCCGTGCACCGGGAGACCGGTGACCGCAGCCGGCTGATGCTGGATATCGCGGGCTTCCGGGCCAAGAAGCGTACCGAGCTGGCCGAGCTGGGAGCCAAGGCCGCGGACGAGGTGAAGAGCACCGGCGAGCCGGTGAAGCTGAACCCCATGACGCCCTTCGAGCGGAAGGTCGTGCATGACGCGGTCGCCGCCGCGGGTCTGCGCAGTGAGTCCGAGGGCGAGGAGCCGCAGCGCTTCGTCGTGGTGCTCCCTGCCTGAGCGGTCCATTCTTTTCGGCCCCGTCTGTTGCGCAGACGGGGCCGATCTTTGTCAGCCTGATAGTCAGCCACCGGTCGGTGGTTCGGTATGGAAGGACGGTTCCCGTGACGGAGGCAGCAGAGCTTCCCCCCGCACCGGACGAGGCGCGCACTGTATTCGGTGAGTTCTTTCCGGAGGCTGTCCGCTACGCGGAACTGCTGGCGGACGCGGGGGTCAAGCGTGGCCTGATCGGCCCGCGCGAGGTTCCACGGCTCTGGGAGCGGCACCTGCTGAACTGCGCGGTGCTCTCCGAGGTCGTGCCCGAGGGTGTGACGGTCTGCGATGTCGGTTCGGGCGCGGGGCTCCCAGGGATCCCGCTGGCGCTGGTACGGCCCGATCTGAAGATCACGCTGCTGGAACCTCTGCTGCGGCGGACGAACTTTCTTCAGGAAGTCGTCGAGCTGCTCGGCCTGGACCATGTGACGGTGGTGCGTGGCCGTGCCGAAGAAGTCCTCGGCACCCTGCAGCCGGTGCATGTGGTGACGGCGCGCGCGGTGGCTCCGCTGGACCGACTGGCGGGCTGGGGAGTGCCCCTGCTGCGGCCGTACGGCGAGATGCTGGCGCTCAAGGGCGACACCGCCGAGGAGGAGATCAACGGGGCGCGTGCCGCACTGAGCAGGCTCGGTGTGGTCGAGACCTCGGTCCTTCATGTCGGTGAGGGCATCGTCGACCCGCTGGCCACCGTGGTGCGAGTGGAGGCCGGGGAGAGCCCCGGCGGTGTGCGATTCGCCACAAAGAGGGCCAAGGCCGCACGGGCCGGCCGTGCGCGGCGGCGCCGTTGAGCCGTACAGTCCGTACTGCCTATCAGTGATGCTCCATACAAGCTGCCATACCTATGCAATGCGGAGTGTCGTGACGGTGTAGCTCTGCGGCCCGTGCATCGTGTTTCACGTGAAACGTCGCTCACTGCTGCAGGGAATCATCGGCCGTGGCCGCGCTGCTGCTACACCGCGCGGCCGAAAGCCCCTCGTAAGGGGGACGGGGTTGTCCACAGAGGCGGATTCCTCCACAGAACCACGGGCCTCGCTGGTTCACGACCCCGAAAGCATGGCAGGCTCTGTCCATTGCGAGTCTGAAGTCGAGGAGGGTGAATCCTTGCGGTCCGACGCCAACATCGCGGGACCGATGACCGATCCGGTCCCCGGTCCCCGTACCGAGTCGGCGGGGGAGGATGTTTCACGTGAAACACCGCCCCCGATGGACGACACCCCCATTGGCCGTGCGGCCCAGCTGGCGGTGGAGGCACTGGGCCGCGCCGGCGAGGGTCTGCCCCGTCCAGAGCAGACACGTGTCATCGTCGTCGCCAACCAGAAGGGCGGCGTGGGGAAGACCACCACCACGGTCAATCTCGCCGCCTCGCTCGCGCTCCATGGCGCGCGCGTGCTGGTGGTCGACCTCGATCCCCAGGGCAACGCCTCCACGGCGCTCGGGATCGACCATCACGCCGAAGTTCCCTCGATCTATGACGTCCTGGTGGAGAGCAAGCCGCTTTCGGAAGTGGTCCAGCCTGTCCCCGACGTCGAAGGCCTCTTCTGTGCCCCGGCCACCATCGATCTCGCCGGTGCGGAGATCGAGTTGGTCTCGCTGGTGGCACGGGAGAGCCGACTGCAGCGGGCGATCGAAGCGTACGAGCAGCCGTTGGACTACATCCTCATCGACTGCCCGCCCTCGCTCGGCCTGCTGACCGTCAATGCGATGGTCGCCGGCGCGGAGGTGCTGATCCCCATCCAGTGCGAGTACTACGCGCTGGAGGGGCTGGGTCAGCTGCTGCGGAACGTCGACCTGGTGCGGGGACATCTCAACCCCGCACTGCATGTCTCGACCATCCTGCTCACCATGTACGACGGCAGGACACGGCTCGCCTCGCAGGTGGCGGACGAGGTACGGAGCCACTTCGGCAAGGAGGTGCTGCGGACGAGCATCCCTCGGTCCGTACGGATCTCCGAGGCGCCGAGCTATGGGCAGACGGTGCTGACCTACGATCCGGGGTCCAGCGGATCACTGTCGTATCTCGAAGCCGCCCGTGAGATCGCTCTACGAGGGGTCGGGGTCCACTACGACGCCCAGCAGGCCCATGTGGGCAGTCAGAACACTCAGCAGAGTTTGTCGGAGGGGATCCAGTGAGCGAGCGACGCAGGGGATTGGGACGTGGGCTCGGTGCGCTGATCCCGGCCGCTCCACAGGAGAAGCAGGTGACCTCTTCAGGAGCGTCCGCTGCTACTCCGGGGGCGGCTCCCGTACTGACCGCGGAGCGGGGTGTGGCGGCCGCGAAGGTGACTTCGCTGCCGCAGGCCGCCGTGGTGCCGGAAGTGGAGACGGTCGCGCCGGAGTTCGAAGCGGTGCCCGAGCCGACGGCCACGGCGGGGGCGCACTTCGCCGAAGTGCCGATCGACTCCATTACGCCGAACCCGCGCCAGCCGCGCGAGGTTTTCGACGAGGACGCCCTCGCCGAACTGATCACTTCCATCAAGGAAGTCGGTCTTCTCCAGCCTGTCGTCGTACGGCAGGTGGGGTCCGAGCGCTACGAGCTCATCATGGGCGAGCGGCGCTGGCGGGCCTGCCGGGAAGCCGGTCTGGAACGCATTCCAGCGATCGTCCGCGCAACCGACGACGAGAAGCTGCTGCTTGACGCTCTGCTGGAGAACCTGCACCGTGCCCAGCTGAATCCGCTGGAAGAGGCCGCGGCCTACGACCAGCTGCTCAAGGACTTCAACTGCACGCATGACCAGCTGGCCGACCGGATCGGCCGCTCACGTCCGCAGGTCTCCAACACGCTGCGATTGCTGCGTCTCTCTCCCCCGGTGCAGCGCAGAGTCGCCGCCGGTGTGCTCTCGGCAGGTCACGCGAGGGCACTGCTCGCGCTGGATGACTCCGAGGAGCAGGACCGGCTGGCGCACCGCATCGTGGCCGAGGGGCTTTCGGTGCGCGCGGTCGAGGAGATCGTGACCCTGATGGGTTCGCGCCCGCAGAACTCCCCCAAGTCGAAGGGACCACGAGCCGGGGCCCGGCTGTCACCGGCGCTCACCGATCTGGCCTCGCGTCTCTCGGATCGCTTCGAGACCCGGGTGAAGGTCGACCTGGGGCAGAAGAAGGGAAAGATCGTCGTCGAGTTCGCTTCAATAGACGATCTGGACCGGATTCTCGGCACCCTCGCGCCCGGTGAGGGACGCGTCCTGGACAAGAGCCTCGCCGAGGAAGCCGAGCAGGACGACGAGAGCTGAGGCTTCTGAACAGCCCCTGGGCGGGCCGTGTTCCACGCTTACCGGAACACGGCCCGCCCTTTGCTGTCTCGCGGTGTGCCGGACATCTTCGGGTGGATACGATGCGTTCTGGTATGGCGCATCCACCTTGATTCATCCCAGAAGGAGAGCGGGGGCCATGCGATCGGTGAGCCGCAGTCGGCTGGTATCGGCTGGACTGGGTCTTGGAGTGCTCGGCGGCTTCGTCGGCAGCCTGCTCCGGGAACGGAGCGCGCTGACGGCCGCCCGTGGCGCGGCAGGCGAAGGAAGTGAGGAACAGCCTCCATGGGGCGTCGGCTCGTACCGCTCACGCTGGACAACCTTCCCGACCTCCCCAAGCGCTGCCGAGCGTGTGTCTTCTGGGAGCTCGATCCGGTCAGTGGGGAAGCAGCGGTAAGGGCAGGAAGGGCCGAGGCCGAGAAGGAAGCCTGGATCTCGGCCGTTCTCCTGGAGTGGGGATCCTGCGGTCGCGTCGTCTATATCGATGATGTGCCGGTCGGCTTTGTGCTCTACGCGCCTCCGGCGTATGTGCCGCGGTCCATGGCCTTCCCGACGAGCCCGGTCTCTCCGGACGCCGTCCAGCTGATGACCGCGTGGATCATGCCGGGGTATCAGGGGCAGGGACTCGGCCGCGTGATGGTGCAGACCGTGGTGAAGGACCTGCTGCGGCGGGAGTTCAAGGCGATCGAGGCATTCGGCAATGCCCGCTGGAGGGAGCCCGCCTGCGTGCTCCCCGCTGATCATCTGCTTGCGGTGGGCTTCAAGACCGTACGTCCGCATCCGACGTATCCACGGCTGAGGCTTGAGCTGCGGACCACGCTCTCCTGGAAGGAAGATGTGGAGATGGCGCTGGACCGGTTGCTGGGAGCCGTCAAGAAGGAACCCGCGCTACGGCCGCTCTGAGCCGGGCAGGGTATGCGCAAATCGAAACGGGCCGACTCCCCGATGGGGAGTCGGCCCGTTTCACGTGAAACATCGAAAGCCGGGGGTGCCGGCTCATTCGCCGATGAAGTCCTTGAGGTCGCTTACGAGCGCGGCCTTGGGCTTGGCGCCGACGATGGTCTTGGCGACCTCGCCGTTCTGGTACACGTTCAGCGTCGGGATGGACATGACGCCGTACTTGGCTGCCGTGGCCGGGTTCTCGTCGATGTTGAGCTTGACGATCTCGATCTTGTCGCCGTGCTCGGCCGCGATCGCCTCAAGCGACGGGGCGATCTGGCGGCACGGTCCGCACCAGGCGGCCCAAAAGTCCACCAGTACGGGCTTGTCGCTCTTGAGTACGTCCTCGTCGAACGAGGCGTCGGTTACATGCTTCAGGGCGCCGGCCACGGCGGCCTCCTTAGATTCGCGGGGTGTGGGTCGGTACAGCTGGTCAGACGGCGGCGGTCTTCTCCGCCGCGGCGTTCTCGCTGTCGCTCAGCGCGGCGAGGAAACGCTCGGCGTCGAGAGCGGCGGAGCAACCGGTGCCGGCAGCGGTGATCGCCTGGCGGTAGGTGTGGTCGACGACATCACCGGCGCCGAAGACACCGGACAGGTTCGTCCGCGTCGACGGGGCGGCGACGGTGAGGTAGCCCTCGGCGTCCAGATCGAGCTGGCCCTTGAACAGCTCGGTCCGCGGGTCGTGGCCCACCGCGATGAACAGACCGGTCACGGGGAGCGAGGAGGTCTCGCCGGTCTTGGTGTTGCGCAGGGTCAGACCGGAGAGCTTCTGCTCGCCGTGGATCTCGGCGACCTCGCTGTCCCAGGCAAACTTGATCTTGGGGTCGGCGAAGGCGCGGTCCTGCATGGCCTTGGAGGCACGCAGCGTGTTCCGGCGGTGGATGATCGTGACGGACTTGGCGAAGCGCGACAGGAAGGTGGCTTCCTCCATCGCGGTGTCGCCGCCACCCACCACGGCGATGTCCTGGTCCTTGAAGAAGAAGCCGTCGCAGGTCGCGCACCAGGAGACACCGCGGCCCGAGAGGGTGTCCTCGTTGGCCAGGCCGAGCTTGCGGTGCTGGGAGCCGGTCGTGACGATCACGGCCTTGGCCCGGTGCACCGTGCCGGCCGTGTCGGTGACCGTCTTGATGTCACCGCTGAGGTCGACCGCGACGACATCGTCCGGGACAAGCTCGGCGCCGAAGCGCTCGGCCTGCGCCCGCATGTTGTCCATGAGGTCCGGGCCCATGATGCCGTCGCGGAACCCGGGGAAGTTCTCCACATCGGTCGTGTTCATCAGCGCACCACCGGCGGTGACGGCGCCCTCGAATACCAGCGGCTTCAGCGATGCACGCGCGGTGTACAGCGCGGCCGTATAGCCGGCGGGCCCGGAGCCGATGATGATCACATTACGGACGTCGCTCACGGGTTTCTTCCTCGTCTCTGCAGACTGCCTACTGGGGCCGGATCAACGACTTTCACCCCATCCAACGGATCCTACGGGTCCCGCATTCCCGAGGTGTCCCGGCTCCACGATGGAGGGCGTCAGCGGCGGAGGTAGGTGTGCTTCAGGAGGACTTTCCCCTTGCCCGAAGGATCGCTGTCGAGGCAGGCCGCATCGATCACATAGGCCTGGACCCGGGTGCTGTCGGCAGCGTCCGGCAGAACGACGAGATAGGCGCTGCTGCCCTGGTAGGTGCCCGGCTCGGCGGCGAGGGCGGGCGTGGCGCTGCCCGTGCCCTGCCGAATACAGGGCGGCACCTCGGGCTCGGGCTGGAGCAGTGGCGAATTCGCCGTGCTCCGGTCACCCCCGGCGGCGCGAGGCTCCTCGGCCTTCGGACTCTTGGACTCCTTGGCCACGGCGCCTGAGGCCAGCAGCGTGTCCACGCGGCTCTGGAGCTGGGCCTCCGAGAACTCTGTACTGCCGCTCTTCGGGGCGCTGGCCGCGGTGTCGGTCTGACCGCTGCTGTCCGACACCCCGAGCGACTGGAACAGCAGAACGCTGACGCCTACGGCCGCTGTTCCGAAGACGGCTCCCAGGACGGCATTGCGGCGGCGACGACGGGTCTGCCCACCGCGGCCGGGGCCGGTGGCTGCCCTCGGGCGGCCGGCGGGCCGGTCGGTTCGTACTGTGTCCGCCGCGGTGAACTCCGCCGGGCTCGGCGGGCCGGTCGGTGCGGCGACGGTCGACGCGGCGACGGCCGGTGCCGTGAGCGTCCGGGGTGAAGGTGTCCGGGGTGAGGGCTTCAGGGGTGAGGGCGATGTTTCACGTGAAACATCCACGGTCTCGTCGGGGGCGGTGGCGTTCAGCAGCGCCTCCGCCGCCAGCGCGGCATCGATACGGCCGGCGACATCGGCCGGCATCCGCGGTGGTCCGGGCAGGGTGCCGAGCAGCCCTCTGATCTCTTCGAGCGAGTCATGGACATCCGCGCACAGAGCGCAGCCGTCGAGGTGACGCCGTACATCGGCGGTACGGGACGGTGAGAGGAGCCCCTCCGTGAGATCGGAGATCTCCGAGACATCCGGGTGCTGATCCGTGTCGGTCGTGGATGTCACGCGCGCCCACCTCCGCCCTTCACTCCAGCAGGATCATGTGGTCCTGGGTCTCTTGGTTCCGATGCCGGTGGGACGGATGCCCCCGGCGTCCGGTTCCTTCCCCCGCCGAGACCGCTGTTATCCCTGGTGGCCCCGCGTAGATGCGTGAGCATGGGCAGCAGTCTGGCCCGGCCGCGCGCACACCGGCTCTTCACCGTTCCAGTGGGTACGCCCAGCACCGCGGCGGCCTCGGCCACGGGGTAGCCCTGCATATCGACGAGGACCAGGGCCGCCCGCTGCTCGACGGGGAGCTTGGCCAGCGCCGCCAGCAGCTCACGATGGAGATCCTTGCGCTCCGCGGGGGCCTCCGCCGACTCATGAGGCTCAAGGAGCTGCTCCAGCCGCTCGGTGTCGTCCACGGGGGAGGTCCTGCGTGAGGCCGCCTTACGGGCGCGGTCGAGGCAGGCGTTGACGGTGATGCGGTGCAGCCAGGTGGTCACGGCCGACTGCCCGCGGAAGGTATGGGCAGCCCGGAAGGCGGAGACCAGCGCGTCCTGGACCGCGTCCGCGGCCTCCTCCCGGTCCCCCAGCGTCCGGAGGGCCACTGCCCAGAGCCGGTCCCGATGGCGCCGTACCAACTCGCCAAAAGCGTGGGGATGGCCCGCGACATGAGCGCTCAGAAGGTCCTGGTCGCTTGAGTCGCCGAGCGCGGCGTCGTCCAACAGTGAGCCCCCCTCCCCTGATCCCTCAGCCGGTGAACTTGATCTCGGAGATTCCCCCGCGGAAGCGGTCGGCGGAGGACCCGTCCTGCGGCAGTTCGGTGATGTGGATCAATACGTACCGGGTTCGCACGGGCTTGTCGAGAGTGGTTTTGAGAGTTCGGCCCACCGTCTCCAGCTTGGTGAGACGCTGAGAGAAGTCCGCGAGCGCCGACGGGTCCGACGCGTCGGCACCGGCCGCGAGTACCTCGGCCTTCTGGCCCTTGCGGTACATACCGATGTCGATCCCGGAGACGTCTTTCACGCTGCCCAGGTCGACGATGATCCCTGAGCCCTGCTTGCGGTCCGGCAGATTCCCGAAGTTCGGGTAGTTCTGGTACTGGAGCGTGATCCACGCCGTGCCGGGCTTGCCGTCGATGGCGTTCGGTACGAGAGCCGGCTTTATCCCGGACCCGCTGGGCATGAACTCCGCCGCGTCGGCGATCTGGAGCGGCTTGAGGGGCTTGGGCGCCTTGTCGTCGTCGGTGACCGGCTGGGTGGGCGTGGTGTCGCCCTCGTTGGTCTGGCCGAGGAGGTGGTCGGCGACCTGCCAGCTGCCGAGACCCAGCGCGGCGATGAGGAGCGCGGCGACGGTCCACTTCAGCGCCTTGCCGGTGCGGCTCTGGAGCGGGGGCGGCGGGGGCGCCACCGGGGGGAGGGAAGGCGCTCCGAGGCCCGACTGGGCGCGTCCGTAGGTGCCCTGCTGGTAGGTGGTGCGCTGATACTCCGGCGGGGCCGTGAACGTGGGCTCCGGCGGACGGATGCGCGGCATCTCCGCGATGGCCGCGGCCAGCTCGTCAGGGGTCGTGCACGGTGGTTCCTGGCGGGAGGCGTGGGCGCCGTCATTGATCAGGGCGCGCATGGCGAGCTCGGAGAGTCCGCGGTGGATTCCGGCCCGGACCTGGTCGGGGGCGATGAGCCCGACGCCCTTGGGAAGGCCGGAGAGCCCGTACGCGTCGGTCTCGTAGGGCCAGCGCTGGGTCAGTGCCGCGTAGAGAAGCGCGCCGATCGCCTCGGTGTCGGTGCGCTGCGGCCGGTCCGCGCTGATCCCGCGCAGAGCGGCGTTCACGGCGAGGCCGCGGATACGGTACTGACCGGTGGACGTACGCAGTACCGCTCCAGGGGTCAGCCGCAGATGGGCGAGTCCTTCACGGTGGGCCGCCGCCATGGCCTGGGAGACCTGGCTGACGAGCTGGTACGCCTCGTGAGCCTCCAGTGGCCCCGAGGCGAGGAGCGCGGTCAGCTCGACCGCGTCGGGCAGCCACTCATGGACGACGTAGACGAGGTCGTTCTCCTCGACGGCGTCCAGGACCTGCACGAAGCGGGGGTCGCCGAGCAGTGCGGAGGACCGGGCCGCCGCCAGTACGGAACGGGCCCGTGGGTGGTCGGCCGGCAGGAGATGCACGCCGACAGCGCGGCGCAGCTTCTCATCGACCGCTCGCCAGCTGCTGAAACCGTCCAGACGGGTGACACACTCCTCCAGGCGGTAGCGTCTGGCGAGTTTGTGGCCGCTGTGCAGCTCGGGCGTCGAGGTGCCCGGCTCGGTGTTCTGCCGTTCGCTGCCCGTGTCCGGTGCGGACTTGTCCGCCTCGTCCCGGGCTTCCGCCAACCCGTCGGTCGTGGCCTTGCCCGCCTTGGCGGCCAGCGGTTCATCACCGCTGTTGTCGGCCACGTCGACGGCAGCCGTGCTACGTTCCGCCACCGTCGCTCCTGCCTCCCCATCCGTTGCGCACTATCCAACAGCCAAGCCAATTGTGCCCACAGTTGGACGCTATGCACGACACGCGGCAGCCGGTGATGGTTGTGCTGGACCGTGCAGCGTTTACCTTCCGAGGCGTCCGCGCACCATGCCGACCATGGCGTTCATCTCTTCGATGCGCATCTTCTTGGCCGCGACGAAGAAGACGGCCAGCAGGGCGAGACCGCCACCGGCCAGTGCCGCCAGCGAGCTGAGGGCGCTGCTGCCCAGAGCGTTCAGGACGGCGTAGGCGATAGCGCCCGCTACGAGGGCCCCGGGGACCGCCGCAAGGCAGAGCCGGGCGTACGTACGCAGGACGCGGCCGCCGTCCAGATCGCCGCCCAGTCGGTTCCGCAGCCTGCGCCAGGCGATACCGACGCCGACCGCGTAGGCGAGGCCGTAGGAGGCGGCCATGCCGACCACGGCCCAGCGGGAGGGCAGGACCAGATACGAGACGGCGGAGGCGGCGGCGTTGACCGCGGCGACGATGACCGTGTTGTAGAAGGGGGTCCTGGTGTCCTCGTAGGCGTAGAAGCCGCGCAGGACGACGTACTGCACGGAGTACGGGATGAGTCCGAGGGCGAACGCCATCAGGATGAAGCCCATGGAGCGTGCCGATTCCAGGCCGCTGGACGAGAACATCAGGATCGACAGCGGGACACCCAGTGCGAGGAACCCGAAGGCGATCGGAACGATCGCGACCGCCGAGTTGCGCAGGCCCTGGGAGATGTCGTCCCGTACCGCGCCCGGGTCGCCGTCGTGGGCGGCGCGGGAGATCCTGGGCAGCAGGGCGGCCATGACGGAGACGGTGATGATGGCCTGCGGCATGCCCCAGATCAGCTGGGCGTTGGTGTAGGCCAGGATGCCGGTGCCGTCCTTGCCGGAGGCAACGCCGGCGGCCGTGGCGAGCTGGGTGACGACCAGGACACCGGCCTGGTTGGCGAGGACGAACAGGACCGTCCACTTGGCCAGCTTGACCGTCTTGCCGAGGCCGTGGCCCTTCCAGTCGAAGCGCGGACGGAACCGGAAGCCGGTCTCGCGGAGGTAGGGGATCATCGCGAGCGCCTGGACGACCAGACCGAGCAGCGTACCGATGCCCAGCAGCCGCACGCCGTCCGGCGGGATCGTCCGCACGGTCATCCCCGAGTCGGCGGCGGTGCCGTACACCCAGATGAACAGACCGAACGTGGTGATCATGACGATGTTGTTGAGGACCGGAGTCCACATCATCGCGCCGAACTTCCCGCGTGCGTTGAGGATCTGGCCCATCACCACATGCACACCCATGAAGAAGATCGTGGGCAGGCAGTAGCGGGCGAAGGTGACCGCGACGTTGTTGGCGGCCGCGTCACTTGCGATCGGGTCCGACATCAGCCGCACCAGCCACGGCGCCCCGAACACGGCGAGGGCCACGATCGCGCCGAGCGCCACCATGACGAGGGTCAGCAGCCGGTTGGCGTAGGCGACGCCACCGTCGTCGTCGTTCTTCATCGCCCGCACGAGCTGCGGGACGAACACGGAGTTGAGACCGCCCCCGACGGTCAGGATGTAGATCATCGTCGGCAGCGTGTACGCCACGGTGAAGGAGTCACCGAGCAGGGCCGCGCCCAGCGCGGCGGTGATCACCAGGCTCCGTACGAAGCCGGTGAGCCGGGAGACCAGCGTGCCCGCGGCCATCAGGGCACTGGACTTGAGCAGACCGGCGGCCTTGCCTCCCGACTTCTTGGGGGGCGGCGGTGCGGGTGCGGCTTCGGGCTCCGGCGCGGTCAGTACCTGGCCCGAGCCCTGCTGGTCGCGGTAGAGGTGGGCGAACGCGTCCGGCGGCACGCTTTCGTCGCCGGCCCGGGAGACCAGGTCGTCGATGCCGGTGAACTGGGTGGTCCTCGGGTTCTCTCCGTACGGGAGATGGCGCATCGGCCCGGAGGGCTCGGGCGGTGGGGTCTGGGCCCAGACCCGGGGATCGGGCGCGTTCTGCGGGGTGGGCGGCTGCTGGTAGAGCTGATGGGCCTCCGGATAGGTGCCGGGAGGAGGCGGCGGATGCGAGGCGCGGTCGTAGAGCGCCTCCGTCACCGGATCCTGCGCGGAAAGGTCCTGTGACCAGTAGGGGTCCCGGTTGTAGGCATCCTGGACATAGGGATCCTGGGCGGACGGCGGAGTGGGCGTGGGCGGAATCTGGCCCGCCGGGTCGCCACCCGCGCCCTGCCCACGGTCACCGTCGTACGGCGCGTTCATGGTTACCCCACCTCATCGTCCCCGGCCGACCGGCCACGACATCGCTCAACGGTCCACTTTCTCACCCGCGCCCGACGCGTCCGCGCTTTCCGGACCGGTGTCCGGTGTCGGGTCACTCGGCTGCCCGGGATCTGTGCCCTCAGCGGCCCGCGCGCCGTCCGTGCTCTGCGTGTCCCGCGCGTTCCCGTCCGCGCCGGTGCCGTCTGCGCCGCCCTCTGCGCCGTCCGTGTCCTCCGCGGCGGCCTTACGGGCCACCGCGCGCTTGCGCTGGCTGTACATCTTGACCCCCGCGAGGACAAGAAGCAGCACACCGCCGGCGATGACGAGCATCACGGTGGGTGTGATCTCGGAGACCTTGACCTGGAACGTCATCGGACTGCCGTACGGCGTGCCGTCCGTCGTGTACAGCTGGGCGGTCACCTGCACCGGCCCGTTGGCGTTGCCCGCGCCGGTGAACTTCACCGACTGGCTGTGCCCGCCGTCGATCTTGATCGGCCGCTCCGCGACCGCTCGGTCGCCGTCCAGCTTGAGCCGCGTCGGGTTGTCGGACTTCAGGCGCAGCACCAGATTCTGGACGCCCTGCAGCAGCTGGTTCTGGACGGTCACCGGGATCGTCGCGCTGCGCCCCGACAGGGTGAGCACGGACTTCGGGATGAGCTGCACCTCGGTGGTGAGGCCCACCAGGTAGTCCTCCACCGTGCCGCGGTACTGCTGGGCCGTGTCAGGCTCCCCGCGCCACGAGGTCGACATCGCCCGGCCGATCGCGTTACCGAAGGGCGCGGCCACCCGGTCCGGGGCGCTGAGGATGGCCTGGAAGTTGTCGAGCCGCTCCTGTGTCTCCTTGATGTCAAGGAAGACCTCGGCCGGCAGCTCCTGGTCCCGCAGCTTCTCCGGGTAACGCGAAGAGCCGGGCACCTTGGTGGTGGCGTCCGAGTCGGGTGTCGCCGCGGCCGCCGCCATCAGATCGGACGCCTCGGTCCAGCGCTCGGGGTCCAGGCCCCGCAGCGCGCGCGCCATCGACTGTGCCTGGGCGGCACTCGGCATCCGCTGGGGAGCGACGACGATACTGCGCTGATTCTCCGGGTCCTGGAGCGTCACGGCCAGCGACTGGGCGAGGAACTTCTGCACCGCGAGAGTGGACGCGCCCGCCTCCGACATATCCCCCTGGAACGCGGTGGAGAGCCGGGTGTCGGCGACGACGGCTGTCGTCCCGCCGCCGATCGGCCGTGCCGCGGTGGGGGTGTACGGCAGATTGTCCTGGAGGCTGTCGCTGCGGGTGATGACCTTGTGAGCACCCGCCGAGGTAGCTACATCGACGATCGAGGGGTCGATCGCACCGTCCACGGGCCAGGCGAAGTCGACGGACGGCTTCACATGGAGGATGGTCTCCACGGTCTTCCCGGCCACATCCGTGGCGGGCTGCAGATGGCTGAGCGCGCCGGACACGTCCTTGCCGCGGTGGGCCAGCGACGCCAGGTCCGGATCGGCGAACGGCAACGCGACGACCTTGCGTCCCTGCACCGCCTTCTCCAGGGCGTTGAGCCACTTGGTGGCCACGGCCTGGTTCTTGCCGGGGACGGTCGTGTCACCGCTTCTGACCTGGTAGTTCTTGGTCATGGCGTCGGCGGTGGCCAGCAGGTCGGGGTCGATCACCCAGGTGACGGGAAGCTGGTTACCGAGCGAGACCAGCTGCTCCAACCGCCCGCCGGGGGCAAGCTCCTCCGCCAGATCGTCGTTCTCGAAGACCGGGGTCTGCTGATCGTCCGAGCCGGTCTCCGCGGACAGCCGCGTCGACGAGATCAACGGCCAGAGGACGGTGAGCTGTGTCTTCTCCTCCGTCGCGTCCGGCTGCCAGGGCAGGAAGGTGCGCTGGATGCCCAGCACGTGGTCGTACTGCGCGGACGAGGTCTGCCCGGTCAGCGAGACGCCGAGCTGATAGACGCCGTCCTGGCCGAGTCCGAGCTTGCTGACCGGTACCGAGAGGGCGAAGTCCTGGGGGATGCCGACGGCGAGCTTCGGGATGGTGACCTTGTACTTGCCACCGATCGGAGCCACATCACCGGAGGTGCTGGTGCGCTCGGCGGCGTCGTCGATGGCCGTCCTGCCGTACATCCGCGGGCCGACGCGCAGATCGACCTGGGCGTTGGTGATGGTGCTCTTGCCCTCGTTGGTGACCGTCCCGGAGACGGTGAGCGTGTCGCCCTTCACCGGTGCGCTGGGTGCCAGTGTGTCGAGCGACACATGGACCGTATGGGAGCCGGAGGTCGTCGGAGCGGCCTGGGCGGCGGGCGCCGCCGTCCCGGCCAGCAACCCCGCCAGAAGCGGCGCTCCGGCCAGCACAGAGGCCGTGCGCCGCAGCCACCGGCGGGCAGGAGAATGACCCATCCCCTGGAAGTCTGCCGCCTCCGCCACGCGCTCGCCCGTCCTTAGTCATCGTCGGTTGCCGTTGGTGGTTGTCAATTACCGCGTCCACGCATGGTAACGATGTGCGCTGTGGCGAAGTGCTGGGAACCGCTCCACATGATCGGAAGAATCTCATGAGCCACCGGAAACCTCCGCATCGAGGCGGGGGCGGCCCGAAACCGGGGCGCCCGTGAGGGTCACGGCACGTACCCTTTTCTGTTGTGCCGAATGCCAATGAAGACAATCCCCGTGCCCTCAGTCAGGTGCAGCGCCGTGCGGTCAGTGAACTGCTGCGGGTATCCCCCGTCGCGGACGATCTCGCGCGCCGGTTCCAGGAGGCCGGATTCACACTCGCCCTGGTCGGCGGCTCGGTCAGGGACGCCCTTCTCGGCCGGCTCGGCAATGACCTGGACTTCACGACCGATGCCCGGCCCGAGGACGTTCTGAAGATCGTCAGGCCTTGGGCGGATTCGGTGTGGGAAGTGGGGATCGCCTTCGGCACGGTCGGTGTCCAGAAGGACGCCCGTGTCGGAGACGCCGATCAGCGCTTCCAGATCGAGGTGACGACGTACCGCTCGGAAGCCTACGACCGGACATCACGCAAACCCGAGGTGTCCTACGGCGACTCCATCGAGGAAGACCTCGTGCGCCGGGACTTCACCGTGAACGCGATGGCCGTCGCGCTGCCGCAGAAAGAGTTCATCGATCCCCACGGCGGGCTGGAGGACCTCTCCGCCCAGGTGCTGCGCACCCCTGGCACCCCTCAGGAGTCGTTCTCCGACGATCCCCTGCGGATGCTGCGGGCCGCACGGTTCGCCGCTCAGCTGGACTTCGAGGTGGCCCCGGGTGTCGTCGAGGCCATGAAGGACATGTCCGGCCGCATCGAGATCGTCTCCGCGGAACGCGTACGGGACGAGCTGAACAAGCTGATCCTCTCCGCCCACCCGCGCAAGGGCCTGGCGCTGCTCGTCGACACCGGGCTCGCCGACCGGGTGCTGCCCGAGCTGCCGGCGCTGCGGCTGGAGAGCGATGAGCATCACCGGCACAAGGATGTCTACGAGCACTCGCTGACCGTCCTGGAACAGGCCATCGACCTGGAGGAGGACGGGCCGGACCTGGTGCTGCGGCTGGCCGCGCTGCTGCACGACATCGGTAAGCCCCGGACGCGCCGCTTCGAGAAGGACGGCCGGGTCTCCTTCCATCACCACGAGGTGGTGGGCGCGAAGCTGACCAAGAAGCGCATGACCGCGCTCAAGTACTCCAACGAGATGGTGAGGGATGTCTCCCGGCTGGTGGAGCTGCACCTGCGCTTCCACGGCTACGGAACGGGCGAATGGACCGACTCGGCGGTGCGGCGCTACGTACGTGACGCCGGGCCCCTGCTCGACAGGCTCCACAAGCTGACCCGCTCCGACTGCACCACACGGAACAAGCGCAAGGCGAGCGCTCTCTCCCGGGCCTACGACGGCCTGGAGGAGCGCATCGTCCAGCTCCAGGAGAAGGAGGAGCTGGACGCCATCAGGCCCGATCTGGACGGCAACCAGATCATGGAGATCCTGGGCGTCGGCCCCGGACCGGTGATTGGCGCCGCGTACACGTTCCTGCTGGAGCTGCGGCTGGAGAACGGACCGGTGGAGCACGACACGGCCGTCGCCGCCCTCAAGGAATGGTGGGCCGCACAGAACTGACGCACAGAACCGAACCACGCGCGGGTCATGTTTCACGTGAAACATGACCCGCGCGTGGTTCTCCGGGGGCGATGTTTCACGTGAAACATCGCCTCCGCGCCGCGTACGCCACGACCGCGGCCACGCCTGCGTACAGCACGGCCATCGTGACCACGAGCGGCACGGAGCGACCGTCCGGCGGCAGCATCGCCGCGGCCACCCCCGCCGCACCGACGAAGGCGACATTGAAGAGGACGTCGTAGAGGGAGAAGACCCGGCCCCGGAAGTCGTCGTCCACCGCCGTCTGCACCACCGTGTCCGTGGCGATCTTCGCCCCCTGGGTGATCAGGCCGAGAATGAAGGCGGCGGCCAGAATGGGCGTGGGCGCGAAGGTCAGCCCCAAGGCCGGCTCCAGGACGGCCGCCGCTCCCGCGCACAGCGCCATCCACCCGAACGGGCCGAGCCGTCCCGCCGCCCAGGGTGTGAGAACCGCGGCGGCGAAGAACCCCGCCCCGGAGATGGCGACGGCCAGCCCGAGCAGCGCCAGCCCGTTGTCCTCCCGCTCCGTCCAGGCGTATCTGCAGAGCATCAGCACCATCACCGTCAGCGCTCCGTAGCAGAAGCGCATCACCGTCATGGCCGCCAGCGCTCCGGCCGCCGGCCGCCGCTCGGCGAGATGCCGTACACCGTCCGCGAGCCCGCGTGCCGTGGAGGACAGTGCGGTGCTCAGCCGGGGCCCCTCTCGCGATGACTTTTCGGGGCCCAGCAGCTCGCGCGCCAGCCGGAGGGAGGCGAGTGCCGCGCAGAGATAGAGGGCGGCGCCCAGCAGCATCACGGCCGCGTCGGAGTCCGCGATCGTCAGCCGTACGACGAAGGCGAGTCCGCCGCCCGCGGTCGCGGCGAGGGTTCCGGCGGTCGGGGAGAGCGAGTTCGCGAGGACGAGCCGCTCGTCGTCCACCACACGCGGCAGGGCGGCGGAGAGCCCGGCGAGAACGAACCGGTTGACGGCGGTCACGGAGAGCGCCGCGGCAAAGAGGAGCCAGTCGGGCACGGAGGCCACGATCAGCACCGCCGTACAGCCAGCGAGAAGGGCCCGCAGGAGATTCCCGTACAGAAAGACCTGGCGGCGCTGCCAGCGGTCCAGCAGCAGCCCGGCGAACGGGCCGACCAGTGAATACGGCAGCAGGAGCACGGCCATCGCGGAGGCGATCGCGCCGGGCGAGGTCTGTTTCTCCGGGGAGAAGACGACGTACGTGGCGAGCGCCACCTGGAAGACACCGTCGGCCGCCTGAGAGAGCAGCCGGACCGCCAGTAGTCGGCGGAAGTTTCCGAGGCGCAGGAGCACACGCAGATCACGCACGACAGACATGTGAGCCAGCGTCACACACGCCGCTCCGGAACGGACGAGAAGGGTCGCCGGACCAGCAGTCCGGAGACCCTTCTCGTCGTGACGGGGAGGCCGCGCTCTAGCGCTCGACCTCGCCGGCGATGAACTTCTCGACGTTCTCGCGGGCCTGGTCGTCGAAGTACTGGACCGGCGGCGACTTCATGAAGTACGAGGACGCGGAGAGGATGGGGCCACCGATACCGCGGTCCTTGGCGATCTTCGCGGCGCGCACCGCGTCGATGATGACACCCGCGGAGTTCGGGGAGTCCCACACCTCCAGCTTGTACTCCAGGTTCAGCGGGACGTCACCGAAGGCGCGGCCCTCAAGGCGGACGTAGGCCCACTTGCGGTCGTCGAGCCAGGCGACATAGTCCGAGGGGCCGATGTGAACATTGTCGGCACCCAGGTCACGGTCGGGGATCTGGGAGGTGACGGCCTGCGTCTTCGAGATCTTCTTGGACTCCAGGCGCTCACGCTCCAGCATGTTCTTGAAGTCCATGTTGCCGCCGACGTTCAGCTGCATCGTGCGGTCCAGGACGACGCCCCGGTCCTCGAAGAGCTTCGCCATGACGCGGTGCGTGATCGTGGCGCCGACCTGGGACTTGATGTCGTCACCGACGATCGGGACACCGGCCTCGGTGAACTTGTCCGCCCACTCCTTCGTGCCGGCGATGAAGACCGGGAGGGCGTTGACGAAGGCGACCTTGGCGTCGATGGCGCACTGCGCGTAGTACTTCGCGGCGTCGTCGGAACCCACGGGCAGGTAGCAGACCAGGACATCGACCTGCTTGTCCTTGAGCGTCTGGACGATGTCCGCCGGCGCCTCGGGGGACTCCTCGATCGTCTGGCGGTAGTACTTGCCGAGACCGTCGAGGGTGTGGCCGCGCTGGACCGTGACGCCCGAGGAGGGCACGTCACAGATCTTGATGGTGTTGTTCTCACTGGCGCCGATGGCGTCCGCGAGGTCGAGGCCGACCTTCTTCGCGTCAACGTCGAAGGCGGCCACGAACTCGATGTCCCGCACGTGGTACTCGCCGAACTGGACATGCATCAGCCCCGGTACCTTGCCCGCCGGGTCGGCGTCCTTGTAGTACTCGACGCCCTGCACCAGTGAGGCGGCGCAGTTGCCCACGCCGACGATGGCTACGCGTACCGAACCCATTCCGGTTGCTCCCTGTGTGATGTCAGTGTTCGTGATGAAACCCTGCGGAGATGCAGGACCTCACTTGGTGGTGTCCGCGGACGGATCCGGCGGGCCGGGATGTCCCGGGGGCGTGCCCCCGGAAGACGCGGCATCCCGGTGCCGGGGCAGGCCGTCCGCTTCTCCTGTTGTGCCTTCTCGTGCAGCGGGACTCCCGGGGCCGGACCGTCTCTGATCCCGCCCCGCCCGCTCGCTTTCGATGAGCTCGTTGAGCCAGCGCACCTCGCGCTCCACGGATTCCATGCCGTGCCGCTGGAGCTCCAGCGTGTAGTCGTCGAGGCGCTCGCGGGTACGGGCCAGGGAGGCGCGCATCTTCTCCAGACGCTCCTCCAGCCTGCTGCGGCGGCCCTCCAGCACCCGCATCCGCACCTCACGCTCCGTCTGCCCGAAGAAGGCGAACCGAGCCGCGAAGTGCTCGTCCTCCCAGGCGTCGGGTCCGGTGTGGGACAGCAGCTCCTCGAAGTGCTCTTTACCTTCCGCCGTCAGCCGATAGACGATCTTGGCGCGGCGCCCCGCCAGCGAGGCGGCGAGCGCGTCCTCCGGAGCGCTTCCCGGCTCCTCGATCAACCAGCCGTTGGCGACCAGCGTCTTGAGGCAGGGATAGAGCGTCCCGTAACTGAAGGCACGGAAGATCCCCAGCGACGTATTGAGCCGTTTCCGCAGCTCATAGCCGTGCATGGGGGACTCGCGGAGCAGACCGAGGACAGCGAACTCAAGGATGCCCGAGCGTCTGCTCACCCGTCGCCTCCTCCGCTGTCCAGACTCTTATGCCGTACTGATGTATCGACTCGATACATCCTGACGATAGAACGGAGTGGAGGTTGCGACAAGGGGAGCCATCGTGAACGGCGTCACATCACTAATTCTCAGGAAGCAACTTGCCTGATTTAGGGTGAACTTCAGCTCTCGGGGGGTTTTGACCGTGCGTAGTCTGTGCGGCATGCAGACCACCGGGAACCGAGTGACGTCGGTAAGCGTCAAGACTGTCGGCTTACCGGATGCATATCGGATGAGCCCGATGCCGGGCCGGTCCGTATTCATTTCGGGGGGACCGGAACTCAACTGCCGCTTCCAGGCGCCCGCGCCTGCCCGAGGAGTAGTCGTTCGATGAGCGAGCACCGTCGCAAACCGCCGCAGCCGCAGGGTGGCGGTCGTGCCGCGGCCAGGCGTGCAGCCCAGCAGCCATCCGGCCGCCGCGCAGCCCCGTCCCGAGAGACCGTTTCGGCCTCACCCTCCGGCTCCTATGAGGAGGAGCCTCCCTACGGTGGCCGCGCCGCGGCCAGGCGAGCCGCCCAGCGTGGTGGCCGCAGGCGTGGGGGGGACGACGGGGGTGCCGGACGTGGCGGCCGCGGCCGCGGTGAGCCGTACAAGAAGCGGTTCATCGACTACCCGCGCCAGGGCAAGTACGGCTGGCGGCGCTGGGTGCCGTCCTGGAAGCAGACCACCGGACTCGGTATCGCCTTCGTCGGCTCCGTCATGGCCGCCGGGACCATCGCCTACGCGCTGGTACAGGTACCGGACCCCAATCTCGCCTCGAAGGCCGAGAACAACGTCTACTACTGGGACGACGGCACCCAGATGGTCGCCACCGGTGGTGAGGTCAACCGGCAGATCATCCCGATCGAGAAGATCCCCGAGGACATGCAGAACGCGGTGATCTCCGCCGAGAACAAGACCTTCAGGGACGACTCGGGTGTCGACCCGATGGGTATCGGCCGCGCTCTGATCAACATGGCCAAGGGCGGCAACACCCAGGGTGGCTCCACCATCACCCAGCAGTACGTCAAGAACGCCCGGCTCGGCGACCAGAGCCAGACCCTGAGCCGTAAGTTCAAAGAGCTGTTCATCTCCATGAAGGTCGGCACCGACATGGAGAAGCCCGAGATCATGGCGGGCTATCTGAACACCTCCTACTACGGGCGAGGCGCCTTCGGTATCCAGGCCGCCGCCCGTACCTACTACGGCAAGGACGCCTCGCAGCTGAACGCCAGCGAGTGCGCGCTCCTGGCCACGCTCCTCAAGGGCGCGACGTACTACGACCCCGCCGGCCAGACCTCCATCGACCCGAGGGCGACCGCCGAGGCGAACACGCAGAGGGCTACCGATCGCTGGGGCTGGATCCTCGACGAGATGGTGAAGGACGGCCATCTTGAGCAGTCCGAGCGGGCCAAGTACACCAAGTTCCCGATGCCGGACGGTTTCAAGAAGAACACCCAGCAGGGCGGACAGATCGGCTACCTCGTCGACCTCGCCAAGGCGTACTTCGTCAACAACAACACGAAGGGCCTCACGGCGGACGATCTCTCCCGGGGCGGCTTCGAGATCCACACGACCTTCAACAAGAAGAAGGTCGAACAGCTGAAGGACGCCGTCGAGAAGGTCTACGACGCCAACATCGACCCCAAGAAGCGCCCGGAGACCGACACACACGTCCAGTTCGGCGGCGCCTCCGTCGAGCCGGACTCCGGCAAGATCGTCGCCATCTACGGCGGCCAGGACGCCACCAAGCACTTCACCAACAACGCCGACCAGACCGGAGCGCAGGTCGGATCGACCTTCAAGCCGTTCGTTCTGGCCGCGGCGATGCAGGACGGCGTCCGCGATCCGGTCGACGGCAGCCGCACAACCGTCTCGCCCGACAAGACCATCTACAACGGCGACAACAAGCTGAAGATCAAGAACTACGACGGTTCGATCTGGACCAACGAAGAGGGCAAGGAGTGGCTCCAGGTCAATGACGGCGACAAGGACTACGGGCCCATCGATCTGCGCTACGCCATGCAGGAGTCGGCCAACTCCCCCTTCGTCCAGCTGGGCATGGACGTGGGCATCCCCCAGGTCCGTGACGCCGCCGTCAAGGCCGGGCTGCTGAACAGCTCCCTCGCCCAGTCGAACGTTCCGTCCTTCTCGATCGGCATCTCCGACCCCAGCGCCATCCGGATGGCCGGCGCCTACGGCACGTTCGCCTCCAGCGGCAAGCAGCGCGACCCCTACTCCGTCACCAAGGTGCTCCAGAGCGGCAAGACCGTCTTCGAGCACGAGGACAAGGAGAAGAGGGCGTTCGACCCGGCCGTCGCGGACAACGTCACGGACGTGCTGAAGACCGTGGTGGAGAAGGGCACCGGTAAGAACGCGCGGCTCGAAGGGCGCGAGGTGGCCGGCAAGACCGGTACCACCGACGGCAACAAGTCGGCCTGGTTCGTGGGCTACACCCCGCAGCTGTCGACGGCCATCGACATGTACCGGATGGACGACGACGCGACGAACAAGAACCGCGAGTTCCTCAAGATGTTCGGCACGGGTGACCAGGACAAGATCCACGGTGCCTCGTTCCCCTCGGAGATCTGGCACGACTACATGGAGGAGGCGCTCAAGGGGCAGCCGCCCGTGAAGTTCCCCGAGCCCGAGCCCGTCGGAGGCGCTTGGTACGGCGGCGGCACGTCACCGTCCCCGACGCCGAGCGAGACGCCGTCCGAGACTCCTTCGGAGACGCCGTCCGAGACCCCCTCGGAGACGCCCTCCGAGACGCCGTCCGACACCCCCTCCTCGGAGGAATCCTGCAACCAGCCGTTCGGCTGCGCCAACGGCGGCGGTAGCGGCGGCAATGGGGGCAACGGCGGTAATGGAGGCAATGGGGGGAACGGAGGCAACGGCGGGCCCGGCGGGGAAAGCAGTGCGTCATCCTCCCCCGGCGAGAGCTCCGACGACTCCGGAGCCATCTTCGGAGGCCCCAGAGGCTGACCGCCACGGGCCCGGGAGGCCGACCGCCGCCCACGACACCCGCCACGAGGGCCGCCGCACCGGCACGTACCGCATCGCGTACGTGCACCGTGCGGCGGCCCTCGCCGTGTTCCGGGCGGCATACGGCAGGATGGGCGCCATGCCCCGCGCAGAAGAGACATCCGTGGACCAGGACCGGCCGGTCGTGCCGCCCACGCGGCGTGACGAGATCGCCGCGGCCGGCAGCGAGCTGATCGGCGGCCCGGTCGGGCGCTGGGCCTGGTTCGGCAGCAGCTGGCTCACCCCCGTACGTGTCGTCGCACTCGTGGCGATCGGCATGTTTGCGCTCGGCATGGTGCAGAAGATGCCGTGTTACGACTGGGCGTGGTTCCGCGGTGCCAGCTCGCAGTACACCCACGCCTGCTACTCGGACATCCCGCACCTCTTCCTGGGGCGCGGCTTCTCCGACAACCTGGTGCCGTACTTCGACCGGCTCAACGGCGACATGGAGTACCTGGAGTACCCCGTACTGACGGGCCTCTTCATGGAGGTCGCCTCCTGGCTCACACCGGGCGGCTCGCTGCAGTATCGCGAGCAGATGTACTGGATGGTCAACGCGGGAATGCTGATGATCTGCGCCGCGGTCATCGTGGTCTGCGTCGCCCGCACCCACCGCCGTCGCCCCTGGGACGCTCTGCTGGTCGCCCTCGCGCCCGCCTTCGCACTCACCGCCACCATCAACTGGGACCTCTTGGCCGTGGCGCTCACCGCCGCCGCGATGCTGATGTGGTCACGCGGCCGCGCCCTGGCCTTCGGCATCCTCATCGGCCTCGCGACGGCCGCCAAGCTCTATCCCGTACTGCTCCTGGGACCGCTGCTCCTGCTGTGCTGGCGGGCCGGGAGATTCCGCGAGTACGGAACGGCGGTCCTGGGCGCGGCCGCCGCATGGCTCGCGGTGAATCTGCCGGTCATGGTGCTCGCACCCGAGGGGTGGAAGAAGTTCTACACCTTCAGCCAGGAGCGCCAGGTCGACTTCGGCTCCTTCTGGCTGATCATCACCCAGCGCACGGGCGAGTCCCTGGACGTCGGCACCGTCAACAACTACGCGATGCTTCTGATGCTCCTGGCGTGCGCGGGCATCGCGACGCTCGCCCTGACAGCCCCGCGCCGGCCGCGCTTCGCCCAGCTCGCCTTCCTCGTCGTCGCCGCCTTCATCCTCACCAACAAGGTCTACTCGCCGCAGTACGTACTGTGGCTCGTCCCGCTGGCGGTCCTCGCCCGGCCGCGCTGGCGCGACTTCCTGATCTGGCAGGCCTGCGAGGTCATGTACTACCTCGGCATCTGGATGTACCTCGCCTATACGACCAGCGGCGACGCCCACAAGGGACTGCCCACCGAGGGCTATCAGCTCGCCATCGCCCTGCATCTGCTGGGGACGCTGTACCTGTGCGCACTGGTCGTACGGGACATTCTGATGCCCGAGAAGGACGGCGTACGCACCGACGGCTCCGACGACCCGTCCGGCGGCGTACTGGACCGAGCGCAGGACAGATTCGTACTCGGCGGCGCCGCCAGGCCGACACAGCACGCCGCCCAGTCGGTGGAGGGGCCCCGGGTCGAATGGGGGGTACGGCCGCCAGGAGCCGCCTGAGCGGCCCACGCCCCGCGACGCGGCCCCCAAGCGGCCCACGCCGCCCGCGACCGGCCCCCAAGCGGCCCACGCGCCCGCGACGCGGCCCCCACGGCCGGTCATCGACCCCGTCGACCCGTCATCGACCCAGAAGGCCGCAGAGCGCTCCAGGAGCGCTCTGCGGCCTTCTGGGTGATGTCCCGCTCAGCGGTCGACGAGACGGTCGAACTGTGTCGTCGTGTGCCGCAGATGAGCGACCAGCTCATCCCCGACCTTGGGCTCCTGCGCTTCCGACGGCACGAACAGGATCGACACCTGCATATGCGGCGGCTCCGCGAACCAGCGCTGCTTGCCGTCCCAGACGAACGGCGACAGATTCCGGTTCACCGTGGCCAGACCCGCCCGCGCGACACCCTTCGCCCGAGGCATCACTCCATGCAACGCCTTCGGAGCCTCCAGACCCACCCCATGAGAGGTCCCTCCGGCGACCACCACAAGCCAGCCGTCGGAAGCGACCTTCTGCTGGCGATAGCCGAACCGCTCCCCCTTGGAGACACGGGTGACATCCAGAACGGAGCCCCGGTACTCCGTCGCGTCGTGATCCCCCAGCCACAGCCGCGTACCGATACGGGCCCGGAAACGGGTCTGCGGGAACTGCTGCTGCAGCCTGGCCAGCTCCGCGGCGCGCAAATGACTCACGAACATCGTGTGCAACGGAAGCCGCGCCGCACGCAGCCGGTCCATCCACGAGATGACCTCCTCCACCGCGTCGGAACCGTCCGTACGGTCCAGCGGAAGGTGCAGGGCGAAGCCCTCCAGCCGCACATCCTCAATGGCCGCGTGCAACTGGCCGAGCTCCTCCTCCTTCACGCCATGGCGCTTCATCGAACTCATGCACTCGATGACCACGCGAGCGCCCACCAGCGCGAAGACACCATCGACGGACGAGACCGAACGCACCACCCGATCGGGCAGCGGCACCGGCTCCTCCCCTCGCCGGAACGGCGTGAGAACCAGCAGGTCACCACTGAACCAGTCCTTGATCCTGGCCGCCTCGTAGATGGTTCCGACAGCCAGCGTGTCGGAACCGAAGCGCGTGGTCTCATCGGCGAGACGCTCATGACCGAAGCCGTAGCCATTGCCCTTGCAGACCGGGACAACGCCCGGGAACTGCTCGATGACCGACTTCTGGTGCGCCCGCCAGCGCGCGGTGTCGACGTAGAGGGAGAGCGCCATGCCGGTCCGGAACCTTTCTCTCGGCTGCCGTGGATCGAAGAGATGGATGAACGAGGACGAGGAACGAGGGGGGAAGAACGAGGGGGGAAGGAAACGAAGAGGGAAGAACCGGCCGCCGCACGCAAACGCCACAGGCGGGACCGCCGGCCACCACCGCGGTCAGCGGCGCGACATATAGATGTCAAGCGCCTTGTGCAGCAGCTTGTTGAGCGGGAAGTCCCACTCACCGATGTACTCGACAGCCTCGCCGCCGGTACCCACCTTGAACTGGATCAGACCGAAGAGATGATCGGTCTCATCGAGCGAGTCGGAGATCCCGCGCAGGTCGTAGACCGTCGCACCCATCGCGTACGCGTCACGCAGCATCCGCCACTGCATCGCGTTCGACGGCCTGACCTCACGCTTGTGATTGGCCGACGCACCGTACGAGTACCAGACATGACCGCCGACGATCAGCATCGTCGCCGCCGCGACATTCTCACCCTCATGACGGGCGAAATACAGCCGCATACGATTCGGGTCCTCGTTGTTCAGCACCGTCCACATGCGCTGGAAGTACGACAACGGGCGCGGCCGGAAATGATCCCGCTCAGCCGTGATCTCGTACAGCCGCTGCCACTCACCGAGATCCTCATAGCCGCCCTGCACCACATCGACGCCGGCCTTCTCGGCCTTCTTGATATTGCGCCGCCACAACTGATTGAAGCCCTTGAGAACGTCATCGAGCGACCGGTTCGCCAACGGCACCTGGAAGACATAACGCGGCTGCACATCACCGAAGCCCGCGCCGCCGTCCTCCCCCTGCTGCCAGCCCATCTTGCGCAGCCGGTCGGACACTTCGAACGCACGCGGCTCGATATGCGTCGCCTCGACATCACGCAGACGCTTCACATCCGGATCCTGAATACCGGACTTGATCGCACCCGCGTTCCACCGGCGAATCACCACCGGCGGACCCATCTTCACCGAGAAGGCGCCCTGATGCTTCAAATGCGCCAGCATCGGCCGCAGCCACTCGTCCAGATTCGGGGCGTACCAGTTCAGCACCGGCCCCTCGGGCAGATACGCCAGATACCGCTTGATCTTCGGCAGCTGACGGTAGAGCACCAGCCCCGCACCGACGAGCTGGTCGTTCTTGTCGAACCAGCCCAGGTTCTCCGAGCGCCACTCCGTCTTGACATCAGCCCATGCCGGGACCTGGCAATGACTCGCCGCCGGCAGACTCTGGATATACGCCAGATGCTGCTCTCGACTGATGGTCCTCAGGGTCAGACTCATGCGGGGCGCTCCTCGGCAGGTGTGTCCCCATCGATACAGGGGCTCCGGCTCTCGCGCCGAAGCCTACTGTGCCGATGGAGCGCCCCGTCTGGCTGTGGGCGGAGCGTCCGGCTATCCGACGAGCCCACCGAACGGTCCGCCATGCGCCATTCCGAGGAAGAACCCGACCGCCGAGGCGCCGAGCCCGATGATGATCAGGAACCGTTCACGCGTTGTCACGGAGATGAACTGCCCGTACGCGCCCGTCAGGATCCCCACCAGCCCCGCCCACGAACTGAGCAGATGCAGATTGTGGAAGAAAGCCGAGACGAAGGCGAGAACGCCCAGTGTCAGCGTCACCGCTACCAGGGTGTCCTGGAGCGGATGACGCTTGCCGTCCGTGGAGAACAGAGAGGTGGCGGAGTTCGGTCGCATTGCCTGTGCCATCTGGCACCTCCTGGCCTTGCCGGAAGGCGGCGCATCGTAGCGCCGCGCACACCCGATGTGTACAGATTGCGTCCGCGGGCGGTCGGATTTCAACCGGAAGCCGGTCTGTGAGTAGTCTGTACGGTCTGCGGCGGTGTCTGCCCACGCCAGAAAACGATCCCCTCGCCCGGCGAGCCGGATTGTCGGTGGCGGCCGATACCGTTGCTCACGCATCACGACCCTCCTGCCACGGAACGACCGTGGCCGCTGAGTCCAAAGGAGGTGGGTTCCACATGCGTCACTACGAGGTGATGGTCATCCTCGACCCCGATCTTGAGGAGCGCGCTGTCTCCCCGTTGATCGAGAACTTCCTCTCCGTCGTCCGTGAGGGCAACGGAAAGGTCGAGAAGGTCGACACCTGGGGCCGTCGTCGTCTCTCTTACGAGATCAAGAAGAAGCCCGAGGGCATCTACTCGGTCATCGACCTGCAGGCCGAGCCCGCAGTCGTCAAGGAGCTCGACCGACAGATGAACCTGAACGAGTCGGTCCTCCGGACCAAGGTCCTCCGTCCCGAGACCCACTGAGCTCCTAGCTCAGAGGTCATCGGGTCCGAGCAGCAGCAAGCAGCCAGAAGCAATCCCCGCCGAGAGGTTCACCCATGGCAGGCGAGACCGTCATCACGGTCGTCGGCAATCTCGTCGACGACCCCGAGCTGCGCTTCACCCCGTCCGGTGCGGCGGTCGCGAAGTTCCGCGTCGCGTCCACTCCCCGCACCTTCGACCGCCAGACCAATGAGTGGAAGGACGGCGAAAGCCTCTTCCTGACCTGCTCGGTCTGGCGTCAGGCGGCGGAGAACGTCGCCGAGTCGCTCCAGCGAGGCATGCGCGTCGTCGTGCAGGGCCGACTGAAGCAGCGGTCCTACGAGGACCGCGAGGGCGTCAAGCGCACGGTCTACGAGCTGGATGTCGAGGAAGTCGGCCCCAGTCTCAAGAACGCCACGGCCAAGGTCACCAAGACCACCGGCCGCGGCGGCCAGGGCGGCTACGGCGGCGGCCAGCAGGGCGGCGGAAACTGGGGCGGCGGCCCCGGTGGTGGTGGCCAGCAGGGCGGCGGCGGAGCACCCGCCGACGACCCGTGGGCCACCAGCGCGCCGGCCGGCGGCAGCCAGCAGCAGCCGCAGAGCGGCGGGGGCAATGGAGGCGGCTGGGGCGGAAGCTCCGGCGGCGGCTACTCGGACGAGCCGCCCTTCTAGGGCGGGCTCGCACCCCACTTCTTGATCACACAGGAGAAACACCATGGCGAAGCCGCCTGTGCGCAAGCCTAAGAAGAAGGTCTGCGCATTCTGCAAGGACAAGACCCAGTACGTGGACTACAAGGACACGAACATGCTGCGGAAGTTCATTTCCGACCGCGGTAAGATCCGTGCCCGCCGCGTCACCGGCAACTGCACGCAGCACCAGCGTGATGTCGCCACGGCAGTCAAGAACAGCCGTGAGATGGCGCTGCTGCCCTACACGTCCACCGCGCGATAAGGGAAGGGTGACCGAATCATGAAGATCATCCTCACCCACGAGGTCTCAGGCCTCGGTGCCGCCGGCGACGTCGTCGACGTCAAGGACGGCTACGCTCGCAACTACCTGGTCCCGCGCGGTTTCGCGATCCGCTGGACCAAGGGCGGCGAGAAGGACGTGGCGCAGATCCGCCGCGCCCGCAAGATCCACGAGATCGCCACCATCGAGCAGGCCAATGAGATCAAGGCCCGCCTCGAAGGCGTGAAGGTGCGACTGGCCGTTCGCTCCGGCGACGCCGGCCGCCTCTTCGGCTCCGTCACCCCGGCCGACCTCGCCTCGGCGATCAAGTCCGCCGGTGGCCCGGAGGTCGACAAGCGCCGCATCGAGCTCGGTTCGCCGATCAAGACCCTGGGCTCGCACCAGGTGTCCGTCCGGCTGCACCCCGAGGTCGCCGCGAAGCTCGGCGTCGAGGTCATCGCCGCCTGAGCGAAGCGCTCAGCAGTACACGCGGAGGGCCGCATCCCCCAGGGGATGCGGCCCTCTCGTTCTCTCCGCGACTCCTCGATCCGAAAATCCTCGATCCGAGACCCGCGCGGCACCGGCCGTGTTTCACGTGAAACACGGCATGCGTTCTCCCATCAGCGGGTGGCACCTATGACCAGCCAGCGTCCCGAGCGGGTGCGCAGCCAGAGCGTCAGCATACGAACCCCCATCATCAGGCCCATCGTCCACCACAGAGCCGTCAGACCACCGCCCCCGGCGGGAACGAGCAGAGCGACCGGGGCGAAGACCGCGAGCGTCACCAACATTGCTCCCGCCAGATACGGGCCGTCCCCGGCACCCATCAGCACACCGTCCAGCACGAAGACGATCCCCGAGATCGGCTGAGTAACTGCCACCACCAACAGAGCTGGCAACAGCGTGTCCCGCACCACCTGGTCACCGGTGAACAAGGGGATGAACAGCGGACGCGTCGCCACGATCAGAACGCCGAGCACCACACCCGCCGCCACCCCCCACTGCACCATGCGACGGCAGACATCCCGGGCGCCCTGAGTGTCACCCGCCCCCAGATAGCGGCCAATGATCGCCTGTCCCGCGATGGCGATCGCATCGAGCGCGAAAGCCGTCAGGCTCCACAACGACAGGATGATCTGATGGGCCGCTACATCCGCGTCACCCAGACGCGCGGCGACCGCTGTGGCGATCATCAGAACCGCGCGCAGCGACAGCGTACGGACCAACAGCGGCACGCCGGCCTGTGCGCTCGCCCGTATCCCCGCCGCGTCGGGACGCAGCGACGCACCGTGCCGACGCGCTCCACGGACCACCACCACCAGATAGACGGCCGCCATGGCGCACTGTGCCAGCACCGTTCCCCAGGCGGAGCCGGCGATCCCCAGACCGGCACCGTAGACGAGCACGACATTGAGCACCGCGTTGGCACCGAACCCGCCGATGGCGACATACAGCGGGGTCCGAGTGTCCTGGAGCCCGCGCAGCACACCCGTGGCGGCCAGCACGACCAGCATGGCGGGGATACCGAGACTGGAGATCCGCAGATAGGTCACCGCATAGGGGGCGGCGGTGTCCGACGCCCCGAACAGACCGACAAGCCATGGCGCGGCGGGCAGCGTGACGGCGATGACCGCCGCGCCGAGCAGAAGTGCGAGCCAGATACCGTCCATACCCTGACGGATGGCGGCCTGGAGATCACCGGCGCCCACGCGCCGGGCCACGGCCGCGGTGGTGGCGTAGGCGAGAAAGACAAAGATGCTCACCGCGGTCATCAGCAGGGCTGCCGCGATCGCCAGTCCGGCGAGTTGGGGGGTGCCGAGATGGCCGACGATCGCGCTGTCCACCATTACGAAGAGCGGCTCGGCGACGAGGGCGCCGAAGGCGGGAACGGCGAGGGCGAGGATCTCGCGATCGTGCCGTCGGGGGCCTGTCCTGGATATCGCGGGAGCCTTTGTCATGCGCTCAATCTAATCTTCCACAGGTAAGTGACGCAATGCTACTGGGGTCCTTACTGGACTCCCTGGTGAAGGCTCGGCTGTGTGCCGTTTGTTCTGATCTTGGTCCAGTCGGGAAAGTTTTTCTCCCCCACAGTCGGTGGACGGAAAAACCCCAGCTCAGGGAGGGTGCGGCAGGGCTGCTATGAGTTTGTCCACAGTGCTGTCCCCCGGTCCGTGCACAGGATCGCGGGGGTTCTCCACAGCATCCGATCGGTCGTCCACATGGCCTGTGGATAACCAGATTGGCTGACGGTGCCCGTGGGCCTACCGTGGACCGGCGTCCGACGCGCCGGAACCGGAGTCAGGCCTCTCGTTTTGTCAGTGTCGTGCCGTAGAAAGAGTGGCACGGCGAGGTCCGCTGAGCGGACGTGAGGAGGTGGCCGGTGAGCATTCCCGAGCCATTGGACGACCCTTGGACCGACGCCGGTCCCAGTGACCGTCTGCCTGTCTCCCGGCAGCGCCGTGGGGAGAGTCAGGGCCGCGAGGAGCAGCACGAGCGCGGCCGGGACAGCGGTGCCTGGGACGGCGGTTCTCCCGGGTTCGAGCGGGTCCCGCCGCAGGATCTCGATGCCGAGCAGTCGGTTCTCGGCGGCATGCTGCTGTCCAAGGACGCCATCGCCGATGTGGTGGAGATCATCAAGGGGCATGACTTCTACCGCCCCGCGCACGAGACCGTCTTCCAGGCGATCCTCGACCTCTACGCGAAGGGGGAGCCGGCCGACCCGATCACGGTGGCGGCCGAGCTGACCAAGCGGGGTGAGATCACCCGCGTCGGCGGGCCCTCGTATCTGCACACGTTGGTCCAGTCGGTGCCCACGGCGGCCAACGCCTCGTACTACGCGGAGATCGTCCATGAGCGGGCGGTGCTGCGGCGGCTCGTCGAGGCCGGCACGAAGATCACGCAGATGGGATACGCCGCCGACGGCGATGTCGACGAGATCGTCAACTCCGCGCAGGCCGAGATCTACGCCGTCACCGAGCAGCGGACCAGTGAGGACTATCTGCCGCTCGGCGACATCATGGAGGGCGCGCTCGACGAGATCGAGGCGATCGGTTCGCGCAGCGGTGAGATGACTGGTGTGCCGACGGGCTTCACGGACTTCGATTCCCTCACGAACGGGCTGCACCCCGGCCAGATGATTGTCATCGCGGCCCGTCCCGCCATGGGTAAGTCCACGCTCGCGCTGGACTTCGCGCGGGCCGCGTCGATCAAGAACAATCTGCCGAGCGTGATCTTCTCGCTCGAAATGGGGCGCAATGAGATCGCGATGCGTCTGCTGTCGGCGGAGGCGCGGGTGGCGCTGCACCATATGCGATCGGGCACGATGACGGACGAGGACTGGACCCGGCTGGCCCGTCGTATGCCGGATGTGTCGCAGGCCCCGCTCTATATCGATGATTCGCCGAACCTCTCGATGATGGAGATCCGGGCGAAGTGCCGGCGGCTGAAGCAGCGCAATGAGCTGAAGCTGGTGATCATCGACTATCTGCAGCTGATGCAGTCGGGTGGTTCGAAGCGGGCCGAGAGCCGTCAGCAGGAGGTCTCGGACATGTCGCGAAACCTGAAACTGCTGGCCAAGGAGTTGGAGCTGCCGGTCATCGCGCTGTCGCAGCTGAACCGTGGCCCGGAGCAGCGTACGGACAAGAAGCCGATGGTCTCCGACCTGCGTGAGTCGGGTTCGATCGAGCAGGACGCGGACATGGTGATCCTGCTGCATCGCGAGGACGCCTACGAGAAGGAGTCGCCGCGCGCGGGCGAGGCGGACCTCATCGTGGCCAAGCACCGTAATGGCCCGACGGCAACGATCACGGTGGCGTTCCAGGGCCACTACTCGCGCTTCGTGGATATGGCGCAGACCTGACGCATGGAGCGAGTCGAACTGTTCCACCACGTTGACCGGGAGGTCCTGACATGGCCAGTAAGTTCACCGAGCTTGCGATCGACTGTGCCGATCCCAACGGTCTCGCCCGGTTCTGGTGCTCGGTTCTTGACTACGAGGTGCAAGAAGAAGGTGAGGGAGTTGTCATCATTGGCTCCCCTCTGGTGCCTGAGGGCAAGAGCCGCCTCGGCCCGGTGGCGCCGACCTTGACCTTCGCGCGGGTGCCGGAGGGCAAGACGGTCAAGAACAGGCTCCATATCGATGTCAACCCAACCGACAGGGACCAGGACGAAGAGGTCCGTCGCCTGCTCGATCTGGGTGCTCGATACGCCGACGTCGGCCAAGGCGATGAGAGCTGGGTCGTACTCGAAGACCCGGAGGGGAACGAGTTCTGCGTCCTCGCGGGCCGCCGCCCCTGATCGGGGTCTCCCGCGACGCGGGCGTCTCCCGCGACGCCGGCACGGTTCGCGTCGTGCGGCCCCGCCGTGGACAGCCGTCCGGTCGGGGCCGCGTCCGCGGGGGTCAGGCGTAGAAGTTGCGCTGCCAGCGGTGCTTGGCGAGCAGGGTGAGCTGGTCGGAGGTCAGCGGGTGTCCGTCGCTCACGGCGGTGTTGCGCTCCACGTTCCGTACGGTGCGCATGCCGGGGATGACGGTGGAGACGGCCGGTGCGCTGAGTACGTACCGCAGTGCGGTTTCCGCGATCTCGTCGGGGGCGATGCCCAGTTCGGTGGTGATCGCGTTGACGTGCTGCTCGACCTGGGCGGGACGGTCGTCGCGGAAGTAGCGGCTGCGGAAGTCGCCGTCGGGGAAGGTGGTTTGGGCCGTGATTCGCCCTGTCAGGCCTCCCTCGTCGAGGGCCACCCGGACGATCACGCCGACTCCGTGCTCCTGGCAGGCGGGAAACAGGGCGTCAGCCGGGGCCTGGTCGAAGATGTTGTAGATGACCTGCACGGTGTCCACCACGCCGCTGCGGACCAGGGCGAGGGCGTTGTCGGGCTGGTGGTCGTTGATGGATACGCCGAACAGGCGGATCTTCCCCTGCTGCTTCAGTTCGGCGATGGTCTCCAGCCAGTCGCCGCGGCCGACCCATTCGTCGCTCCATACGTGGAACTGCACTACGTCGAAGTGGTCCAGGCCGCTGACGCGCAGGCTGGTCTCCAGGCTGTCGCGGATATGCGTGCCGGGGAAGGCCTCCGCCGGGTCCAGTCCGTCGGGGGCGGGCCAGACGCGGTTCTTCGGGGGCACCTTGGTCGCCACATACACCTGGTCATCGGCCCGTTCGCGGACCACCTGCCCTACGATCCGCTCGCTCTCGCCGTAACCCCGGGCGGTGTCGATGAAGTTCACGCCCTGGTCGATGGCGCGGTGAAGTGCGCGTACGGACTCGTCCTCGGTGGCGCCCACCCAGCCGGACTCGCCGATGCCCCAGGCTCCGTAGCCGATCTCGGACACCGACAGTCCGCTGCGTCCCAACTCGCGGTAGTGCACAGTCTTCTCCACATCTTGGTTGGTGAGGTTGGTCGGTCAGGCCGCTCGTTCGGCGGCGCTGCGTTCCACGCAGAATTCGTTGCCTTCCGGGTCTCCCAACACTCAGAACTAGAGGTTCTGGAGTGTGGCCATGGTTGCATCGGTACTGGTCAAGGGCGAGAACGTAAGGAACTCTCTGGTCCCCACAGAGAGCATGACGACTCCTCGCAACCCCCTTGCCGGGACGGTCTACACCGAGACCCTTCGGGGTGTGCGGTGTGTCCGGCTCTCTGTACTCACCGACGAGACGACCAGCCCCGAGCGCCAGCGCGATGCCGACGACATAGCGGCGGGCGCGCTCAACATCGATTTCGGCGACGGTGACGACGGGCTTCGCGAAGCGGTCGACCTTGACGTGTCCGCGAGCAAGATTTCCCCGTTCGACCGTCCCGCGCTCGGCTCATGGCTCGCGCGCCCCGATGAGTTCGACGCGCTTGTGTGGTGGCGGTTCGACCGTGCCATCCGGTCCATGGGCGACATGCACGAGCTTGCCAAGTGGGCCAAGACTCACCGGAAGATGCTCGTCTTCGCCGAGGGCATCGGCGGGGGCCGGCTGGTGTTCGACTTCCGCAACGCCATGGACCCCATGAGCGAACTCATGATGATGATGCTCGCCTTTGCCGCTCAGGTGGAGTCGCAGAGCATCAGCGACCGGGTTACCGGCGCCATGGCAGCCATCCGCCGGATGCCGCTTCGGTGGCGGGGCTCGCGCCCCTCGTACGGCTACCTGCCCGCCCCGATGCCCGTAGAGCACGGCGGGAAGGGGTGGACGCTCGTACCGGACCCCGACGCCGTAGCCGTCATTGAGCGCATCGTGCGTGAACTCCTCGAAGGCGTGCCGGTCTCCCTGATCGGCGTGGGGCTCAACGTGGACAAGGTGCCGAGCCCACGCGATCACTGGGCCGTGAAGCAGAACCGCGCCAAGGGTGGCAGGACCGGCGGGGCGAAGGGCTCACACGTAGTGTGCGAGGTCTTCAAGTGGACTGGCGCGGTCATTACGCGGCTACTGCGTAACGAGAACTTGCTCGGCTGGAAGATGCACAAGGGCAAGCCCGTCCGGGACGACCAGGGCACCCCGGTCATGGCGACCGAAAACCCGATCCTCACCCGCGAAGAATTCGACCGCATCGGCGCCGTACTGGACGCACGGAGCATCGACAACCGCGAACGCAAGGACACCGACGCACTGTTGTTGCGGGTGATCCACTGCGATCACTGCGGGGGCCGCATGTATCTGTCCAAGCCGACCCGCAGGGGTGCCAGCGTGAGCAACTTCTACAAGTGCAACAGTTACGCGCGGGGTGAGTCGTGTGAGCTGCCCGCCAACATCCGCGCGGACTGGGCAGACAACCATGTGACCGCCGAGTTCCTGCGACTGGTCGGCCCGATCCAGACGAAACACGTGGTCGAGATTCCGGGCTACGACCCCGAGCCCGAACTACGCGCCACCCTCGCCGAGTTCGCAGAGCACCAGCAGCAGGAAGGGCGCCAGAAGTCCCGGCACGCGCGGCAGGCATGGCAGGAACGCGCGGACGCACTCGACAACCGCATAGCCGACCTGGAGACCCGCGAGAAGCGCGAACCGCAGCGCATCGTGACATCCACGGGCCGCACGTTCGCCGACGAGTGGGCGCACAAGGACACGGCCGGTCGCCGGGCCATGCTCGTTGAAGCAGGCGTTCGGCTGGATGTACGGCGGGGCGTTCGTGGCGGATGGCGGAAGCTCGACACGCGACGCGTGGACTTCACCATGTCCGGAGAACTGGACCCCGCAACGGAAGCCCTTGCCGCTGTTGCTGAGATCGTGGAGGCCGAAGCCAACGGCACAGACATCCCCCCGATGACCGGCAGCACGGCACGGCTTACGGAGCCCACGGCCCAGCGGATTCCGGCCCTCGCGTGACGGGATACCCTCGCCCGTAGACCGCACCGACATGGAGTGTGCGGAGTAGGCCCGGTGCCTAACAGGGACGACCCTGGGATGCAGTACGACCGGTCCGCACAGCCCCGGCAGTCCACGTGACCGCCGGGGCTTTCCCATGCCCGCACACGGACGCTCAGGGGCTCGGCGAGGGACAGCACGACCAGCGGGCGAACCCATGACGGTATGACGGTTAGAGGGTCTTTTTTTGTATGTACACAAAAAATAGAGAGAAAACCAAACCGGCATCCCAAACCGTCATCCCGTCATGCTCGGTGAGAGACCGGAACGGACCACGAGCCCGCCGCGAGCGGGTGCCTGGAATTCCTTGGTCCCCACAACACAGTGAGAGCGGGACTACCGCGCACCCCACCAGCCCGGAACGGGCGGACTGAGTGCCCACCCTCACCCGATGCTCTGCCCGTGCACCACGCACCCGCCAGGGGTGGCCGCAGGGGTCGTGAGGCAGAGCGCGGGGACCACACCGCCCACAAGTAGCCGCCCGTTGACCACGGGTGCCGAACGGGGTTGTAAGTCCGTGTGGTCCCCATGCCCCGCGAGGGGTTCCAGAGACAAGGAAGGGCGCCACAGTGCAGCGCGTACAGCGTGCGGGGCGCACACGGACGGGACGTTGGGTGTTCAGCCCGTCCACTGCCAGGACGACGACCAGGCCGACGAGAACGAGGGGGCGCCGTGCGCTGTATCGACTGCCCGGAGCCCGCAACGCACCGGAGACGCTGCAAGCATCACCATCAGGTCTACGAGAACCGGGCCTCGGTCCGTGCCCGGCGTGCTCGCCGCGCGGTGCTGGTCCGGGTGTTCTCGGGGGCCGCTCGGCTCCGGGCTCTGGTCGGTGCCCGTGGTGGTGCCCGCTGCGCACGGTGCGGGTCGGTTGCCCTCGCCGGCTCGGTCGACGTGGACCACGTGCGGCCCCTTGCCCGTGGTGGCGAGGATGCAGACCAGAACGTTCAAGTCCTGTGCCGTGCCTGCCACTTGGCCAAGACCGGCGAGGACTTCGCTAGCGCGTCGTGAGCCATGCCGCGAGACCGCTTCCTGTGGCCGTGGCGAGGGCCGCCACCAGCCATCCGGGGATGCGCTGAATCGTCAAGTGCTGCCCGCTGCCTCGTTTTTGGCGAAGTCAATATGAACCACATTGGATAGGCGAGTAGGCAGGATTCACTCGTTGGCCGGACCCCGTATATCATCCAGAGCCCGGCCTGTGCTCGGCAGGTACCTATGCCGCAGGCTTAACTGCTGCCCTCTCGCAGGCGATTTTGGCACCGTCGGCCGACATTCCACCGGCGCGAGACGTCAGAAGTTCCACGCACCTTTTCGTGTTGCCCTGCGCGCCGAAGTTACAGCCCACGACTCCAGCGTAGGCCAGCTCCGACGGGTTGTTCGTACCGTATGCCGCCAAGACGTCAATACATGAGCTGTAGGTGGCGTTCGCCGGGCCCGCACTGGCGATGATTCCACCGCTAGCCAACGCGAATCCCATAACTGTCATGGCAAGGGACTTGAGCACGCGCATATTTCTGCTCCCTGAGTTTTGAATTTTGCGATCCCACGAACCCTGACGCACAGGCGTATCCAATTGCCACGGTGCGGCGGAGTTTCACCCAAATAGGCCGTGCCGAAACGTTCCTCCCTCACCCATTCGGAGGTACCCCCATGCCCCGCAGACCCCGCCCCCCTTGCACTGTCCCCGGCTGCCCGGAGCTAACCGCCCGTGGCGGCCGGTGTCCTACTCACACCAGGGAAGCGGAAGCGGCGCGGGGCACGACCACGGCCAAGGGATACGGCGTCCGATGGGAACGCATCCGGGCGCGCTACCTCTACAAGCATCCGTGGTGCGTGCTGTGCTCCGTCGTTGCGACGGTTGCCGACCACTTTCCCGAGTCGCGCCGTTCGCTGGTCGCACGTGGCGTGCCCGATCCGGACGCGTGGTCCCGTCTCCGTCCGCTGTGCGCGTCGTGCCACAACCGCGAGACCGCGAAGCACCAGCCCGGCGGTTGGGCTGCCGAACGCGTCCAGCCTCGCCGCTCGTGACCCCGACCAGGGGGTGACCCCGCCACCTGCCCGAGAAAGAACGGCAGGGAGGCAACAAACTCGCACCGGTACTGAAACAGAATTTGGAGAGTCTTAACGGGCTCCCTTTCCTTGCAAATGAGGGAAGTATGGCTGACAGATATAGACCTAAACCCGCAATCCAGCGCGCACGCGAGGGAAACCCTTCAAAGACCGTGATCAGGGAAGGAATATTAGTACCGCGCGCCGTCTTGTCCGAACCGAACTGGGTAGAAGTCTTCCGATTCTCGCGTGACTCCGCTGTGGAATCAGCGAATGTCCGCTGTCGTGACGTGGCTTCACAGGAATGGCGGCGCGTGGTTCCCGTTCTGGAAGTTGCGGCCGGAATCGGTGAGGTGGACCACACCACCGTAAAGGACCTGTGCGTGTGCGTGGCCCGTATCGACCAGGCGGAGCGGGACCTTTCAGAGCGCGGGCTCTTGGTGACCGCCGAGCGCGGAACGGTGAAGAACGGCGCTGCCACCATCGCGGCGCAGTATCGGACACAGCTTGCCCGATACATTCGAGAGTTGGGTCTTTCGCCGAGTGCCCGAGCCGCTATTGCGGTACCGGAATCCGATGATGACGACTCGGATATCTGGGACTGATCATCACCGACTCGTCAACCGAACTGAAAACTAATAGGAGAAATATCTATGGCTCTTACCCTCGCCGAATCAGCCAAGCTCACTCAGGACATGCTCAAGCTCGGCGTAATCGAAATGTTTGTTCAAGAATCACCGATCCTCGATCGGCTGCCGCTTATCGACGTCGAGGGGAGCGCGTACGAATACAACGAGGAATCCAAGCTTCCGGGTGTTGCCTTCCGTGCGGTGAACGAGGCATATCCGGAGAGTGTTGGTGCGGTCAATCAGCGGATCGAAACCCTTGCCATCCTCGGCGGTGATGCGGATGTCGACAAGTTCATTGTCCAGACACGAAGTAATCTCAATGAGCAGCGTGCAATTCACACGCAAATGAAGATCAAGGCTGCATCGATTCATTTCTCCGATCAGTTCTTCAACGGTGACATCATGGTCAACCCGAAAGGTTTTGACGGTCTCCGGAAGAGGCTGATTGGTTCGCAGGTGGTCGATGCTGGTGGAGCCGCCCCTGTAGCGGATGGTTACGCGTTCTTTGACATGCTGGATTCCCTGGTCGGGCGGGTTCGCGGACTCAGTGGATCGAACGGAGCCATCTATACCAACAGTGAAATAATTGCCAAGATCAAGTCTGGATTTCGACGGCTCGGAGGCAGTGAACTCCTCATGAGCGAGATCGGGGGGAAACTTGCTCCTACGTGGAACGGGGTTCCCCTTCTGGACGCCGGCCAGAATCTCGACGGAACAGACGTAATCCCGCTTACCCTTGGCGAGAACGGCAAGGAGACCTGCGACATGTACGCCGTCCGTTTCGGCACTTCGGAGGCGGACACCGGGATAACTGGTCTCACCAACGGCGGAGTTCAGGTAACTGATTTGGGTGAGGCCCACGAAAAGCCGGTTTATCGAACCCGGATTGATTTCTACTGTGGACTCGCCATGTTCGGCGGTAAGGCCGCCGCTCGCCTTACCGGAGTCCTGAACGGCTGACCGCATCACAGAGCCCCGCACTCATCACCCTTCGGGGCGGCGAGTGCGGGGATTTCTGTGTTCAGTGCCTGACGCTGGGCAACGCCCTTTCGTAAACTTCCCGCGCTACTGGATTGGATCGATAGGGTTGAAGGCGGCGATTGATACTTGCAACAAAGCCGTCCACTGCCCCCGATTGAACTCCAGGATGTTCTTCAAGCACCTGACTCCACGTACTGCAAGACAATTCCAAATGGCCTAGCTCTAGCTGCCTTTCTGCCAGCATGGAGCGGAAGCGCAATTCGGTCACCCGAGAGTCAGTCGGCGCTCTCAACTGAAAGTGCATCTCAAGGGAATCAACACTACCGGCCACGTCCCCCAGTGAGTAGCGAACTTGCGCGGTATGGTACGCCAAAGTGGCTGGGGTGTAACCGCCCAATTGAACCTTTCCACTTCCAGCCGCATCCATTGATCTTTCTGTTTCTCCAATACTGCGCAATGCGGCCGTACGATCACCCGAAAGGGCATAGCTATGCGCTTGCTGACCTGCCATGAAAGCACGCATGAGCGGTCCCGTCATTGGGGCTGCGGCGGCGGCTGCATTTGCTAGACGAGTGGCGGGAGCACCATGCCCCAGGTCCGCAGCTTGAACCGACATACCCCGGAGCACATGGCAATACGTGAGGTAATCACTGCTCGCACCCGCCAATTCCAATGCCTTGGTGTAGTACCTCTGCGCCAAGCCGTGAAGTCCCTCATCCACTGCCATCCACCCGGTGATATAGCACAGGAATGCGGCGGCAGTCATCATCGCTTTGCGTGCTTCTTCGGAAGCGTCGGCGCGAAGGTACGGAGCTACGGTATTGGCTAAGAATGCCGCTGCCATCGGGCGAGAGATTCGACCGCCACGCTTGTTGTAGATGTCATTCAATTGGTCTGTCATCTCGGCGACAAGGTCGACTTCGGGCATCCCGATACGCATTGTCGAGCCGGACTGCACGGATTCCATTCTTCCTATGACATCCGGCCAGTCAGGGATTGCCAGCGCGACAGAGAACAATCCTGCGCCGATGACGCTACGACGTCCGGGCAACATGTCAGCGGCCCCGAGGTCAATAAGCGCGTCTACAGTGGTGGTATCTCTGGCGTCATCAATAGGCGGCGGGAACCCTGCTTCGGCATGGGTGATCGGTCGGCCCAACTTGCGCGAAAGGGCTTCCAAGACCAACGGGCGTGTCGACTCCTTGGGCATGTGGCCGTTCAACCACTGGTGGGCGGAGGGTTGTTGGTACTTGGTCGGTGTCCCTCGCTCGGTGCCGATGCGATTGACCCACTGCGCGAGTTGGCGCATCGTCCACCCGCTCTCGCGGTACAGCCGCTCAAGTGCTGTGTTCGGCTTCGGTGCCCCCACTGTGCCCATCCCCTCAGCAGTCTTATGGCTCTTATGCCTTCACGCCCTGACAAGCGTAGCGCCGTGCGTGATCGGGCTGTTGCGTAGAGCGAACGCTCACTCCGAGCTGGAAGGGATCACAGTGATGACCGAGTCGGAGGTACCCGCCGTTGGGGCCCTCGTGGTGGATACGGGGCATGGCGGCCGGGCCGCACCGTGTGCCGAGTGTGCGGAGCGGGAACGGGCCGAAGCCGCCGCCAGCAAACGGGTGATCTCAGTGCGGCAGTTGACCAACGTGTGCTGCTCGCCCGGCACCGCACGGCGGAACACGGAGCGACGGCGTGATTCGTCTGTGGGTGTGGCTCGTCCTCGCCGCGGGCGCCGTGAACGTCCTGTTGCGGCTTCGGTTCCCACGGCTTGTGTGGGCGCTCACGACGACGTCCGGTGAGCGCCGGGCGCTCATGTCCGAGCTGCGACGGCTTGAGTCCGATCCGCTGTTTGCCGCCGAGTGGCGCACGGCTCTCCACACGGAGTGGGATCAGCGTGTCTTTGACAGGGCGGTCGCCGAACTCGTGCGGAGCGTGACCTACGGACAACTCGAACGGTGAGCATCACCATGCCGTCCGGCATTCCGCACCCCGACGTGTTCGGCGGGTTTCCTTCGCCGGCTGGGACGGACGACGGCAACAGGTGGGTGTGGGGGCCGTGCTGGGGATGGTGCGAACGCCCGTGGGCGCGCGTGCTGTGGCTCGGCCCCGCACAGACGGCGGGAAACGTCGTGGCCGATCTCTACTACTGCGGACCGTGCGTCGGGCGACTGCACGAACGGATCGTGAATCACGCACGCGGAGCCCAACCACACTCCTCAGCCACGCGAAAGGCATGAAACGCATGACGGACAACCCACCCGTGATGGTGGCGGGCACGGTCGGGGACGAGGTACTGACGGTCCACAGACTGCGAGTTGTGGACAAGCGGACCCGCAGAGCGGTGTGCGGGGCAGGTGATCCGAACGGCGTGACCGAGGTGTGGCTCCGCGCCGTGAACTGTCCCGCGTGCCTCGCCACCGACAGCGAATGAGACCCCCATGCGGCCACGGGTGACTCATCCGCCCGACATGCCAACGGGCCCGTTCGCGCGTCGCATCCACGCACGGACGGGGCTCACCCCCCGTTCAGCCCGGAAGGAAGACCACATGGTCCAGTGCACATCAACCGCCCTGTTGCCGCCCCCGGACCACATTGCCGAGCAAGCCACAGCCGAACGCCCCGCCGAGCCCGGCTACGTTGCCTGTGAACTCGGCAACGCTCACAACGACGACGACCACGCACAACTGCTGTGGACTGAGGACGAGCGCGGCGGGGCAATCTGGGCGCGCTGGAACACGAGCAGCACACGTATCGAGTTCCTGCCGTGGTGTGGCGTTCGCAACCCCAACCGGGACGAGGCATGCGGACTCTTCACAGCCCATTCCGCCGGGCACTCGTGGGAAGTCGTGGACGCGACCCGCGAGGCGCTGAAAGCCGTTCTGTCCCGCCAGTACCCGCACCTTTTCCTGACACACGACTGCCCGAACCCGCTCCCTGACGACAGCACTCCGGAGTGTCCCTAGTCGTCCCGGCGCTCGTCCCCATCGACGGGCTCGCTCGGCTCCGCAACGTAGGTCCCTCGTTGCGGCACGGTGTAGACGTACCCGAGTTCCCGCAGGTGTCGCACCGCACGCCGTGCGGTGTCCCGCGCGACTCCCCAACGCTGTGTGAGCGCCGACTCGGAAGGGATCGGCCGGTTCACCGCGAGTACGCCTGCCTTGATGTCCCGAATGATCTCGGCAGCGATCTGCTGATACGGCGGTGTCGGGGCGTCGTAGTCAATCGTCGGACTCATGAGGAGAACCGTAGACAACCGGATACGCCAAGATGCGTGCACATACGTAGGTAAACGTGGGTAGGGGAGCTGTTCTACCGTCGAATGAAAACGCCCCGAGGAACCGGGCCTAATCGGTTCCTCGGGGCTCCGCCGAAACAGCTAAGTAGGAGCTGATCGACTTATGCGTGACCCTATCGTCCATGCCCTGATGTGGGCGCTGCGTCTCGTACTTCCAGCCCGTGGACGCCACAGTGCACCGGCCACCTTGCCGACTCCCGAGCCCGCCCACGTGTCGCCCTGGTCCCGCCCCTGGACCGCCCCGTCATCACGGGACGTGCGAGCGATCTTCAAGGACGACCACACGCGAGAGCTGCCCGAGCTACAGCGCGAACGGGCCTACGCCGCCGCATTCGCCCGGCTCGGCGTGGACTACGACTACCCGACAACGCCGCTCGGCAGCCTCGTACAGCGTGAGCGGTTGTCCGCATGACCCGCGACGAACAGACAGCCGCACTCACCACAGAACCGAGCCCCGCCCCGTCAGGCGCACGCTGCTGCCGCTGCCGCAACTGGACGCACGCGCCCGTCCCCGTCCGATGGATCGAGCGCCCCAGCGGCACCGGAGTGACCCTGTACGCCTGCCCCAGCCACGCCACAACCCTCAACCCCGGCCCCCTCCCCGGAGAGCTGGACAACCCCGCATAGCCCCTCACGGACAGCAAGCAGCCCCGCACGGCCAACTGCCGTGCGGGGCCCTGTCCTTGGCGTTGACGTGCGCGTATGCTCAGAACTGGTAGTGAGAAGTGTTGGGGTCCGCGAGGGTGACCCAGCCCGTGCCGTCGGGGCGGCGGTGGTCGCCCACGAGGGTGGCGCCGAGGGTGAGGAGGCGGTCCACCTCTTCGTCGCGTGTGCGGTCCTGGGGCTGGAGATCCAGATGGACTCTGTTCTTGGTGGATTTGGCCTCGGGCACCTGGATGAACAGCAGCGTGGCGCCCTCTGACGCGAGGAGTGCTTCCGGGTCGCCGGGATTGTCGTCGTCCGCCAGCGAGGCGCCGAGGACCTTGGCCCAGAAGCTGCCCAGGGCGTAGGTGTCGGCGCAGTCGATGGTGATATGGCGTACCAGGGATGTCATGCGGTCACTCTGATCATTCCGGCCGTTTCTGTCCAGGGTGACGCCGTGGAGCGAAATGAAGTCGACCGGGCGGGTTGTCGCCGGTAGATGTGGAGCATGACCTCTTCTCCTGAACAGTTGCTGCCCAGTACGCGTCGAGCCCTGTTGCACCGCATCGCCCGAGCTCAGGCCGAGGGCCGTGCGCCGTCACTGGTCGGTGCGGTGGCGCGGGGGGGGCGAATGGTGTGGACGGGGGGCCGTAGTTGCGTGGAGGGTCATGCTCCGGACGCGGATACGCAGTACCGGATCGGGTCGATCACCAAGACGTTCACCGCCGTTCTGGTGCTGCGGCTGCGTGATGAGGGGCTGCTCGATCTGAATGATCCGCTGGAGAAGCATCTTCCGGGCACCGGAGTGGGCGAGGTGACGGTCGCTCAGCTTCTGGGGCACAGCGCGGGGTTGAGCGCGGAGGCTCCGGCCCCCTGGTGGGAGCGGACACCGGGATCACTCCGCCCGGAGCTCGCGGATGTCCTCGGCGAGCGGCCGGTGCTGCACCCGGCGGGACGGCGCCACCACTACTCCAATCCGGGCTTCACGCTGCTCGGCTCGCTGGTGGAGGCCGTGCGTGGGGCGTCTTGGGAGGAGGTGCTGAGGCACGAGGTTCTTGAGCCCCTGTCCATGAACCGTACGTCCGCGCTGCCGGTGGCTCCGCACGCGGGCGGCTGGGCTGTGCATCCCTGGGCCGATGTGATGCTGCCCGAGCCGGTGGAGGATCTGGGTCTGATGGCCCCCGCCGGTCAGCTCTGGTCGACGGCCGCCGATCTCTGCCGCTTCGCGGTCTTCCTCGCGGAGGGGGACGAGAGGGTCCTGAGCGCGGAGTCCGTGCGGGAGCTGCGGACGCCGGCCGCGCCGCCCGAGGCCGGGGAGTGGAACGGCGGTTACGGGCTCGGGACGCAGCTTGCCCGATGGGGGGACCGGACGCTGGTGGGGCATACGGGTTCACTGCCCGGTTTTGTCGCCGGCCTGTGGATCAGCGTGGAGGAGGACGTGGCCGCGGTGGTGCTGGCCAATGTCACCTCGGGGCCGTATGTCGGGGTGATCGCGGCCGAGCTCATCGGCATTGTGGCGGAGGCGGAGCCGCGGATCCCCGAACCGTGGCGTCCGCTGCCCGAGGCCGACCGGGCACTGCTGGATCTCACCGGGCCCTGGTACTGGGGCACGCAGCCCTTCGGGCTGAAGTGGTCGTCGGACCGGGGCCTGGAACTGAACCCGCTACGAGGCGGTGGGCGTGGTTCCCGCTTCGTGGTGCAGCCGGATGGCGACTGGAGAGGTCTCGATGGCTACTACGCGGGGGAGACCCTGCGGGTTGTGCGTCGCCCTGACGGTTCGGTGAGCCATCTCGACCTGGGGTCGTTCGTTTTTACGCGCGAGCCGTACGGGCCGGACGACGTGGTCCCCGGGGGCGTGGACCCGAAGGGCTGGCTCGGCCTCGGGGACTTCGCAGAGTAGGGAGACCATGATGTTTCACGTGAAACCGGGCACACCGGTCCGTCGGCGCCGGAGCACGTGCGGCTCCGAAACCGCAAGCCTGGAGGCGGCTTCGAAGTGCGGTACCCGTTGGACATGAGTTCGCTCTGGTGATCATGGAGACGGCGAGGATGCGGTCTCAGATACTCATCTTGAAACCGACATGCGAGGCGCTGAACCCGAGCCGCTCGTAGAAGCGGTGGGCGTCGGTGCGGCTGGCGTCGGAGGTCAGCTGGACCAACTGGCAGCCCTGGCGGCGGGATTCGTCGACCGCCCACTCGATGAAGCGGGTGCCCAGTCCGCTGCCACGCTCATCGGCGTGCACGCGTACGGCCTCGATGATGGAGCGGGTCGCGCCGCGCCGGGAGAGTCCGGGGATGATCGTGAGCTGGAGGGTGCCGATGATCCGGCCGTCGAGCTCGGCCACCACGATGTGCTGGTTCGGGTCGCGGGCGAGTCGTTCGAAGGCCTCGGTGTACGGGGTGAGGTCGTCGGGGGACTCGCGCTGGGCGCCCAGGGGGTCGTCGGCGAGCATCGCCACGATGGCGGGGATGTCGTCGGGGGCGGCGGGCCGTATGTTCAGATCGCTCATGATCCGCAGAGTACGCCGGAGGGCGGCGCGGGCCGGACGAGGGCCCCGGCCGGTCTCAGGGCTTTCGGGGATGCCCAGCGGTGCCGTGGCGCCTCGTGGCGTCTTGTGGAGCTCCTGCGGTGCTCCTGTGGCTTTCGTGCGGCCCTGGTCGATCGGTCGGGGAGGCTCAGCCGGTCGCCATGTTCAGTGGTGCGAACCGCCGGAACCGGTCGCCGGGCAGCTCCCGGTCGCCGTATGTCATGAGCGTGGTGAGGGTGACCGAATTCAGGCCATGCTCTTTGAGCCAGTTCAGCAGTTCTTCGTGGCCCGGGTCGATGACGGTTCGAATCGGTCGGTCGGAGCCCGCGACCAGTCCGCAGATCAGTGCTTTCGCTGTCTCTGTGTCCCGGGCGATCAGGGGGCCGATGGCATCGGCGCCCGCCGACGGCCAGACCGCCGCGTATCCGATGAGGGTGGAGCCCTCCTCCGCGACCCTGAGCCGGTCGGCGAAGGCGGGGAGCCGCGCGATCAGGTGAGTGCGGTCTGCTCCGAAGACTTCGGTGTCCAGGCGTACGAGGGCCGGCAGGTCGCTGGCGGACGCGGGCCGGGTGGCGATCCGCGGCGGGTGCTCCGGTGACCGGAGGTGTCCGAGGAGCGTCTCGGCTTCGCCGATATCGGTGAAGCCGAGCTTTTCGTAGAGCGGACGTCCGAGCGGGGTGGCGTAGAGAGTGAGCTGCGTGCTCCCGGCCCCCTGCAGTATGTGGTTCATGAGCCGCCGCCCGAGCCCCTGGCGGGCGTGCCGTTCGGCGACGAGCAGCATGCCGATGGTGGCGAGCTCCGGGTGGTCCATGGGGCCGTACGAGGTGACGACACATACGGCAGCCAGCCCTGTGCCCGCCGGGTCGTCGATGCCGTAGGCGGTCCCCGCCGAGAGCAGCAGACCCCATCTGTGCTCTTCGCGTGCCCAGCTGCGATCCTCGGCGAGGTCAGCGCAGGACTTGAGGTCGCTCATGGTCAGACGGCGGATCGGCTGTGCGGCGAGCGGTGTCGACATAAGGATCAGGCTGTCGGAGCCGGTGATCGTTCGTCCACCGCTTTACGAGAAGTGATACGACGGGATGGGGCCCCGCGCCGCAGACGCCGGCCGCGCCGTGTGAGTCCCCAGGGTTTGAGTACGGAGATCGCTGTCATGAAGAGGTAGGCACAGCTCGCCACGGTGGGTGCGGCGACGAGGCTGCTGTTGGGGAGCCCGGTAGCCGCGGCGTCGCTGATGGTCGGTCGCAGGGCGAAGACGGTTGCCCCGAGGGTGATCAGGGTGAGCCAGAACTTGGTCCACACCCAGCGGTGTCGGGCCAGACCCCAGGGGGTTCCGAGTGAGAGCAGCACTCCGCTGATGAGGGCGAGCAGGGCGATGGGGATGATCAGCCAGTCGGCGAAGATCTTCATGGCGCGATAGGCGGCCTCTGTGGTGGTGGCGTCGTTGGTGAGGTAGGCGGTGACGCCGAGGGTGAGGAGGCCGAGGGTGAGTCCCAGCCAGCTCACGGATGTGGCGACATGGGCGACGAGGAGGGTCCGGCGCACGGGCCGCTTGAGTTGTTTCACGTGAAACACGGTGCCTTGCGGCGGAGTATGGGGCGTCTGCCCACGGGAGTAACCGCGCGTACTAACCTCGGCGTACATGGCGAGCGTACGCAGACTTCATCTCTTCGACCTCGATGGAACGCTGATCCGTGGTTCGGCGGCGGCTGTGGAGATTTCCCGGCAGCTGGGGCTGGGCGCCGAAATCGCCGAGTTGGAGCGTGAGTTCCGGTCCCTCGGGCTGGCGCCGGACGAGTTCGCGGTGCGGGCGCGGGAGCTGTGGGCCGAACTCACCACGGCGCAGGTGACGGCGGCTTTCGAGGGCGCGCCCTGGCTGCTGGGTATCCGTGAGGTCTGGGCGGATATCCGGAAGCGGGGGGATTACTGCGCTGTTATCTCCTTGTCGCCCGACTTCTTTGTCGCGCGGCTGCTGGAGTGGGGTGTGCATGCCGCGCATGGATCTCGCTGGCCGGTGCTGCCTTTCACCGAGCCGGTCGACCGGACGGGCATTCTGAACCCCGCCGCCAAGGTGAAGATCGCGAACCGGCTGTGTGCAGAGTTCGGGGTGAGTCTGGACGACTGTGTTGCCTACGGTGATTCGATGTCCGACGCGGAGATCTTCGCGACGCTGCCCCGGGCGGTGGCGGTGAATGCGGATCACCATCTGTCGGGGCTTGCTACGCACACGTACACAGGAGGCGATCTGCGTGAGGCCTATGAACTGGTCCGGCTCCAGTGAACCGGTACGGCGGCGGCAGTAATACTCTGGCCCGGAGGTGCCGCGGGATACGCGGCGGGAATCCGGCGAATGAGCACAGGAGCGATGCAGCTTAACGGTAAATCCGGTGTGGATGCCCGGACTTCGCGCTCTTTGTCCCCTGTGGTCAGCCGGCCTGTCATGCTGCGTGTCGGGGCGGTGCGGACAATGTCGCACTCCTTCACCTTGTGCCCGAATTGGGGCTTCGGGGGAGGTTAACGTGAGCTGTCAACAGTCCTAGTCAGAGCGGGGAATTGCTAGCGTATTCCGGGCCAGCGGAAGTGCGCAGACCGACCGAGAGATGTTCGAGGCGAGGCACACCATGGACGCTCCGACCACCACGTCGGCCGACAACGGCACTTCTGGAGACGGCGGAGGAGGCGGTTGGTTCGCGGCCCGTAGAGCGCCGAAGGGCGAGAGCCGGCCGGACCGGCCGGACTCCGGGACCGCGAACGGCGCGCGGGAGGCGGCGGGGCGGGAGCGAATACCCGTTCCGGGTCGTTCGCTTGCCTCCATACGCCCGGTGGGCTCCGGGGCGGCACGATCCGCTCCGCCCCCGCGTGAGGGCGCCACGGGGCATGAGGCACGGGCGGAGACGGCGGCCGGGCAGCAGCCGGGGCCGGTGGACGACGTTCCCGAGGCATTCCGGCCGCGCGGCAAGGGGGTACGCGGCGCGGACGGACCGGCCCCTCATCCGCCGGTCCACGAGCATCCGGCCGCAGAGGCCCCCGCGAAGGCGGCTCCTCCCGCAGCGGCCTCCGCACCAGCGGACCCCGCTACTGCCGCCACGGACCCCGCTCCCGATCCCGCCACGACGGCCGGCAACGGCGGCGGACCGGCCTCCGAGGCCGCACCAGCAGCAGTGAAGCCGGCCGCACCGCTGCCGGGCGCGCTGCCTCCCGAGGCTCCGGCGCCGCGATCGCCCGCCGGGGCCCCTGCCCCGTCGCCCGAGCCCTCCGCTTCCGTCGGTCCCTCCGCTCCCGCGGACGACCCGGACGCCTCCCCGGACGCGATCCTGGTCCGCCGTACGCTGGCCGAGATCGCTCCGGTCTCCGACCAGGTCACCTCGTACTTCTATTCGCTGCTCTTCGTCCGTCACCCAGATCTGCGGGGTCTGTTTCCCGTCGCCATGGATGCCCAGCGTGACCGGCTCCTCAAGGCGCTGTTGACCGCCGCCGAGCACATGGACTCGCCGGCCGTGCTGACGGGGTATCTCCGCCAACTGGGCCGGGGACACCGCAAGTACGGCACGCAGGCCACGCACTACCCCGCCGTCGGTGAGGCGCTTCTGGGCGCGCTGTCCCGTTACGCCTCGGCCAGTTGGGACGACGAGACCGAGGGCGCCTGGGTCAGGACGTACACCACGATCTCGCAGATCATGATCGACGCGGCGGCGGAGAACGAGCTGCACGCTCCGGCCTGGTGGCAGGCCGAGGTGGTCTCGCACGATCTGCGCACCTCGGACATCGCGGTTGTCACGGTCCGCCCCGATCAGCCGTATCCGTTCGTGGCGGGGCAGTACACCAGCCTGGAGACGCCGTGGTGGCCTCGGGTCTGGCGGCACTACTCGTTCGCTTCCGCGCCCCGCCCGGACGGTCTGCTGTCCTTCCACGTCAAGGCGGTTCCGGCGGGCTGGGTCTCCAACGCGCTGGTCCATCACGCCCGTCCCGGCGACGTTCTGCGGCTGGGCCCTCCGGCCGGTTCGATGACCGTCGACCACAGCACCGACAACGGTCTGCTCTGTCTGGGCGGCGGCACGGGCATAGCGCCGATCAAGGCCCTCGTCGAGGATGTCGCCGAGCACGGCCACCGGCGCCCCGTCCACGTCTTCTACGGTGCGCGCCACGACGAGGATCTGTACGACATCGAGACGATGCTGCGGCTCCAGAGCGTGCATCCGTGGCTGGCGGTGCGTCCGGTGGTCGCCGAGGGGCCCAGCCAGGGACTTACGGGGCAGCTTCCGGAGGCGGTGCGCGACTACGGTCCCTGGCATGAGTACGACGCGTATCTGTCGGGGCCGCCCGGGATGATCCGCAGCAGTCTCGACGCGCTGAAGGGGGCCGGGATCCCGTTGGAGCGGATCCGCCACGACTCCCTTGAGGAACTGGTGTCGGCGGTCGGCTAGGGCCTGTCGTTCGGATCAGGCCGGACGGGGCAGGGACCGCGGCGCGGCGCGGCGGGACCGCGGCGTGGCCGGTCCGGTGGTCTCAGGCCAGGTCGGGGGCGTGCATCGCGCGTACGCCCTCGATATTGCCGTCCAGGTAGTGCCGCAGTGACAGCGGTACGAGGTGGACGGCGGCGATGCCGACGCGGCTGAAGGGCACCCGTACGATCTCGTACTCGCCGTGCGGCTCCTCGATCTCGGGGCCGTGCCGCAGCGAGGGGTCCATCGACGCCAGCCGGCAGACGAAGAAGTGCTGCACTTTGACGCCGGTCACGCCGCCGTCGGCGATGTGTTCCACGGTGTCGACGAAGCAGGGCACCACATCCATGATCTTGGCGCCGAGCTCTTCGTGGACTTCGCGGTGGAGTGCGTCGACGACGGTGGTGTCCGTCGGCTCCACTCCGCCGCCGGGGGTGAGCCAGTAGGGATCCACCCCCGGTTTGGTGCGTTTGATCAGGATCAGGTCGTCGCCGTCGAGCAGGATGGCGCGTGCGGTGCGCTTGACCACGGGCCTTTCGGTCATGGGAAGAGGTTCGCCCGGGATCCCCCTTCTGAAACTCCCGCCGGAACCCCCGCCGGTTCTTTCCCTCACCACTCCTCGGCGGCGCGCAGCAGCCATTCGTGCGCTCGCGCGACCGGGGGCAGGGTGAGGGTGCCGGTGCGTACGACCAGGAAGTAGGTGCGCAGCGGGGGTACGGGCGGATCGAGCAACGCGACCACTTCTCCCCGCTCCAGCGCTCTTTCGCAGAGGTAGCGGGGCAGCACGGCCAGTCCGGCGCCCGCCGCCGTGCATTCGAGGACGGCCCGCAGGTCGGGGGCGATCACGGTGCCTGCGGCGGCCGGCTGGGACTCGAAGACGGTCGCCCAGTAGCGGGAGACGAGCGGGAGGGATTCATGCACCTCCACCACCGGCAGCTGCTCCAGCACCACCTGGCCCTCGCGCAGCACGTCATGGCCCAGCCGGGCCGCCCAGCGGGGTGCGGCGATCAGTACGTGTTCCTCGTCGCAGAGTGGAGTCGAGGTGAGCAGTCCGCCGCGTGGCCGGGCCGTGGTGATGGCCAGATCGTGGTGTCCGGCGGCCAGGCCCTCCAGGGTCTCTTCGGGGTTGCCGAAGAAGGAGGTACGCAGGGCGAGGCCCTGCGTGGTGAGCGGGGTGAGCGCGGGCAGCGCCCGCAGGGAGGTGAACTCCGGTGGCCCGGCCAGATGGAGTGTCCGTACGCCGGATTCCTCGTCGAGTCCGGTCTCGGCGATCTCGACGAGCGCGTCGAGATGGGGTGCGGCCCGTTGGGCGAGTTCGTCGCCGATGCTGGTGGGGGTCACCCCGCGGGCCTGGCGCAGGAAGAGCGGCCGGCCGAGCTGTCGTTCCAGGGTTCTGATCTGGCCGGTGACCGCGGGCTGGGAGAGGCCGAGCAGCGCTGCGGCGCGGGTGAAGGAGCCCGCGCGGTGCACGGTGACAAAGGTGCGGAGCAGGGCCAGGTCCATGTTCCCGCTCTCCTGTCTTGAGCCTCGGCCCCCGCGGCAACTCCGGACAGTCAACTATAAATAAGTCGATAGGTCGCTGTCGCTACTGTGATTGGACACTGACGCAGAGTCAACTAGCCTTGGGCAAATGGTTCTCCGCGCGTGGAACCTGGGACGGTCCGAGCCATGAGGGGGGAGGCTCGGACCGTCCACCCGCGGAGACGGCCATGTCAGGAGGGTGTGCTCAGGGAGCCGCCTCGTCCAGCGCCCGCAGCACGTCCGCGACCAGATCTTCGGGATCCTCGGCCCCGACGGAGAAGCGGATGAAGCCTTCCGGTACGGCGTCGCCGCCCCACCGTCCGCGCCGTTCCGCCGTGGACCGTACGCCGCCGAAGCTTGTCGCGTCGTCGACCAGCCGCAGTCCGTCCAGGAAGCGCTCGGCCCAGTCCCGGTCGGGGAGCACGAACGACACCACGGAGCCGAAGCGCCGCATCTGCTGGGAGGCGATGCGGTACGAGGGGTCGCCGGGCAGGCCGGGATAGCGCAGCCCGTCGATATCGGCGCGTGTCTCCAGCGCCTGTGCCAGTGCCAGTGCGCCGGCGCACTGCCGGTCGACGCGCAGTTGGAGCGTGGCCAGTGAGCGGTGCGCGAGCCAGGCCTCCATCGGGCCGGGGATCGCCCCGACGACCTTGCGCCAGCGCCGCACGCCCGCCGCCAGTTCCGGATCCCCGCTGGTGACATGGCCGAGCAGGATGTCTCCGTGGCCGGTCATGCCCTTGGTGTCGCTCGCCACCGAGAAGTCCGCGCCCAGTTCCAGCGGCCGCTGCCCGAGCGGCGTGGCGAGAGTGTTGTCGACGGCCACCAGCGCGCCCGCGCCGTGCGCCGCCTTCACCAGCCGCCGGATGTCACAGACATCGAGGCCGGGGTTGGACGGTGTCTCGATCCAGAGCAGCCGCGCCCCTTCCAGGACGCGCAGTTGGGCATCCGCGCCGGTCGGCGCGGTTCGTACCGTCACGCCGTACGCCTCCAGGCGTTCCCGCAGCAGCGGCAGTGCCTGGTAGCCGTCGTCCGGCAGGACGATCGTTTCACCGGCCCGCAGCTGGGAGAAGGCCACCGCCGAGATCGCCGCCATCCCGGAGGCGAAGACGACGGTCTCGACCGGTTCCCCCGGTGCCTCCAGCTCGCTGATGGCGCGTTCCAGATGCGTCCAGGTCGGGTTCTCGTCCCGGCCGTAGGTGTAGGGGCCGTTCGGCTCGCCCGGCAGGTGGTAGTGGGCGGCGAAGACCGGTCCTGGCAGGGTCGGTTCGTACTTCACGGGGTCGGGCAGTCCTGCCCGTACCGCTCGGGTGCCGTCCCCGATGCTCATACCGTCTCCTGGCTCGCTCATGCCGCCTTCTCGATCGCGTTCCGTACGGCGGCGAGCAGCCCTTCGCTCGCCGCCTCCACCAGTTCCAGACACTCCTCGAACCCGGCGCTCCCGCCGTAGTACGGATCGGGTACGCCGAGATCGCCGGACGGTTCGCCCGAGTCGTCGAGGGAGAGGTCGTAGGAGCGCAGCAGGCGCACCTTCGCCGCGTCCCCGGGGGTCGGTGCGAGGCGCCGCAGCTCGCGCAGATGGCCTTCGTCCAGTGCGATCACCAGGTCGAGCCGCGCGAACCACGAGGCGTGGAACTGCCGTGCGGTGTGGTCGCTGTCGTAGCCGTGCGTGTCGAGTACGGCGAGGGCACGCGGGTCGGCGCCGTCGCCTTCGTGCCAGCCGTCGGTGCCCGAGCTGTCCACCTCGACCAGGCTGTCGAGGCCGGCTTCCGTCAGCCGTGCGCGGAAGACGGACTCGGCGATGGGCGAGCGGCAGATATTGCCCGTGCAGACGAAGCAGACGCGATACGGAGAGGTCATGGGGCCGCTCAGTCCTTGCCGTCGGGGAGCACGACGTTCAGCGCCCACGACACGATCGAGATGATCAGACCGCCGAGCACGGCTGTCCAGAAGCCCTCGACATGGAAGCTCAGGTCGAGCTTGTCCGCGATCCACGACGTCAGCAGCAGCATCAGGGCGTTGATCACCAGCGTGATCAGCCCGAGCGTCAGGATGAACAACGGCAGTGTCAGCAGCTGCACCACCGGCTTGACTATGAAGTTGACCACGCCGAAGAGCACGGCGACGAGCACCAGCGTCAGGACCTTCTTGCCGGTGCTGTCGCCGGTCAGGGTGATGTTCTGGAGAAGCCAGATCGCGACTGCCAGGGCACCCGCGTTGGCGATCGTCTTGACTAGGAAATTCATCATGTGTCTGATCGTGGCATGAAGGCATTCCGACTGGATGAGCTGGAGGCGGAACGTGCCGCCAACGACGGGGCGTATCTGCAGTTTGTGCGGGAACGCAACATGTCTGTGGGCCTGTACGCGCTGGACGCCGGCGCGAGCGACCCGCAGCAGCCGCACCGGCAGGACGAGGTGTACTTCGTCGTGAGCGGTCGCGCCTCGCTCACCGTCGGGATGGAGACCACGCAGGTCAGCAGGGGAAGTGTGGTGTATGTGCCGGCCGGAACCGCGCACAAGTTCCATCACATCACCGAGGATCTGCGGGTGATGGTCGTGTTCTCCCCGCCCGAGGGCTGATCGCCGCCCCTCCGCCCCTCCCGTTCGTTCCGCTTCTCCGCCGTCCCTGCCCCAGCGCCCCCGTCCGTCTCCCGATCCTCCCGACCCTCAGGACCGCCTCAGGGTCGGATCAGGGGAGATCGGGGGCCGCGGGGCCTCCGCCACCGCTCCCTCGGCTCTAGCATCGAGAGAGCAGGATGGATACTCGGCTCTCGGCGAAGCGAGGTAAGGACGATGGCGGTTCGGGACGTACTCACAGGGCTGCCCTGGTGGGTGAAGTGGATCGCGGTTCCCGTGATCGTCCTTGTCGTGTTCGGCGGACTGATCACGACGGTCATCTCGATCGTGGTCGGCCTGCTCTTCAAGGTGCTGATCCTGGTGGCTCTGGTCGGTGGACTGGTCTATGTCGTACGGAAGTTCATGTCTTCCTCATCCTCCTCGTCACGCGGCGACTGGTAGGGGCCCCGGCGGGCTCCCGGCTCGAACGGCCGTTAGCCCGCGCGAGGGAAAGGTGAAGGGGAAACCATCCCTCACCCCGGCCTGCCCCTAGAGTGGCAAACCACTGCCGCGCCCTGGGAAAACAGCATTGACGATCGCTCTGACCATTGGTTTGTGCGATTTTTCTGGGCGGGGCCTCAAGGTTCCTCGGGTCCGCCCCAAGGTTCCTTCGGTCCCTCGGTTCCCTCAGGGGTGCGGCGGGCGCGCGGGGGCGGCCCCCGCGGGCGGGCTCGCGCCCGTCAGCACGCCTGGGGGTGACCTATGGCCACAGCTGCACGTACCACAGCCCCGACTCTGATCGGTTCGGTACAGCGGGCGCTGCGACTGCTGGAGTCGGCGGGCTCCCATCCGGACGGGGCTCCCGCGAAGCAGCTCGCACGCGAGGCCGGACTGCCGCTTCCCACCGCCTACCACCTGCTGCGCACGCTGGCCCACGAGGGCTATCTCCGCCGTGAGAAGGGCGTCTTTCTCCTCGGCGACGCCGTACAGCGGCTGGCACACGGTGACGGCCAGCAGAATCGTCGCAGCAAGATCACCGAATCGCTCGGCCGATGGCATGAGGCGACCGGCGTCCCGGTGTACTTCGCGGTTTACGACGACGGTGAGATCGATCTCGTCTCCGTGGCGGACAGCCCCGCGGCCCCGGCGGTCGCCCATGGCGCGGACATCCGTGAGACGGGGCACGCGCACGCGCTCGGCCAGTGTCTGCTCAGCCGGCTCGACGAGGAATCCCGCCGCGATCATCTGGACCGCTATCCCGTCCGCCCGCTCACGCCCTACTCCGTGCCGGACCGCGGGACGCTGCTGGCGCGCCTCGGCTCGCTGGGACCGGCCGAGCCGGTGGTGGAGCGCCAGGAGTACCGGCTCGGTACCGTCTGCGCGGCCGTACCGATCCAGGCCGGAGTCACCGCGGGCTCAGTGGCCATTTCCGTACCACTCCATCAACAGGAGCGACTGCTTCCGGCGATCGAACGGTTACGTAGAGAGATCGAATCACTGGCGAGCTCTCTCGCCTTCTCTATCAGTATCTGAAAAATTACTCCTTGTGATCTGCTAGCGCTTACAGCACGATTGCGTCAAGGGGATCCACGGGATCATTCCCAGCCACTGCTTCATCTACTCCGGAGTACACGATGCGCGAGTCGGTCCAGGCCGAGGTCCTGATGAGCTTCCTCGTCTCCGAGGAGCTCTCGTTCCGAATCCCGGTGGAACTCCACTACGAGATGAGGGATCCCTATGCCGTGCGGATGACCTTCCATCTGCCCGGCGATGCCCCCGTGACCTGGACTTTCGGCCGTGAGCTGCTGCTCGACGGAATCAACACGCCCAGTGGGGACGGCGATGTGCATATCGCGCCGACCACTCCGGAGGACCTCTCCGACGTCCATATGCGGCTCCAGGTCGGCGACGACCACGCCCTCTTCCGGGTCAGCGCGGCGCCGCTGGTGGCCTTCCTCGACCGTACGGACCGGTTGGTTCCGCTCGGTCAGGAGCGCACGCTCAGTGACTTCGAGGGCAATCTGGAGGAGGCACTCGGCCGCATCCTCGCCGAGGAGAACGCCGGCTGACCCGGTTGACCTGGCAGACCTCGTTGCCCTGTCGGCCCGGCTGACCCGGCTGACGGCTGACCGGCCGTCCGGCCCCGCGTGGTCACTTCTTGCGCCGGCGTCCCCTGCCACCGAGCTTGCGGGTCAGCGCGTTCTGTCCCGGCACCGAGAGGGACGCCGCTGGGCCCGGTCCAGGCGATGAACCCGGTCCAGGCACTGGGCCCTGGCCGGGTGCGGAATCCGGTCCGGACGGGGAAGCCGCCCCGGGGCCCGGCCCCGTAGGCGCCGGGTACGGTGCCGTGGCGGGCGCCTCCGGGGCCTGCCGGTCGGAGGAGACCACCAGCGCCGCCAGCGCCGTCGTGACCGGCACCGACGCGACCAGGCCGATCGAGCCCACCAGGGTCCGGACGATCTCCTCCGCCACCAGCTCGCTGTTCGCGACCGTTCCCATGCTCGACTGCGCGATCGAGAAGAGCAGCAGAAGCGGCAGCGCCGCGCCCGCGTAGGCGAGGACGAGCGTATTGACCACCGAGGCGATATGGTCCCGGCCGATCCGGATGGCCGCCCGGTAGAGCGCGCGTGGCCCCATCGAGGGATCCGCCTGACGCAGCTCCCAGACCGCCGAGGTCTGGGTCACCGTCACATCGTCCAGCACGCCGAGCGAACCGATGATCACGCCTGCCAGCAGCAGACCGCTCATATCGATCTCGGGATACAGGCCATGGATCAGCCCGGTGTTGTCATCGGTATTGCCGGTCAGGCTCGCCCAGCCGATGAAGACCGACCCCAGCAGTCCGATCAGCAGCAGCGAGATCAGCGTGCCCAGGACCGCGACCGAGGTACGCGCCGTCAGGCCATGGCAGAGATAGAGGGCGATCAGCATGATCGCGCTGGCCCCGACGACCGCCACGATCAGCGGGTTCGATCCCTGCAGAATCGCGGGCAGGATGAAGAGCGTCAGAATGGCGAACGAGGCGACGAGCGCGACCAGCGCCATGATGCCGCGCATCCGCCCCACCACGACCACGACGAGCGCGAAGATCCCGGCCAGCAGCGTCAGCGGGAACTTACGGTCCACGTCCGTAACGGAGTACTGGAGATCCCGCGGTGCATCGGGTGCGTATGCCACCACGACACCCTGTTTCACGTGAAACTGCCGGGGCGCGTCCGGCTGGACGACCTCGATGAAGGTACGCCCCTTCTCCTTGCCAGTCGTGACCTCGACCGTGGCCTTCTTGCACTCCCCGGTCTCCGCCTGCTGCGCCTCACGCCCCTGGGGCTTGGTGAGGTCGCCCGTCGACGGGAGCTGGGAGGCGTTGACGTCCTTGCAGTCGACCCGTTCGATCCGTACGACCTGGCCCTGTTCCGTCTGCCGGTCGAAGCCCACACCGGTGCGCTCATGGGCCGGGGCGCTGCCCGGCCAGAGCACGGCCAGCCCGACGGCCACAGCTGCCGCGAACGGAATCAGGACCGCCGCGATGACCTTGCGGAGGTGCTGGGAGACCGGAGCGGCCGGCCCATGGCTGTGCGAGTGGCCGTGCGCTTCGTGAGTCTGCTGGGGAGGGGTCACCGACCGATCATCGCAAGAAGGAAGAGGCCCTCTGTTCAGCACGCCGGATATGACGCTAGCGTGGAGGCAACCTTTGCACACGCGGGAGCTCGGAGCACCGGGCTGAGAGGGCGCTGACTGTGTGGTCCCGGGGGTACTTCCCCGGACACCTGCGCTGCGCCGACCGCTGAACCTGTTACCGGGTAATGCCGGCGTAGGGAGTAGGTCTCATGACCGTTCAGGACACACATCCGTCTGCCTCCGACTCGGGGAATCCGAGCGAGACCGGAAAGTCCATCGGCTGGCACAAGGGATACGTCCAGGGTTCACGCCCGGACCTCCAGGTGCCGGTCCGCCAAGTGCATCTCACCAACGGCAAGGACGTGACGCTGTACGACACGTCGGGTCCGTACACCGATCCCGGCGTCGAAACCGACGTACGACGGGGTCTCGCACCGCTGCGCGAGAACTGGATCATCGGTCGCGGTGACACCGAGGAGTACGCGGGCCGACCGGTCCGTCCCGAGGACGACGGGCTCAAGCACACCTCCCCGCGCGGGGGGCTGCTCCGGAGCGGATCGACCGATCTGCGGGGACTCGACGCGGTCTTCCCCGGCCGGTCGCGCCAGCCCAGGCGGAGCCGGGACGGGCAGCCGGTGACGCAGCTCGCGTATGCCCGGCGCGGTGACATCACCCCGGAGATGGAGTACGTCGCGATCCGGGAGAACGTATCCCCGGAGGTCGTCCGTGAGGAGATCGCCGCCGGGCGGGCCGTACTGCCTGCCAACGTCAATCACCCGGAGATCGAGCCGATGATCATCGGCAAGCGGTTCCTGGTGAAGGTCAACGCCAATATCGGCAATTCCGCCGTCACTTCCTCCATCGAGGAGGAGGTGGAGAAGATGACCTGGGCGACGCGGTGGGGCGCGGATACGGTCATGGACCTCTCGACGGGCCGCAATATCCACACCACCCGGGAGTGGGTGCTGCGTAATTCCCCCGTCCCCATCGGCACCGTCCCGCTGTACCAGGCGCTCGAAAAGGTGGACGGCAAGGCCGAGGAGCTGACCTGGGACATCTACAAGGACACGGTCGTCGAGCAGGCCGAGCAGGGCGTCGACTACATGACGGTGCACGCCGGAGTGCTGCTGCGCTACGTGCCGCTGACGGCCCGTCGTAAGACGGGGATCGTCTCGCGCGGTGGTTCGATCATGGCCGCCTGGTGTCTCGCGCACCACAAGGAGTCGTTCCTATACGAGAACTTCGAGGAGCTGTGCGAGATCCTCGCGGCCTACGACGTGACGTACTCCCTGGGTGACGGCCTGCGGCCCGGTTGTATCGCGGACGCCAACGACGAGGCGCAGTTCGCCGAGTTGCGCACGCTGGGCGAGCTCAACTCGACCGCGAAGCGACTGGGCGTACAGACGATGATCGAGGGCCCGGGGCATGTCCCGATGCACAAGATCAAGGAGAACATCGACCTTCAGCAGGAGATCTGCGAGGAGGCGCCGTTCTACACGCTCGGCCCGCTGACGACCGATGTGGCCCCGGCGTACGACCACATCACTTCCGGCATCGGCGCGGCGATGATCGCGTGGTGGGGCACGGCGATGCTCTGCTACGTCACGCCCAAGGAGCACCTCGGACTGCCGGATCGCGACGATGTGAAGACCGGGGTCATCACATACAAGATCGCGGCGCATGCGGCGGACCTCGCCAAGGGGCATCCGGGGGCGCAGGAGTGGGACGACGCGCTGTCCGACGCGCGGTTCGAGTTCCGCTGGGAGGACCAGTTCAATCTGGCCCTCGACCCGGACACGGCACGGGAGTTCCATGACGAGACCCTGCCGGCCGAACCGGCGAAGACGGCGCATTTCTGCTCGATGTGCGGCCCCAAGTTCTGCTCGATGAAGATCTCGCAGGACATCAGGCGCAGGCACGGCGGTGAGATGGAGTCGGCCGGGACGGAGGCCGCCGGGATGGAGCCCGCCGAGATCGAGGCGGGCATGGCGGAGAAGTCCAAGGAGTTCGCCGCGGCGGGCAACCGGGTGTATCTGCCGCTCGCGGACTGAGCGAGCGTCCGTCACCAGAGCGTCTGGCACCAGGGCGTCGGTCGTCGGGGCGTCTTTCACTGGGGCGTCCATGGCCGGGGTGTCCGTCGCCGGGACCCCTGTCGCTGGGGCGTCTTTCACCGGGGCGCTTCCGCGGTCGAGGCGTCGCGTGGACCGAGCACCGGCCGGGGGCTACTCCGGCCGGTGCTCCGGACCGCCGAAGTCGGGGCTGGAGAAGTCCGGGCTGCTGAACGTCGGACGCCTGCCGTCGGTCGAGCCCTCGTCCGGGCTGGAGAAGTCCGGGCGGCTGTAGCCGATCTTGGGCAGGTGCTTCGCCGGCGGTGTCTGGCGCGGTACGGGCGGGGCGGCCGGGGTGCCGGCGCTCGGGTCGGCCAACGCCGCCCGCAGGAAGGGCAGGATGCCGCGCTCCAGCAGGGCCTGGCGCCAGGCCTCTCGCGCGCGGGCCACCTCGTCGGGCAACTCGCCGCCCCACGAGTCCTCGGCAGGAAGCTGGGTCGCGGTATTGCGCAGGGCCGTGACGAGCAGACCGACCGCGGCGACCAGGAGGCCGACGACGGTCACGGCGGCGAAGAACCATCCGACCGCGACCATGCTGCGGGCGAAGGCGGGCGGCGGGCTGAGCGCTTTGAGGAGGTAGCCGACAAGCAGGAAGATCACCGCCGCGGTGCCGCCGAGTACCGGCGCCAGCACGGCGACAACGGCCATGAGCCCCGCGCCGGCGTCCGGAGCCTCGCTCCCCGACGGGGTCGAGGCGACGTCGTGGGCCGATGAGGAAGAGGGCGCCGGTGAGCGGAATTCCTCGCGGACCTTCGCGAAATGCTCGTACTCCGCGGCGGCGGACGTGGTGATCAGCGCCGTGGCGCTCAGGGCCATCGTGCGCAGTTGCTCGCTGGTGAGCCGCTGTCCGACCGCGGCGAGTTCCGCACGGTCATGTGTTTGGCGCAGTGCCTCGTCGAGGATTCGCTCGAAATCCGCGCGATCCTCGCTCAGCAGGTGTGGAGCGCTGTTCATGTGCATCCCCCGATGCTCCGTAGGGCCGGTTCGCCCGCGTGGGACGGGCAGTTGGCGGAAACGGAGGAGAGCCTGCTACGGATAAGGCGATGGTAGGGCTGTTGTGGCGGGGCGTGACAGGGGGTTTCGGGAATTCACCTGTCACACATCGATTCAGTCGTCCAGCGGAAGCTGTACGACCAGCAGCTTTCCCGCCATGGTGACCCCACCGTCCATCGCGATGGCAAGTCCATCGGCATATACGTGCGGCCCTTCCACCAGCGGGCCTGTGTCGCCTTCGTCGTCCGAAGCGTCTTCTGTACCGACTTCGCCGAGCAGATAGGGAATGGGGCTGTGTCCGTGCACGACGCGCTGTCCGCCGTACTGGGAAAGCAGTTCGCGCACGGCCTGCGGCCCGCCGTCGTCACGGAACGCGAAGCGTTTGGTGAGCTTACGGAACAAATCCCAGCATTCGTCGGCGTCATTGCGGGTGAGGATCTGATGGACGGTGTCGTTGACGTCCTCGATGGTGGATCCGTAGTCGAGATAAGCCGTTGTGTCGGAGTGCATCAGCAGATGCTCGTCCTCCTCGACAACCGCGTCGAGCCGGGACATCCACTGCAGATGGACATCCTGGAGGCGCTCCATATCGGTCCGCTGACCGCCGTTGAGCAGCCAGGCGGCCTGGAAAGTGGCGGTACCCGCACCTGAGCTGACGGGCGTGTCGCCGAATCGCTTGGCGCCGATGAGCAGCAGTTCGTGATTGCCCATCAGGGCCTTGCAGTAGCCACCGGCCGCCGCCGCCTCCGCGGAGAGCCGCATGACGAGGTCGATGACACCGATGCCGTCGGGGCCGCGGTCGGTGAAGTCGCCGAGGAACCAGAGCCGGGCGTTGCCCGCCGCCCAGTGGCCGTCGGCGTCGATGAGGTCCTGCGCGGCCAGCGCGGCGACCAGTTCGTCGAGATAGCCGTGCACATCGCCGACGGCGTAGAGCGGGCCGCGGCCGTCGGGCGCCGAGGGCTCCACGGCGTCGACCCGTACCTGGACCGTGTCCCCGCGGTTGATCACCGGGAGGTCGCGCTCGGTGGGGGTGTAGCCCTCCGGCGGTTCGTGGTCCGGGATCGCGTTGCCGGGATGCCCTGACGGGCCGTCGGCCGGTGTGCCGGACGGTCCGGGCTCTCCGGACTGCACGGGAACCTGCGCGTACGGCGGTACGCGGAAGTCGCGCAACGTCGCCGTCCGCACCACGGGTCCCTCGCCGGCCCCCTGTGTCATCGACCCCTCCACCACCGTCGCGCCGCCGTACACCTCTCGGGCCCGCCGGGCTGGATGGGGGTGAGCCCATCGCAGGTAGGACGAGGTCCGTGGTGTCGTGCGCCCATCATAGGAACGCCGCTCCCGCTCTGTGACGCACCAGGGGGGAGAATTCGGCGGGACCTCGGGTTCAACGGCTGTTTTCACGCCGATCGCCCGAATTGCGAAAAGGTCTGGTCCTTCTTCCGGCCTCTGGGGCGGTGAGTCTCCGGCACAGTTCGGCGAGTCGTCGAGGGTGTTCGGCGAGTCTCCGGGTCTGTTCCGGCGAGTCGTTGGGCCCGCCCGAGAATCTCCGGGACCGTGGGGCGGTTCTCCGGGCCGCCCGACAGGTCTCCGGGACCGCTCCACAGGCCCGGGGACCGTACCGTCCGTTGTCCTCGGGCCTCGGCGGGCCTCAGCTCTCGGCCCCCGGTCAGTCGCCCGCGGGGGACCGGGGCGCGCTGACCGTGGTGCGCGGGGGCCGCCGTTGGGAAGAGGTCCGGATGATCAGTTCGGTCGGTATCACCTGCTCGACCGGCCGGCCGTTGTCGATCCCCTCGATGGCGTCGATCAGGAGCTGGATGACGGCGGTACCGATACGGCGCGGCTTGAGCGAGAGCGTGGTGATGGGCGGTTCGGTCGCGGCGTAGACCGTGGACTCGCTGCAGCAGACCAGCAGCAGATCCTCGGGAACGCGCAGCCCGTAGCGCCGGGCGGCGGCGAGCAGGTCGGTGCCGTTGGGGTCGAAGAGACCGTAGACGGCGTCGGGGCGGTCGGGACGGGCCAGCAGCCGGTCGGCGGCGACGGCCCCGGCGCACGGGTCATGGGCGGGATAGGACTCGTAGACCGGGTCCTGGCCGACGCGCTCGCACCAGTGCAGATAGGCGGTGGTGGAGAGCCGGGTGTAGGTGTCCGTGGTGGTGCCGGTGAGCAGGCCGATCCTGCGCGCTCCGGCCGCGGCGAGATGGTCGAGCAGTTCGAGGACGGCCGCCTCGTGGTCGTTGTCGACCCAGGCGGTGACGGGGAGGGTGCCCGCGGGCCGGCCGTCGGAGACGACGGGAAGGCCCTGGCGGACGAGTTCGGTGACGACCGGATCGTGGTCGGAGGGGTCGATGACGACGGTGCCGTCGAGGGCGACGTTCGACCAGACGTCATGGCGGGAGGTGGCGGGGAGGATGACGAGGGCGTAACCGCGGGCGAGCGCGGCGGAGGTCGCGGCCCTGGCCATCTCGGCGAAGTAGGCGAACTCGGTGAAGGTGAAAGGTTCATCCCCGTATGTGGTCACGGTCAGGCCGATGAGCCCTGACTTGCCGGTACGGAGGGTTCGGGCGGCGGCGGAAGGCCGGTAGCCGAGGCGCTCTGCGACTTCTCGGACATGGCGTCGGGTGGCGTCGGGTAACCGTCCCTTGCCGTTGAGCGCGTCCGAGACAGTCGTGATGGAGACACCGGCTGCGGCGGCTACGTCCCGGATGCCCGCCCGACTTTGCCGGCTGCCCCGGCGGGTTGTGTCCGTCCGGCTCACCTGGTGTTTCCCTGCTGCTGTCATGGCGAGCCGATAGTAGGGCGCTGAGGGGCGGTGGGGCCGGTCGCATATGCACCCGGCAGCAGGCACGTTTCTGCATGATCAAAAATAATGAACAAGCTTGGAAAAAAGGAGGTTGATGGGTTTCGCATTGCTCTGCCATGCAAGGAGCGGCATGGACCTGTCGAAGGGCCCATGTTTCGAAGAGGTCTCAACTCACCTCTACGAGGGATGCGCGCCACGGCGCAGGCCACCGGCGCGCGCCGGGAAGGCGAGCGCGCCCCACCCCTGGGGGCTTTCCCGGTGCCCGCCATTCGCAGGGGCCCCGAATCCTCATAAGGTGAGCAGTATTGAAGATGTAAGGACCCGTGAACGGCCGAGGAGGACCTGCGGTGAGTGAGACGAGCCCCAAGCTGCGTGCCGAGCTGGACGGCATCCCCACGTACAAGCCGGGCAAGCCCGCGGCGGCCGGCGGACCCGTCGCGTACAAGCTGTCCTCCAACGAGAACCCCTATCCGCCGCTGCCCGGGGTCATGGAGCAGGCGATCTCGGCCGCGGGTGTCTTCAACCGCTACCCGGACATGGCCTGCACCGGCCTGATGAACGAGCTGGCCGACCGCTTCGGGGTGCCTGTCTCGCATCTGGCCACCGGCACCGGCTCGGTGGGCGTCGCCCAGCAGCTGCTTCAGGCCACCGCGGGCGCCGGTGACGAGGTCATCTACGCCTGGCGCTCCTTCGAGGCCTACCCGATCATCACGCAGATCTCGGGCGCCACGTCGATAAAGGTGCCGCTGACCGCGGGCGAGGTGCACGACCTGGACGCGATGGCCGAGGCGATCACCGACAAGACGCGGCTGATCTTCGTCTGCAACCCGAACAACCCGACCGGCACGGTGGTGCGCAGGGCCGAGCTGGAACGGTTCCTGGACCGGGTGCCCGGCGATGTGCTGGTGGTGCTGGACGAGGCGTACCGCGAGTTCATCCGGGCCGCCGAGGGCGGCGACGGTGCGGTTCCTGACGGGATCGACATCTATCGCGACCGGCCGAATGTGGCCGTTCTGCGCACCTTCTCCAAGGCGTACGGGCTGGCCGGCCTGCGGGTCGGCTTCGCGGTCGCCCATGAGCCGGTCGCCGCCGCGCTGCGGAAGACCGCGGTTCCGTTCGGTGTGAGCCAGATCGCACAGGAGGCAGCGGTCGCCTCGCTGCGCGCCGAGGACGAGCTGCTGGGGCGGGTCGGCTCGCTGGTCGCCGAGCGGGAGCGGGTCTACCGGGGGCTGGTCGGGCAGGGCTGGACCGTGCCCGAGACACAGGCCAACTTCGTCTGGCTGCGGCTGGGCGCGCGCACGCTGGACTTCGCCGCGGCGTGTGAGGCGGCCGGTGTGGTCGTACGGCCGTTCGCGGGCGAGGGCGTCCGGGTCACGGTCGGCGAGAACGAGGCCAATGATCTCTTCCTGCGGACGGCCGAGGCGTTCCGCAAGGAGCTGTAGTCCGGAGCGTGGGGCGTGGGGCGGTCTCTTCGAGGCCGCCCTTCGGCGTTCCCGGGGCCTCTTCCGGGGCGTTCCCACGGGTCTCTCCGTGGAGGGGACCCCCCCCCACGCGAAGATCCGGAAGGCTGTGCGACATAATGCTTGTGAATGTGAACGCTTTCACAAGCGTGTCCCGGTTCCTGGCGTTACGCCCTGGGCAAATGGGACAGGCCGCCGTCGTGACCACGGCGATGTGATGTAAGGAGAGATGACGTGGACCTCGCTCTGGCGCCGGAGACCCTGGCGCGATGGCAGTTCGGCATCACCACCGTCTACCACTTCCTCTTCGTCCCCCTGACGATCTCGCTCGCCGCACTCACCGCGGGGCTGCAGACCGCGTGGGTGCGCACGGAAAACCCGAAGTACCTCAAGGCCACGAAGTTCTGGGGCAAGCTCTTCCTGATCAATATCGCGATGGGTGTCGTCACCGGCATCGTGCAGGAGTTCCAGTTCGGGATGAACTGGTCCGACTACTCGCGGTTCGTCGGAGACGTCTTCGGAGCCCCGCTCGCCTTCGAGGCGCTGATCGCCTTCTTCTTCGAGTCCACCTTCATCGGGCTGTGGATCTTCGGCTGGGACAAGCTGCCCAAGAAGATCCATCTGGCCTGTATATGGATGGTCTCGATCGGCACGATCCTCTCCGCCTACTTCATCCTCGCGGCCAACTCCTGGATGCAGCATCCGATCGGCTACCGGATCAACAAGGAAGCCGGACGGGCCGAACTCACCGACTTCTGGGCGGTGCTCACCCAGGACACGGCGCTCACGCAGTTCTTCCACACGCTCACGGCCGCCTTCCTCGTCGGCGGCGCCTTCATGGTCGGTATCGCGGCCTTCCATCTGGCCCGCAAGCGCCATATCCCGGTGATGCGGACCTCACTGCGCCTCGGCCTGATCACCGTCATGGTGGCCGGACTGCTCACCGCGGTCAGCGGTGACACCCTCGGCAAGGTCATGTTCAAGCAGCAGCCGATGAAGATGGCCGCTGCCGAGGCGCTCTGGGACGGCGAGGCGCCCGCGCCGTTCTCCCTGTTCGCCTACGGGGATGTCGACAAGGGGCACAACGAAGTCGCCATCGAGATCCCCGGGATGCTCTCCTTCCTCGCCAACAACGACTTCACCTCGCACGTCCCCGGTATCAACGACATCAACAAGGCCGAGCAGGAGAAGTTCGGCCCCGGCGACTACCGGCCCAATATCCCCGTCGCCTACTGGTCGTTCCGCTGGATGATCGGCTTCGGCATGGCGTCCCTGGCCATCGGCGCGCTCGGGCTCTGGCTGACGCGCAAGAAGTTCCTGCTGCCATCCGCTCTGCGGACCGGCGAGGACGAAGTGCCGAATCTGGTGCTCTTCCGGACCAAGGCGCTCAGCCCGAGATTCGCCAAGTGGTACTGGATCACCGCGCTCTGGACGCTGCTCTTCCCGCTGATCGCCAACTCCTGGGGCTGGATCTTCACCGAGACGGGACGCCAGCCATGGGTCGTGTACGGAGTGCTGCGCACCGCCGACGCCGTCTCCCCCGGCGTCTCCCAGGCGGAGGTGCTCACCTCGATGATCGTCTTCACCCTGCTGTACGCGGTCCTCGCGGTCATCGAGGTCAGGCTGATGGTCAAGTACGTCAAGGCCGGGCCGCCGGAGCTCACGGACGCCGACCTCAACCCGCCCACCAAGATCGGCGGCGACCACACGGACGCCGACCGGCCGATGGCCTTCTCGTACTGAGGAGTCTGAGGAGCAATGGAACTCCACGACGTCTGGTTCGTTCTGATCGCGGTCCTCTGGACCGGCTACTTCTTCCTTGAGGGATTCGACTTCGGCATCGGGGTCCTCACCAAGCTGCTGGCCCGGAACCGCAAGGAGCGACGGGTCCTCATCAACACCATCGGGCCCGTCTGGGACGGCAACGAGGTGTGGCTGCTGAGCGCCGGAGGAGCCACCTTCGCCGCCTTTCCCGACTGGTACGCCACGCTCTTCTCGGGCTTCTATCTGCCGTTGCTGCTCATCCTGGTCTGTCTGATCGTGCGCGGTGTCGCCTTCGAGTACCGGGCCAAGCGGCCCGCCGAGAGCTGGCAGCGCAACTGGGAGAACGCGATCTTCTGGACCTCCCTGATCCCCGCGGTGCTCTGGGGCGTCGCCTTCGGCAACATCGTGCGGGGCGTGAAGATCGACGCGCAGAAGGAGTACGTCGGCACCGTCGGCGATCTGCTCAACCCGTACGCGATCCTCGGCGGGCTGGTGACCCTGACCCTCTTCACCTTCCACGGCACGGTGTTCGCCGCGCTGAAGACGGTGGGGGACATCCGGGTCAGGGCCAGGAAGCTGGCCCTCGGTCTCGGAGCGGTCACCGCCGTATTGGCACTCGGCTTTCTGATCTGGACCCAGGCGGACAACGGGGACGGCAAGAGCCTGGTCGCCATGATCGTCGCCGTGGCGGCACTGGTCGCCGCCATCGGGGCCATCGCGGCGGGGCGTGAGGGCTGGTCGTTCGCGTTCTCCGGCGTGACGATCGTGGCCGCGGTCGCGATGCTCTTCCTGACGCTCTTTCCGAACGTCATGCCGTCCTCGCTGAATGAGGCGTGGAGCCTCACGGTGACGAACGCCTCGTCGACCCCGTACACGTTGAAGATCATGACGTGGTGCGCGGGGATCGCCACTCCGGTCGTACTGCTCTACCAGGGCTGGACGTACTGGGTGTTCCGTAAGCGGATCGGTACGCAGCACATCGCCGGGTAGCGACGGCGAAGGCGGTGGACGACAGGCCCCGGGCCAGAAGGCATCAGACCGTACGGCGCCGGACCACAAGGCCCGGACCACAAGGCCCGGACCACAAGGCGCCGGACCACATGGCGCCGGGGCGCGGGCAGGGCAGTAGCGGCAGAGCAGTAGGAGTAGGTGTTTCACGTGAAACCAATCGACCCCCGTCTGCTCCGGTATGCCCGGGCCACCCGCTTCTTCCTTGTGGCCGTGGTGGTCCTCGGGGTGGCCGGCGCGGGGCTGGTCATCGCTCAGGCGATGCTTATCGCCGAGGTGGTGGTCGGCGCGTTCCAGCGCGGGTTCGATGGCTCCGATCTGCGTACTCCGCTGCTCCTGCTGGTCGCGGTCGCCGCCGGGCGGGGGCTGGTCGCCTGGCTGACCGAGCTCGCCGCCCACCGGGCGAGCGCGGCGGTCAAGTCGGAACTGCGCGGACGGCTGCTGGAGCGGGCCACCGAGCTGGGTCCGGGGTGGCTGAGCGGGCAGCGCATCGGTTCGCTGGTCGCGCTCGCCACCCGCGGGGTCGACGCGCTGGACGACTACTTCGCGCGCTATCTGCCGCAGCTGGGGCTCGCCGTGGTGGTGCCGGTGGCGGTGCTGGCCCGGATCGTCACGGAGGACTGGGTCTCGGCGGCCATCATCGTGGTGACCCTCCCGCTGATCCCGCTGTTCATGGTGCTCATCGGCTGGGCCACCCAAGCCCGGATGGACCGTCAGTGGCGGCTGCTGTCCCGGCTGTCGGGACACTTCCTGGATGTGGTCGCGGGGCTGCCGACTCTCAAGGTCTTCGGCCGGGCCAAGGCCCAGGCCGAGGCGATCCGTACGATCACCTCGGAGTACCGGCAGGCCACCCTGCGTACGCTGCGGATCGCCTTCCTGTCGTCGTTCGCGCTGGAACTGCTCGCGACGCTGTCGGTGGCGCTGGTCGCGGTCACCATCGGGATGCGGCTCGTCCACGGCGAACTCGATCTGTACACCGGGCTGGTGGTGCTGATTCTCGCCCCAGAGGCCTATCTGCCGATCCGGCAGGTGGGGGCGCAGTACCACGCGGCGGCCGAGGGGCTTTCGGCGGCCGAGGAGATCTTCACGGTGCTGGAGACCGAGCCTCCGGCGGGCGGTACGGAGGAGGTGCCCGGCGCGCCCCGGCTGGAGCTGGACGGGGTGACGGTCCGCCATCAGGGACGTACCGAGCCCTCGTTGGACGGGGCCACGCTGACGGTCGAGCCGGGGGAGACGGTCGCCCTGGTCGGCCCGAGCGGCATCGGCAAGACCACCCTGCTCAATGTGGTCCTCGGGTTCGCCGTCCCCGACGAGGGCCGGGTGCGGGTGGACGGCCGTGATCTGGCCTCCCTCGATCCGGAGCGCTGGCGGGAACGGATCGCGTGGGTGCCGCAGCGGCCGTACCTCTTCGCCGGGACGATCGCGGAGAACGTACGGCTGGCCCGGCCGGACGCGGATGACGCGGCCGTACGGGACGCGCTGCGGGACGCGGGGGCGTACGACTTCGTGGCGGCGCTCCCGGACGGACCGGACACCGCGCTCGGCGAGGACGGGGCGGGCCTTTCGGCGGGTCAGCGTCAACGGCTCGCGCTGGCCCGCGCCTTCCTCGCGGACCGGCCGCTGCTCCTGCTCGACGAGCCCACGGCGGCGCTCGACGGCGAGACGGAGGCGGGCGTCGTCGAGGCGGTGCGACGGCTGGCCGTGGGGCGTACGGTGCTGCTGGTCGTCCACCGGCCCGCGCTGCTCGCGGTGGCGGACCGGGTGGTGACCCTCGTGGAGCCGGCGCGGCCCGGCGAACGTACGGCGGGATCCGCGCGGCCGGAGCTGTCCGAGCCGCCGGCGTCCATGGAGCGGCCACTGACCCCCATGGTGTCGATGGCGTCGGTGGGGTCGGCGATCGAGGAGTCCGGGCCCGGGCTCGGACTCGGCGACCTCCCCGCGCTGCCCCCGTCCGGCGACGAGGACGCCGTACCCGCCACCTTCGGCACGGCGGACGGTGGAAACGAGACGGACGGCGGAGGACGGGGGGACGGCGCGGGTGGCGGGAAGCGCGGGCATGGCGGAGGCGGTGCAGAGCGTGGGCACGGCGGGGGTACCGGTGCGCGGGCTCCGCTCGCGCGGATGCGGGCCGCCGCCGGTGCGCTCCGTGGCCGCTTCGTGCTCGCGCTGGTGCTCGGGAGCTGCGCGCTGGGCTCGGCCGTCGGGCTCATGGCGGTGTCCGGTTGGCTCATCTCCCGCGCCTCCGAGCAGCCGCCCGTTCTCTATCTGATGATCGCGGTGACGGCGACCCGCGCCTTCGGTATCGGGCGGGCCGTCTTCCGGTACGCCGAGCGGATCGTGTCGCACGACGCGGTGCTCAGGATGCTCGCCGATCTCAGGGTCTCCGTGTACCGGAGGCTGGAGCGCATCGCGCCCGCCGGGCTTCGCGAGACCAGGCGCGGCGATCTGCTGTCCCGGCTGGTCGCCGATGTGGACGAACTCCAGGACTACTGGCTGCGCTGGCTCCTCCCGGTCGGCTCCGCCCTGCTCGTCGGGGTGGGCGCGGTCGGATTCACCGCGTGGCTGCTGCCCGAGGCGGGCGCCGTACTGGCCGCGGGGCTGCTTGTCGCCGGAGTGGGCGTACCGCTGCTGAGCGGTGTCCGCGCCCGCCGGGCCGAGCGGCAACTCGCTCCGGCACGGGGACTGCTGGCCACCCGCGTCACCGACCTGCTCAGCGGTGTCGCCGAGTTGACCGTCGCGGGCGCGCTGAAGAGCCGGATGCGCCGGACAGGGGAGGCCGACGGAACGCTGACGGCCATCGCCTCCCGCGGCGCGAGCGCCGACGCGCTCGGGGGCGGGCTCTCCGCCCTGGTCTGTGGACTGACCGTCGCCGGGGCCGCGTATGTGGGGGTCGAGGCCCTGGCGGACGGACGGCTCGCGGGCGTTGAACTGGCCGTGCTCGTTCTGACCCCGCTCGCCGCGTTCGAGGCGGTCACGGGGCTGCCGCTCGCCGTGCGGTACCGGCAGCGCTCCCGGTGCGGCGCGGAGCGGGTGTGCGAGGTGCTGGACGCGCCCATACCCGTACGGGAGCCCGAGCGGCCGGCCGCCGCTCCCGTATCGCCGTTCCCGCTGGAGGTGCGCGGGCTGGCCGCGCGGTACCCGGGGCAGCGGCGGGACGCGCTCAGTGGTTTCGACCTGACCCTGACCGCTGGGAAACGGGTCGCGGTCGTCGGGCCTTCCGGCTCGGGCAAGACGACGCTGGCTCAGGTACTGCTGCGCTTCCTGGACGCGCGCGAGGGCGGCTGCCGGCTCGGCGGTACGGACACGGCCACGCTCGACGGGGACACCGTCCGCCGGTTCGTGGGGCTGTGCGCCCAGGACGCGCACCTCTTCGACAGCTCCGTACGGGAGAACCTCAGGCTCGCCCGTACGGACGCGACCGACGACGAACTGCGCGACGCCCTGCGCCGGGCCCGGCTGCTCGACTGGGTCGACGCCCTGCCCGCCGGACTCGACACGCTCGTCGGCGAGCACGGCGCACGGATCTCCGGCGGCCAGCGGCAGCGGCTCGCGCTGGCCCGCGCACTGCTCGCCGACTTCCCCGTGCTGGTCCTCGACGAGCCGGCCGAGCATCTGGACCTGGCGACGGCCGACGCGCTGACCACCGATCTGCTGGCGGCGACCGAGGGGCGGACGACGCTGCTCATCACCCACCGTTTGCAGGGACTTGACACGGTTGACGAGGTGATCGTGCTGGACGGCGGTCGCCCCGTACAGCGCGGCACCTATACCGAACTGGCCGCTGAGGAGGGGCCGCTGCGCCGGATGCTGGAGCGGGAACGCGCCGGAGACCTCCTGGAAGCCCAGAAGTCGACTTTCCCTGCCAAATAGGACTTATTAGGCTCATGGGCATGGACGTGCCCGAATCCAAGGACCCCCTCGAAGCCGCCATCCGCGCGGCAACCAGCCTTGAGGGCCTGTCCGCCGAGACCGCCGCGCGCGTGCCGCAACTGCTGGAGGCGATGTGTTCGGTCGGCACCGGACTCGGGCAGCACTCCACGCTCGACCGGATCTGTGAGACCGCCGCCGAACTCGCCGACGCCCGGTACGCGGCGATCGGCGTGGTCGACGAGGAGGGTGAGGGCCTCTCCGACTTCGTGACCTACGGGGCCGGCGAGGAGGTGGCCCGGCGGATCGGACGCAGACCGGATGGACGCAGCGGTCTCCTCGGCGCGCTGATCCGGGTCCCCGATCCGATTCGGCTCACCGATCTGACGACCGATCCGCGCGCCGTCGGATTTCCGCCCGGCCACCCGCCGATGCGGACCTTCCTCGGCGTCCCGATCCGCGTCAGGGACAGGACGATCGGCAACTTCTATCTGGCGGAGAAGTCGGGCGGGGGCGAGTTCGACGACAGTGATCTGCGTCTGCTGCGGGTGCTCGCAGCAGAGGCGGGGGTGGCCATCGGCAACGCCCGGCTGTATGAGGCGGCCCGGCAGCGCGAACGGTGGATCGAGGGTTCGGTCGCCGTCACCACCGCCCTCCTCTCCGGCGGTGACGCCGGCGACGCGCTCACCGTCGTCGCGGAACACGCCCGCAGGCTCTCGGACTCGGCCATGGGCGCGGTGATGCTGCGCGCGCGGAACGGGGGTCTGGAGATCGTGGCCGTCTCCGCCGACCATCCGGTGATGAGGGTGGGCTACCGCGTCCCGGCCACCGCGCCCGCCGCCGCGGCTCTGCTGGCCGGCGAATCCGTTTTCGTGGACGACGCTGCCGGCGATCCGCGCCTGGTGACCAGGCTGGCCTCCGAGTTCGGTCCCCTCATGCTGCTGCCGCTGCGTACCGACGGGCGGGTGCTCGGCGCGCTGGTGATGCCGCGGTCGCGGGGCGCGCGCCAGTTCAGCCGGCGGGAACGCACGCTGGCCAGGCAGTTCGCCGCGCAGGCCGCACTGGCCCTGATGATGGCCGGGGCACAGCGGGACCGGGAGCGGCTGGCCGTACTTGAGGACCGCGACCGGATCGCACGTGACCTCCACGATCTGGTCATCCAACGGCTGTTCGCCACCGGGATGACGCTGGAGACGGCCCAGCGCGGAGAGGTGGCGCCCGAGGTTCACCACGGCATCGAGAAGGCGGTCGCGGAACTGGACGTGACGATTCAGGAGATCCGTACGGCCATCTTCGCGCTCCAGCAGGGACCGGCCGAGGCGCCGCCCGGGATGCGTACCCGCGTGCTGCGGGAGATCAATATGGCCGCCGTGCCTCTGGGTTTCCGGCCCACCCATCGCTTCGTCGGCCCGGTCGACTCCGTCGGCGAACTCGCCGGGAAGAACCTGGTCGCCGCGCTTCGGGAGGCCCTTTCCAATGCTTTCCGGCACGCGCACGCCACTCGGATCGAAGTCGTCGTCGACTGCACGGTCCGGCTTCCCGACGGCGGGCGGGCGGTGCGGCTGTCGGTCGCCGACGACGGGGTGGGCATTCCGGAGGGCGGGCGGCGCAGCGGACTGCGCAACCTCAAGCGACGGGCGGAGTCGCTGGGCGGATCGAGTACGTGCGAGCGGGGGCTCGGGGAGAACCGGCGCGGTACGGCGCGCGGTACGACGGTGGTGTGGGAGGTCCCGCTGTGAGGCCCTGCTGTGAGGCCCCGCTGTGAGGCCGCGCTGTGAGGCCGCGCCCCGTTCAGAGCCTGTTCGCTCAGTGCCCCTCAGCTTGACGGCGGGCCACGATCTGCTCGATGACGATCGCGACGCCGTCCTCGTTGTTGGTGACCGTGCGTCCGGAGGCGGCGGCCAGTACGTCCGGGTGGGCGTTGCCCATCGCGTAGGACGTCCCGGCCCAGGTCAGCATCTCCAGATCGTTCGGCATATCGCCGAAGGCGACGACCTCGTCGGAGGAGATGCCGCGCTCGGCACAGCAGAGCGCGAGCGTGCTGGCCTTGCTGACCCCCGGGCCGCTGATCTCAAGGAGCGCGCTCGGGCTGGAGCGGGTGATGGTGGCGCGGTTCCCCACCGCCGTACGGGCCACGGCGAGGAAGCCGTCGGGCGTCAGGTCGGGGTGGTGGGCGAGCAGCTTCACCACGGGCGCGGCGGACTCGTCCGCCGTTTCCCGTGCTTGTCCTTGCTCCTGTATCCGCCCCTGTGCCTGTCCCTGTCCCTGCTCCTGCCCCTGTCCCTGTTCCTGTACCTGTACCTGGAGGAGCTTCTCCGCGGTGGCGACGGTCGCGCCCGGGTCCTGGTGGAAGGGCGGATACGTCGGCTCGTAATGGATGCCCGTGGTCAGTTCGACGGCGAAGGTCGTACCGGGCGCGGCGTCGCGCAGCGCCTGGACGACGGCCAGGGCGGTGTCGCGCTCCAGTGGGCGGACCCGCAGCAGCTTTCCGCCGGCGTGCAGATCCACGACCGCGGCGCCGTTGGCGCAGATCGCCATCCCGTGGCCGTGCACATGCTCGCTGACGACATCCATCCAGCGGGCCGGGCGGCCGGTGACGAAGAAGACCTCGATACCGGCCCGCTCGGCGGCGGCGAGCGCGGCGATCGTACGGTCCGAGACGTACTTGTCGTCGTGCAGCAGGGTGCCGTCGAGATCGGTGGCGATCAGCCGGGGTCTGGCGGGGAGCGGGGAGTCGTCGGGCGCGGGCGCGGGTCCACTGGGCGAGGTCACGCGTCCATTCTCGCGTACGAATACGCACGGGCGTGCGGAGGGGCGCACATCTGAGTGGGCCTGGGGTGCGTGCTCGGTTCCGTCCCCGGCCGGACGTGCGCCCCGTACGCACCCGTATCGTCAGGGGCATGCGTCTGAGTACCGTGATCCTGCCCGTCCGCCGCTGGCACGACGGAGGCCGTGACGACTGGCAGCGAGCCGAGCGGCTCGGTTTCCATACCGCGTACACCTACGACCATCTGTCCTGGCGGACCTTCCGCGACGGGCCCTGGTTCGGGGCCGTGCCGACCCTGACCGCGGCTGCCGCCGTCACCGAGCGGCTGCGGCTGGGCACCCTCGTCACCTCGCCGAACTTCAGACATCCGGTGACGCTCGCCAAGGACCTCATCTCGCTGGACGATGTCTCGGGCGGCCGGATCACCCTCGGGATCGGAGCGGGTGGCACCGGCTTCGACGCGACGGTGCTGGGGCAGGAGCCATGGACGCCGAAGGAGCGGGCCGACCGGTTCGCCGAGTTCGTGCCGCTGCTCGACCGGCTGCTGACCGAGGATTCCGTGACGTACGACGGGACGTACTACTCGGCGGTCGAGGCGCGCGACATTCCGGGGTGTGCGCAGCGGCCCCGGCTGCCCTTCGCGGTGGCGGCAACCGGGCCGCGCGGGCTGAAGCTCGCCGCCCGGCACGGTCAGGCATGGGTGACGACGGGGGACCCGAAGCTGTTCGAGACGGGTACGCCGGAGCAGTCGCGTGCCGCCATCAGCGGGCAGATCGACCGGCTGGGCAAGGCCTGCTCGGAGATCGGGCGGGAGGTGTCCGAGGTGGAGAAGATCCTGCTCACCGGCTTCACCCCGGACCGTAATGGCCCGATGGAGTCGCTCGACGCGTTCGTGGACTTCGCGGGCAGGCACTTCGAACTTGGCATCACCGAGATCGCGGTGCACGCACCCATCCCGGACTCGGAGTTCGCGGCCGACCAGCGGGTCTACGAGCGGATCGCCACCGAGGCGCCGGCCCAGCTGCGGCGGTAGCGCTCGTCCCGGGCTCTTCCGGGGCTCGTCCCGGTTTCTTCGGGGCTCCTCCGGGCTCCTCCGGGCTCCTGCGGGCCCGTCCGCGGCTCGTCAGCCCGTCAGCCCTCAGCCGGGAAAGCGCAGGTACCGCGACGGTACGGAGTCGGTGAGCCAGACGCCATTGGCGCTGACATGGAACACCAGCCCGTCGCGGTGCATCGCCCCCGCGTCCACCGGCAGGACGACGGGCCGGCCGCGGCGCGCGCCCACCCGCGTCGCGGTCTCGCGGTCGGGCGAGAGATGGACGTGGTGGCGGTCCATGGGGCGCAGCCCCTCCGCCCGGATCGCGTCCAGGTTGCGGGCGACCGTGCCGTGGTAGAGGTAGGCGGGCGGTTGTGCCGGGGCCAGCTCCAGGTCGACGGTGATGGTGTGGCCCTGGTTGGCGCGGATCCGGTCGCCGTCGATGGTGAAACGGCGCTTGTCGTTGACGGCGACCACATGGTCCAGTTCGGCACGGCTCAGCCGGAAGCCGTGCGCGGCGGCGGCGGTCATCAGTTCGTCGACCGGTACCCACCCATTCGCGTCGAGGGTGATGCCGATTCGCTCGGGCTGGTGGCGCAGATGTTTGGCGAGGTACTTCGACACCTTCACGATGCGTCGTTCGTCGGATGCTCCGGTCATCGCACCAGCGTGACCGGTGGTGCTGTCGGGTGCCACTCATTTCACATTGCTGACGGTTCGTAGGTTTGATCCACAGTCAACTTTGTTTATCCACAGGCTATTTGGCGGATCTGTGGATAACTGGCGTACCATTTAGCCTATTTGGTCAATTTGTCCTTTCTGTCTGTGGGTTGAGGTGAGGTCGTCCAAGGCTCTTGCCTGGACCTCGCGTTCGGTGGCCGCGGCGACAAAGGAGGCCACCCTCTCCCGGCCAACAAGGTTCTCCACAGCCCGGATCGTGTCGGCGGGCAAGGGCACGGACCGGGTCACGGACGGGCCGGAGGGCGGGGCGTCCACCGTCAGATGCCGCCGCAGGTGGCGGGTGGCGAACAGCCGCATCGCGCGGGCCAGTTCCGCGTCGACCGACTGCCGCGCCAGCGGACGCATCCGGCGCACCAGCGCGGCAGCCTCGGCCGCGTCCGCGTCCGTCGGGGGACGGTGACCGAGATAGCGGGCGAAGACATGCTCAGTGGTGAACTCCAGGAAACGGGAGGCGATGTGCTCGACCTGACCGCGAAGCTCCCGCAGATGTCCGGAGATCGCGGGCAGCGGCACCCCGGCCGCGTGCAACTCCGCTGCCACGGCCAGCTCCTGAGGGCTCGGGACGAGGAAGGCGTCATCCCGGCCCGGGATACGTTCCAGCACACCCAGCTCCAGGGCCTCCTCGACGGCCGCGTCGTCCCGTGCGCCGCCGAACCTTTCGTCCAGCTCCGCCCGCGAGATGCTGGCCGCCTCCTCGTCGGTCCAGGGTCCATGTACCTCGGCGACGAGCCCGAGCACCCCGCCCAGCCCGCGCCCGGCGTCCCACGCCTCCAGCAACTCCTTGATGGAGGCCAGGGTGTAGCCCCGGTCCAGCAGATCGGCGATCTGCCGCAGCCGGGCGAGATGGGTGTCGTCGTACACATTCGCCCGGCCACGCCGCTCGGGCCTGGGCAGCAGCCCGCGGTCCTGGTAAGCGCGGATCGTACGGACCGTGGCGCCGCTCGCCTGCGCGAGACCCTCGATCCGGTACTCGGCGCCGGGCCCGGACCGCGGATCGGCCCCGGACACGCTCACGCCCTTCGTCCCAGGGCCGCGCGGCCCACCGCGCCCGCCGCCGCACGCGCCGCCGGCGAGGCCGCGAGATAGTCGACGGCCCTGCGCAGCGAGCCCTCCTGCGAGGGGTGGTACGAGCGCCGGAGGTAGCGGGGTATCGCCGAGCCGAGCTCCCGCCAGGTGGGCAGCAGGCCCTTGTCGATCGCCTTGTTGTGCTCACGCAGCGAATAGCCCGACCGGCCCGCGAGTTGGGGGTCGTGCCGGATCAGATACGCCGCCCCCCAGGCCCACAGCCACAGCAGTACGGGCGCGGTGACGCACATCGTCCCGATCCGCCGGGCGTACGGCGCCGCACCGGAGCCGCCGCAGTGCTGGTACATGTCGAATGCCACCGCCCGGTGTTCGACCTCCTCCGCGCCGTGCCAGCGCAGCAGATCGAGCATGACCTCGTCGGCGCCCGCGCGGTCCAGCTCCTCCGCGCGCAGCACCCAGTCGCCGAGGACCGCCGTGAACTGCTCGATCGCGGCGATGAACGCCAGCCGGTACAGGAGCCATTTCCCGGCCGGGAGGGGTATCCCCCAGGGAGGCTTCTCGCCGAGCAGCCGCTCGAAGAGGAAGTCCACGTGCCGGGTGTACGCGTCGGTGTCCAGCCGCTGCTCCGCCAGGTGGTTCAGCACATAGGAGTGCTGCACGCTGTGTGTGGCCTCCTGCCCCATGAACCCCTTGACGTCCTTGAGCAGCCGCGCGTCCGTGACCAGCGGAAGGCTTTTCTTGAAGACCTTCACGAACCATCGCTCGCCCGCGGGCAGCAGCAGATGCAGCACATTGATGACATGGGTGGCGGTGGGCTCGTCCGGTATCCAGTGCAGCGGGGTCTCGCGCCAGTCGAACGAGACCCGGCGCGGCACGATGGGGTACTTCTCGTCTCCTTCTGCGTTCACAGCGGCGGCTCCACCCGCGCGAGGGCGCGCAGCGCGCCCGGCGCGAACCGGGACAGCAGCCGCGCCCCGCGCGCCTCCGGAGTCACCGGCACCACGGCCTGGTTGCGGATGACTGCGCGAAGCACGGCGTCGGCGACCTTCTCGGGCGGGTAGTTGCGCAGCCCGTACAGCCGGGCCGACTTCTTCCTGCGCCGCTCCTCCTCCTCGGCGGAGACGCCTGTGAAACGCGCGGTGGAGGTGATGTTGGTGTTGACGAGGCCGGGGCAGATCGCGGAGACCCCGATGCCCTGCCCGGCCAGTTCGGCCCGGAGACACTCGCTGAGCATCAGCACCGCCGCCTTCGACGTGCTGTACGCGGGCAGCGCCTTTGAGGGCTGATACGCCGCGGCGGAAGCGGTGTTGACGATATGACCGCCCTGGCCGCGCTCGGCCATCTGCTTGCCGAAGAGCCGGCAGCCATGGATGACGCCCCACAAATTGACGTCCAGGACCTTCTTCCACTCCTCGGCGCTGGTGTCGAGGAACGCTCCGGACAGCCCGATCCCCGCGTTGTTGACCAGCACATCGACGATGCCGTACTCCGCGGCGACCCTCTCGGCGAGCTTCTCCATCGCCTGCCCGTCGCCGACATCGGCCGGCTCGGCCCAGGCGTCAGGCGCGCCGATCAGCCGGGCCAGCTCCGCGGTCCTGGCCGCTCCCTCCACGTCCCGGTCGACCGCCACGATCCGCGCGCCCGCCTCGGCGAACGCGAAGGCGGTCGCCCGGCCGATGCCGCTGGCCGCGCCGGTGACCAGCACCAGCTGTCCGCCGAAGCGCTCGGCGTACGGCCCGCTCGGCGCCACACCGGGGTCCGGGAGCCCGCCGTCCTCGTGGGCCGTGACGAAGTCATCGATCCAGGAGGCCAGTTGGTCGGGGCGGGTGCGGGGCACCCAGTGCTTGGCGGGCAGCGTCCGCCGTACGAGCCGCGGCGCCCACTGCTCCAGATCGTCGTAGAGCCGTTCCGACAGGAAGGCGTCGCCGGTCGGCGTGATCAGTTGAACGGGGGCGTGCGCGTAGGCGTCGGTCCGCGGTCTCCGCAGCCGGGCGCGGACGTTGTCCCGGTAGAGCCACGCGCCGTGCGCCGCGTCCCGGGGCAGCGAGGACGTCGGGTACGTATCGCCCGGGATCCTCTCGATCCGCTGGAGGATCCTTGGCCACCGCTTGCCGAGCGGCCCGCGCCAGGCCAGCTCCGGCAGCACGGGCGTATGCAGCAGATAGACATACCAGGACTTGGCGCCCTGCCCGAGGAGCTGCCCGGCCCGGCGCGGAGTGGGCCGCGCCGCCCGCCGCTTGATCCAGTGCCCCAGATGATCGAGAGAGGGGCCCGACATCGAGGTGAAGGAGGCGATCCGGCCCTCCGTCCGCGCCACCGTGACAAACTCCCAGCACTGCACGGAGCCCCAGTCGTGGCCGACCAGATGGACCGGCCGGTCCGGGCTCACCGCGTCGGCGACCGCCAGGAAGTCGTCCGTCAGCTTCTCCAGCGTGAAGCCGCCGCGCAGCGGAACCGGCGCCGTCGACCTGCCATGGCCCCGTACGTCGTACAGCACCACATGGAAGCGGTCCGCGAGCCGTTCCGCGACCTCGGACCAGACCTCCTTGCTGTCCGGATAGCCGTGCACCAGCAGGACGGTCGGCCGCGTCGGATCGCCCAACTCGGCGACGCACAGCTCGATCCCGCCCGTACGCACCCAGCGCTCCCGCGCGGCCGCCAGGCCCCTGTCCGTACCGCCGCCTTCGCCCGCACCCTTACTCATACGGCCTCCGCCATTCATACGGCCTCCGCCCAGCGCCGCACATGCGGCAGATCGTCATCCAGCCAGAACGCGCTCTGCTCCGGGTCCCGGGAGTCGGTGACCACCAGGATCTCCTCGAACTTCGCGCCGGTACCCCGGAATCCGAGGTGGGGCTCTACCGCCCACAGCCCCGGCTTCGGCGGGTGATCGGAGAATCTGTACGGGCTCCACAGCGGCGACCAGCCGTCCCGGTGGCCGTGCAGGGCGTCGCTCGCCAGCCCCTTGAGCGACTGGGTGCCGAATCCGAACACATGGGGCGAGACGCGGCGCTGCTTCACCCGGTCGATCTTGTGGGCGATGACACCGAAGGGGTACGCGCGATGCCGGTTGGCATATCCCTGCCGCATCATCAGCCGGTCCACGTCCTGGTAGATCTCCCGGAGCGAGCGCCGCTCGCGCACCTCCCGCAGGATCAGCTCGCGGTGCGCCTCAAGGTCGGCGAGCAGCTTGCCGTGCAGCCGGTTCGGCCCCAGACAGCCCGAGTAGCCGACGTCGGCCGTGAAGCCGCGGTGGACCGGCGCCAGATCGAGGATGAACGGCATGCCCGCTTCCAGCCGCCGGCCGGTGGGAAAGAACTGGAGCGGTATCCGGAAGCCCGCGAACGCCGTACGGTCCCCGAACCACGCGAAGGGCAGATGGAACCAGTCGCGCACACCGCGGGCACGGAGCCACTCGCGCTGCATGCGCGCCGCCTCGCGCTCGGTCACCCCCGGCCGCAGCCGCTCGGCGACCGCCTCCGCGCATGCATACGCCAGGCGCTGGGCCTCCCTGAATCCCCGCAGCTCAGTGGTCCGCGCGTCCGTCATCGCGTCGCCTCCCACCCCGTCCCCACCCCATTCCGTGTGCGGTACGTGTTCGTAACGTGACACTGATGAATGTGACAATGGTTGGCGGCGACGTCAAGGGGCGGGGGATTCCTGTGGATAACCGGCGGACGGCCGGGGCCCCTACGGGTTCCCTACGCCTGGAGGCTGACATGGATACAGCCGCCTGGTCTGACGCTCGCCCTGGCCCGCGCCACTACCGTCGAACCGTGACTGTGATCGCGACAGAAGGCCTGAGCAAGCGGTTCCCCCGGGTGACCGCGCTTGACCGGCTCTCCTTGGACATCGGACCGGGTGTGACCGGCCTGGTGGGCGCCAACGGAGCCGGCAAGTCCACCATGATCAAGATCCTGCTGGGTCTGTCCCCCGCCACGGAAGGCCGGGCCACGGTGCTCGGGCTCGATGTCGCCACCAGCGGCGGCACCATCCGCGAGCGCGTCGGATACATGCCTGAGCACGACTGCCTGCCGCCGGACGTCTCGGCCACCGAGTTCGTCGTCCACATGGCGCGCATGTCCGGACTTCCGCCGACCGCCGCCCGCGAGCGGACCGCCGACACGCTCCGCCATGTCGGCCTGTACGAGGAGCGCTACCGCCCCATCGGCGGCTACTCGACGGGCATGAAGCAGCGCGTCAAGCTCGCACAGGCGCTGGTCCACGACCCCCAACTGGTCCTCCTCGACGAGCCGACCAACGGTCTCGACCCGGTCGGCCGCGACGAGATGCTCGGTCTCATCCGGCGCGTCTACACCGACTTCGGCATCTCCGTACTGGTCACCTCGCATCTCCTGGGCGAGCTCGAACGCACCTGTGACCATGTCGTCGTCATCGACGGCGGAACGCTTCTGCGCTCCAGTTCCACCAGCGATTTCACCCAGACCACCACCACCCTCGCGGTCGAGGTCACCGACACGGACGCGCACCCCGACGGCACGCGGTCCCTGCGCGAGGCCCTCACCACCGCCGGACTCACCCTGCACGCGGGCATGGAGGAAGGGCTGCCGGGCGCGGGCCACATCCTGCTGATCGAGGCCGAGGGCGAGGAGACGTACGACGTCGTCCGCGACACCGTCGCCGGGCTCGGCGTGGGGCTCGTACGGATGGAACAGCGCCGGCACCACATCGCGGAGGTCTTCCGCTCGGAACCGTCCGCCGCGGCGGCCCGGCCGGGCCAGGGCGCCGACGAGGCGGAGTACGCACTGCAGAAGGGAGGCGCCCGCGATGAGCACTGAGACCGAGACCGGTACCGGGGCAGGCGCCGGAGCCACCCGGATCCACAACATCGGGTACCGCAACTACGACGGGCCGCGGCTCGGCCGCGCCTACGCCCGACGCTCCCTCTACTCGCAGTCCCTGCGCGGCGCGTACGGACTCGGCCGCTCGGCCAAGTCCAAGGTCCTGCCGATGATCCTCTTCGCGGTGATGTGCCTGCCTGCGGCGATCATCGTCGCGGTCGCCATCACGACCAACCTCAAGGCGCTGCCGCTCGACTACACGCGCTACGCGATCGTCACCCAGGCCGTCATCGGCCTCTATCTCGCCGCCCAGGCCCCGCAGTCCGTCTCGCGGGATCTGCGCTTCAAGACCGTGCCGCTGTACTTCTCCCGCCCGATCGAGCGGGTCGACTACGTCGTCGCGAAGTACGGGGCGATGGCCTCCGCGCTCTTCGTGCTGACCGCGTCGCCGCTGCTCATCCTCTATGTGGGCGCTCTGCTGGCGAAGATGGACTTCGTCGACCAGACCAAGGGCTTCGGCCAGGGGCTGGTGTCGGTCGCGCTGCTCTCACTCCTCTTCGGCGGGATCGGCCTCGTGATGGCCGCGCTCACCCCGCGCCGCGGCTTCGGTGTCGCCGCGGTCATCGCCACCCTGACCATCTCCTACGGCGCGGTCTCCACCGTCCAGGCGATCGCCTGGCAGACGGACGCGCTCGGTACCGTGAAGTGGCTCGGCCTCTTCTCGCCGGTCACGCTCATCGACGGCGTACAGACCGCCTTCCTGGGCGCCACCTCCGCCTTCCCCGGTGAGGCGGGCCCCTCGGCCGGTGTGGGCGTGATCTATCTGCTGGTCGTTCTCGCGCTCGTCGTCGGCTCGTACGCCGTTCTCATGCGCCGTTACCGGAAGGTCGGGCTGTGACCACCATCAATATCGAGCACACCTCGCGCTGGTTCGGCAATGTGGTGGCCGTCAACGACGTCACGATGACGATCGGCCCCGGCGTCACCGGCCTGCTCGGCCCCAACGGCGCGGGCAAGTCCACCCTCATCAACATGATGGCGGGCTTCCTCGCCCCCTCCACGGGCACCGTCACCCTCGACGGGGAGCAGATCTGGCGCAACGAGGGCGTCTACCGGCAGATCGGCATCGTGCCGGAGCGGGAGTCGATGTACGACTTCCTCACCGGTCTCGACTTCGTCGTGGCAAACGCCGAACTGCACGGACTGGGCGCGAAGGCGGCCCGCGAGGCGCTCGCCACGGTCGAGATGGAGTACGCGCAGGACCGCAAGATCGCGACGTACAGCAAGGGCATGCGCCAGCGCGTGAAGATGGCGTCCGCGCTGGTGCACGACCCGTCGGTGCTGCTTCTGGACGAGCCGTTCAACGGGATGGACCCGCGCCAGCGGATGCAGCTGATGGATCTGCTGCGGCGTATGGGCGCCACGGGCCGGACAGTCCTGTTCTCCTCCCATATCCTGGAGGAGGTCGAGCAACTCGCCTCGCACATCGAGGTGATCGTGGCCGGCCGCCATGCCGCCTCCGGTGACTTCCGCAAGATCCGCCGCCTGATGACCGACCGGCCGCACCGCTATCTCGTACGGTCCAGCGACGACCGCGCGCTCGCCGCCGCGCTGATCGCCGACCCGTCGACAGCCGGTATCGAGGTCGACATCGCCGAGGGCGCACTGCGTATCCAGGCCGTCGACTTCGGCCGCTTCACCGAACTGCTGCCGCGGGTCGCCCGCGAGCACTCCATCCGACTGCTCGCGGTCTCGCCCTCGGACGAGTCCCTCGAATCGGTCTTCTCCTACCTCGTAGCGGCCTGAGCGGCCTGAAAGGAGCTGTGACGTCATGTACAACCCCACAGTCGCCCGGCTCACCTACCGGGCCCTGCTCGGCAGGCGCCGGGCCGCGATCCTCTTCGTACTGCCCGCTCTGCTGATTGTCATCGCGGCGGCCGTCCGCAGCTTCAACGGAGTGGACGACCAGGTCGCGTCCGACGTGCTGGGCGGCTTCGCCCTGGCCACGATGGTGCCGCTGATCGGCGTGATCGCGGGGACGGGCGCGATCGGGCCCGAGATCGATGACGGCTCGATCGTCTATCTGCTGTCCAAGCCGGTGAAACGGTCGACGATCATCTTCACCAAGCTGCTCGTGGCGATCGCCGTGACCATGGCGTTCTCCGCGATCCCCACGTTCATCGCCGGATTCATCCTGAACGGCAACGGCCAGCAGATCGCCATCGCCTATACGGTCGCGGCACTTGTCGCCTCGATCGCCTACAGCGCGCTGTTCCTGCTGCTCGGTACGGTCAGCCGACACGCGGTGGTCATAGGACTCGTCTACGCGCTGGTCTGGGAGACCCTTTTCGGCAGCCTGGTCGCGGGCGCGCGCACGCTCAGCGTCCAGCAGTGGTCCCTGGCGCTCGCCCAGAAGATCGGCGACGGGACGACGATCACCTCGGACGTCGGACTGCCGCTGGCGGTGATCCTGCTGGTGGGTGTCTCGGTGGTCGCGACCTGGTACGCGGGCCAGAAACTACGGACGTTGACGCTCGCGGGCGAGGAGTGAGCCGAGTGGTGACGCCGCAACCCCTGCCCGATGGGTGGGGGTTGCGGCGTAACTGTACGCTTATCGGCTCGTTGTTCGAGGTGCGTGGAGGCAAATGGGGATTCGTAGCGTCGAGCCTTTGTGAATCTGGGGATTGCCGGTGGGGATCGAAAGCCGCACCGGTCATTGAGTGAGTAGCCACCGTGAGCCGACCTCCACCCCTGAAGCCCGGGGACAGGGCCGACCATCATCGGTTCTACAAGGGGAAGGCATTTCCATGCCACCTGAAGGTGCTCTGCTCGAATCGCGCACGCTGCGCATCGAGCATCTGGGACGCGTCGACGTCCTCGACAGGATCAAGGCCTTGGCCATGCTCCCGGACGGCATTCACCTCCGTACGGAGGACGTGTCCCGGTACTTCGAAGTATCCACAGACGTCATCAGGCAGTTGACCGCTCGGCATCGAGCAGAACTCGCGGAGAATGGGATGCGAGTGCTGCGAGGCTCTGACCTGCGGAGATTTCATAGTGACATGGTGTCACTATGGAGCCAGGACCAGGGGGAAAGTTATCCACAGGCGGTCACGCAGCTCACGCTCTACACCCGTCGCGCCGTCCTCAACATCGCGATGCTGCTTCGCGACAGCGACATCGCACGGTGCGTCCGTACGTACCTCCTCGACGCCGAGGGCGCTCTGCGGAAGGGGTACGCGGACCTCGACCGGCGGGTCACCGACGTCGAGGCATGCCTCGGCGGGGTCGGGGTCGCGCTGCGGGAGTTGGGGCCGGTTCTGAACCGGATGTCGTACCGGCTCGACAGTCTGGACCGGCGGCTCGACGCGACCAATCGCGTCGTCGCCGCCATCAGTAACCGGCTGTGTGAAATGTCCGCGGACATCCACCGCGTGGACGCCAGGGTGGACGACGTCGTCCACCAGCTGAGGGATCTGCGTCGCGGGCGTAAGCGCCGCTGATCCTCGTGGGCCGGTCCGCGTCCGTCCGTGGCACCTCATGGACGGGCGCGGGCCGTGCCGCGGATATTCGGTGGCGCGGAACCGCCCTGCCGGTCAGAGTAGTTGTGTCAGGGCACACCACAGACCGGGAGCGGAACGCGGCGATGACCGGGAGGCCGAGTCCGTCGAGTTCCCAGCGGGGCAGCACCGCGTAGGCACCGGAGTAGCCATCACCACTCCGCGCAGCCGCCGGCACGCTGCCCAGGGGGCGGCCGCTTCGAGCGCGCATCCGCGCGGGCCGCCCCTTCCCGGAAGACTGACCGAGGGGTAGGGCAACGGCTTGCTGAGCCGCACCGGACCCACAAGTCCTGGGGACCGTCTTCTCGGTCAGACCCGGCTCCGGCCCAGCAGCTTCTCCAGCACCAGCGCGATGCCGTCGTCCTCGTTCGACGCCGTGACCTCGTCCGCCACGGCCTTCAACTCCCCATGTGCGTTGGCCATCGCCACGCCGTGCCGTGCCCAGCCGAACATCGGGATGTCGTTCGGCATGTCGCCGAACGCGATCGTGTCCGCCGCCTTGACGCCCAGCCGACGCGCCGCCAGCGAGAGTCCGGTGGCCTTGGTCAGGCCCAGCGGAAGGATCTCCACGACACCGGGGCCCGCCATCACCACGTCCACCAGACTGCCGACCACCGCCCGCGCGGCCTGCGCCAGCGCGTCGTCGTCCAGCTCCGGATGCTGGATGTACACCTTGTTCAGCGGAGCCGACCACAGCTCCGCCAGGTCGTCGACCAGTACTGTCGGCAGCGGACCCTCCTGCAGCCGGTAGCCAGGGCCGACCAGCACATCGCCGTCGAGTCCGTCCCGGCTCACCGCCAGCGCCAGCGGGCCGACCTCTCCCTCGATCTTGGCCAGCGCCAGCCCGGCCAGTTGACGGTCCAGCGTCAGTGACGTCAGCAGCCTGTGCTCACCGGCGTGATAGACCTGCGCACCCTGGCCGCACACCGCGAGGCCCTCGTACCCCAGATCGTCCAGTATGTGCCGGGTCCAGGGCACGGCACGTCCGGTGACGATGATGTGCGCCGCGCCGGCCTCGGTGACGGCGGCGAGCGCTTCGCGCGTACGCCCGGAGACCGTGCCGTCCTCACGCAGCAGCGTGCCGTCCAGATCGGTCGCGACCAGCCTGTACGGGAACGACGGCTCCGAGGAGAGCGCGGAGTCCGGCGCGGAGGACGGCGTGGACGCGGGCGCGGGAGACGGCGTGGACGCGGGCGCCGCCGAGGGGTCCGTGCTCACTTGGCGATCGGTTCCAGTGCCTCACGGCCGCCCAGATACGGGCGGAGCACCTCGGGCACCCACACCGAGCCGTCCGGCTGCTGGTGGTTCTCCAGCAGCGCCACGATCGTGCGCGGGACGGCGCACAGCGTGCCGTTCAGTGTCGCCAGCGGCTTGACCTGCTTGCCGTCCCGCATCCGGACGGAGAGCCGGCGTGCCTGGAAGCCGTCGCAGTTGGACGCCGAGGTCAGCTCGCGGTACTTGCCCTGGGTCGGGATCCACGCCTCGCAGTCGAACTTGCGCGAGGCCGAGGCACCCAGATCGCCCGTGGCCACATCGATCACCTGGAAGGGCAGCCCGAGGCCGGTCAGCCACTGCTTCTCCCAGTCCAGCAGCCGCTGATGCTCGGACTGCGCGTCGGCCGGATCGACGTACGAGAACATCTCGACCTTGTCGAACTGGTGGACCCGGAAGATTCCCCGGGTGTCCTTGCCGTACGTCCCGGCCTCGCGGCGGAAGCACGGCGAGAAGCCCGCGTACCGCAGGGGCAGCTTGTCGGCCTCGATGATCTCGTCCATGTGGTACGCGGCGAGCGGCACCTCTGACGTACCGACCAGGTAGTAGTCGTCCTTCTCCAGGTGGTACACGTTCTCCGCGGCCTGGCCGAGGAAGCCCGTGCCCTCCATGGCACGCGGGCGGACCAGCGCGGGCGTGAGCATCGGGATGAAGCCGGCCTCGGTGGCCTGCGCGATCGCCGCGTTGACGAGGGCGAGCTCCAGCAGCGCGCCGACACCCGTCAGATAGTAGAAGCGCGAGCCGGACACCTTGGCGCCCCGCTCGACGTCGATGGCGCCCAGCGCCTCGCCGAGCTCCAGGTGGTCCTTGGGCTCGAAGCCCTCCGCCGCGAAGTCACGGACCGTGCCGTGCGTCTCCAGGACGACGAAGTCCTCCTCGCCGCCCACCGGGACGTCGGGGTGGATGATGTTGCCGATCTGGAGGAGCAGCCGCTTGGCTTCCTCGTCGGCTTCGTGCTGCTCGGCGTCGGCGGCCTTGACGTCCGACTTCAGCTGCTCCGCCTTCCTGAGCAGCTCCGCCTTCTCCTCCGGGGACGCCTTGGGGATCAGCTTGCCGAGCGACTTCTGCTCGGAGCGCAGCTCATCGAAGCGCAGGCCGGACGCCCGGCGCCGCTCGTCGGCGGAGAGCAGGGCGTCGACGAGCGCGACGTCCTCTCCACGGGCGCGCTGGGAGGCGCGAACACGGTCGGGGTCCTCACGGAGCAGGCGAAGGTCAATCACCCCACCAGGCTACCGGTGTGCACTGACACCACCCCACTCGATATCGGCAGGCGCGCCATTTTGTCCTAATTGCCGGAATTGGTAAACCTGTCGGGAAAACCCTCGCCAGTCGCTCGATGTTCGTCAATAAAAGGTACGCATTTCCCCGGAACGAGGCATTCCGGGGTCACCGCCTTGACTCACTTCCCTTGTGGGCCACGGGACTTGAGCCGGTTGGGGCGTGCGTTGTCCACAGAAATACACAGGGCTCCAGAGTTATCCACAGGCTGTGTGGGAGATCTGTGGATCGCCGAAATGGTCGCCTCGAAAGCCGGGGACAGTCCGACCGATTCTCTTCTCAAACCCGCTTTGCACACTCATTCGGGTGGGAATTGCTCGCTCTAACGAGTTGATCACGGGAATTGAGGTGACGCGAGGCTCCTTGGTGCCCTGTGGACGGAGAGGCGGTGACGAGAGCGATTTGTCGACTGCGTGGGTCTGTGTTGTCGACTTGTCCCCAGGATGACAGCCGGGCCTGTGGATAACTCCGCGATACATCCACAGGTCCCGCGGCCGGATACGGCCGGGCGCGGCCGGACGAGGGCCCTACCCACAGGACAGGGACCACATCCCACCGGACTGGGCCCCGGACTGGGCCCCGGACTGGCCCCGGGCCGGGCCTCAGGCGCGGCCGTCCTGGCTGCGCGCCAGCCAGTCCGACGCCTCGATGAACGCCGTATCCGAGGTCCCGGGCCGCAGCGGCGGCACATCGGCCGGGGACACTCCCGCCCGCGGGTACGAGCCGAGGAACCGCACCTTGGGGCAGATCCGCTTCAGCCCCATCAGTGCCTCACCCACCCGCCGGTCCGAGATATGACCCTCGGCGTCCACGGCGAAGCAGTAATTGCCGATTCCCGCGCCCGTCGGCCGCGACTGGATCAGCATCAGGTTGACCCCGCGCACCGCGAACTCCTGGAGCAGTTCGAGCAGCGCGCCCGGGTGGTCGTCGCCCAGCCAGATGACCACCGACGTCTTGTCCGCGCCCGTCGGCGCCGCCGGGCGCGCGGGCCGGCCCACCAGAACGAAGCGCGTCTCCGCGTTCTCCGCGTCATGGATCTCGGTGACCAGCGGCTCAAGGCCGTACGTCGCCGCCGCGAACTCGCCCGCGAAGGCCGCGTCGAACCGGCCCTCCTGCACCAGCCGCGCCCCGTCCGCGTTCGACGCGGCCGATTCCCACAGCGCGTCCGGCAGATGGGCGCGCAGCCAGTTCCGCACCTGCGGCTGGGCGACCGGATGACCGGTCACCGTCTTCACATCCGACAGCTCCGTCCCCGGCCGTACGAGCAGGGCGAAGGTGATCGGCAGCAGCACCTCGCGGTAGATCATCAGCGGCTCGCCGGAGGCGAGCTCATCGAGGGTCGCGGTGACCCCGCCCTCCACCGAATTCTCGATCGGTACCAGTGCGGCCGCGGCGTCCCCGTTCCTTACGGCGTCGAGGGCCGCCGGTACGGAGACCATGGGGACGAGTTCCCGCGTGGCCGATTCCGGGAGCGTACGGAGGGCCGCTTCCGTGAAGGTGCCCTCGGGGCCGAGATACGTGTAGCGCGTGGCCGACATACGGTCACCCTAATGGGCCGATGCCTTTGGTGAATGCGGGCTCGTAAACCCCGAGGTCGGGGGCGTGCGGGCTCAGGACTCCAGGAGCCGCTGCCCCACGTACTCCCCCTCGCGCGCGCCCCCCGGCACCGCGAAGAGACCGCTCGCCTCGTGCCGGATGAACGCCGAGAGCGCGTCCCCCCGGTCGAGCTTGCGCTGCACCGGTACGAACCCCTTGAGCGGATCGGCCTGCCAGCAGACGAAGAGCAGCCCCGCGTCCGGAGTCCCGTCCGGCCCGATTCCGTCGTGGAAGGAGAAGGGACGGCGCAGCATCGCGGCCCCGCCGTTGGCCTCCGGTGTCGAGATCCGGGCGTGCGCGTTGCTCGGGATGACGGGCTCGCCGTCCGGTCCCAACCGGTCCAGGTCCGGATCGGTCGTCTCCGTACCGCCCGTGAGCGGCGCGCCGTCGGACTTGCGGCGGCCGATGACCTGCTCCTGCTTGGCGAGCGTGAGCTTCTCCCAGTCGTCCAGGAGCATGCGGATACGCCGTACGACCGCGTAGGAGCCGCCCGCCATCCAGGACGGGATGCCGGCCGCCGGGGTCGCCGGGACGAAGATCCGCCGGTCGAAGTCCGGGTCCGACGGCTTGGGGTTGCCGGTGCCGTCTATCTGGCCCATGAGATTCCGGCTGGTCATGGGGTGGGGGGTGGCGCCGGGCGTGCGGTTGAAGCCGTTCATCTGCCAGCGCACCCGGGCCGCCGCGCCCGCGTCCTTCTGGAGCGCGCGCAGCGCGTGGAAGGCCACAAGCGCGTCGTTGGAGCCGATCTGGACCCAGAGATCGCCGTTGCTGCGTCCGGCGTCGAGATGGTCGGAGGAGAAGGCGGGCAGCGGATCCAGCGCGGCCGGGCGCCGGGCGGCCAGGCCCGTTCGGTCGAAGAAGGTGCGGCCGAATCCGAAGGTCACGGTGAGGGAGGAGGGCCCCGCGTCCAGGGCGATACCGGTGTCATGGCCGCCGTCCGGGGCTGTCCCGTCCGGTCCTGCCCCGTCCTTCCGTCCTGTCGCGCCGCCCCCGGCCGGTTCACCGGCCATCAGCGTCCGTGCCGTGGCCGACCAGCGGCGCAGCAGCGCGGCGGCTTCCTTCCGCCCCGCGCCCGGGGCCAGGTCGAAGGCGATCAGATGGCCACGGGCGTGCAGGGGGGTGGTGATGCCGGGCTGGTGCGCGCCATGGAAGGGGACGGAGTTCGTGCCGACGCTGGTCAGCGCGGTCGCCGGCGCGGGGCGGCTCGCCGCGTAGGCGCCGGCTCCGCCCACCGCTCCCAGGGCGAGTCCGGTCGCGCCGGCGGCGCCCGCGGTGCCGAGGAGCCGGCGCCTGGAGATACCGGCGAGAGGGGCCGGGCCGTCGTCGTGGCCGTTCCGGTTGTCGTGGTCCTGCCGGGTTGTCTCGCTCACGATGGGTCAGCCGATCTTCACGTTCTTGTCGACAGTCGTCTGGTCGATGTCGGAGGTACGGATGGTCAGCTGGAGCTGCCACTCGCCCGGCATCGGGATCTGTACGGAGTCCGCGCTCCAGTGTCCGGGAGCGAAGTGCTCGGGGACGATCGGCAGCGGACCGATCTTCTGGGCCGTGAGGGTGAAGGCGGCCTTCACTTCGGGCACATCCATGGGTTGTCCATCCGGGCCGTCGACGTAGATGTGCATCGCGTTGGCGCCGGAGCGGCCGGGGTCGAGGGTGAGCCGCGCGGTGCCCTTGCCGTTCTCGCCGCCGGTGTCGAAGGGCAGCGTGAGGTCGACGGGGCCTTCGGTCGCGGGCGCGGTGGCGGCCGTGCCACCGGTCGTGCCGGCTTCCTGTTCGGCGGTACGGCCGGGCTCGGTGGAGGTCAGTACGGTCGTGACGGCGAGGAGCACCACGGCGACTCCGGCTTCGGCCAGTACGGAACGGCGTAGTCCGATTCGCCCCGGGTCGGCGTCGCGGATCCGCTTCTGGCGAGCAGTCGCCAGTGCCGCTTTCTGCCGTGCGAGCTGGGTAGCTCTCTCACTGTCACCAACGACGGTCGTCGCCGCGGCGGTCTCGGTCCCACTCCCAGTCTCCGATTCCGTCGCGGCTTCGGCTTCGGCTTCGGCTTCCACCTCCGCGTCCGTCTCGATTCCTGCCCCCGCCTCTTTCCCCGCACCTGCCCCTGCCTCTTTCTCTGCCCCCGACTCCGTTCGTTGTCCCAGCCGTTCCGTCCACCGCCGGGAGAACCAAGCGATTCCGACCAGCACAGCGACGAGCCCGACCTTGACCAGAAGGAGCTGCCCATATGACGTGCCCCAGAGCGCCGACCACGATCCGACCTGACGCCAGGACTGGTAGAGCCCGGTCACGGCGAGTACCACGACGCTGACGAAGGCGACGCGCGAGAAGCGCCGCACCGCCGCGTTCTCGATGGAGGGTGCCCGGTAGAGGGCGACGAGCAGCGCGGTGAGGCCGCCGAGCCAGGTCGCCACCGCCAGCAGATGCAGAACGTCCACCGGCATGGCAAGGCCGGTCTGGATCCCGGTCGAGGCGTGCTCGGCGAGCGCCCACGTTCCGGCGATCCCGGCCGCGACGACCGTGCCGCCCACGGCGAGTCCGAAGGTGAGGTCCTTCTTCTCCTTGCTCTCCTCCTCGTCCCGGGGCGTCTCCCGCTTGGCGTACGCGCCGAAGAGGACGGCGACGAACAGGGCGGCGGCGCCGAGCAGCAGCAGCCGGGAGACGAGCGCCGCTCCGGTCTTGGTGGCCAGGACGTCCTGGAGTCCGCCGAGATCGAAGGCGTCGCCCAGCTTGCCCGAGCCGGTGTACGGGCTGCGCAGGAGCAGCAGGACCAGCGTGGCGGCGGTGAGGGTGAGCCAGCCCTGTACGACGAGCCGTTGCAGGGGGCGTACGGACGCGCCGCGCGGCCAGCAGCCGAGGACGAAGACCGCGCCGCCGACGAGGAGGATGAAACCGGTGTACGAGATATAGCGCGCGATGTCGTAGAGGGCGCCGACCAGTCCCCCGCCGGCTTCCTCGCTGGGCACGGCGGCCGTGGTCGTCGAGGGCGCTCCGATGGAGAAGGTGAAGGCGCCGGAAATGGGATGGCTGTCGGCGGAGACGGCCTGCCAGGCGACGGTGTAGGTGCCGTCCGGCAGCCCCGCGTGGAGGTCGATGCCGTAGGTGACGGTGCCGCCGCTGCTCAGATCGCGGATCTTCCCGGTGTCGGCGCGCTTGTTGTCCGGATCGAGCACGCGGATCGAGTCGTCGCCCATGGCGATCTGTTCGGAGAAGGTGAGGCTGATGTCCTTGGGAGCGGTGGCGACCACCGCCCCGTCCTCGGGGGTGCTCCCGGTCAGTGCGGCATGCGCCGACGCCGTGCCGGAGAGCACGGTGAAGACGGTGCCGAGAAGCACCGTGGCAACGAGCAGTAGCCGCACCAACGGTGCGGATCCGAAGCGCGGGGCGGTGGCTGTCATAGTCCCTCAGTCCCTCATCGCTGGGCCGGGTTGTAGTTGATCTCCTTCACGGGAAGCTCGACCTTGATGGGGTCGGCCTTCTCGAAGTGCAGTTCAATGCCGACCTTCTGGCCCTGCTCCGGCTGCCGTTTGAGACTCATGAACATGATGTGGTTGCCACCACGCGCGAGGTTCAGTTCGCCACCGGCCGGGATGTCGAAGGACTTCACCTTCCGCATTTTCTGGTTCTCGGTGCTGTGGATCGTGATGTCGTCGGAGATGTCGCTGGTGACCGAGGTGAGCTTGTCGGCGGCGCCACCGCTGTTGGTGACGACGAGGAAGCCCGCCGCGAGATCGCCGACGGGGCGCGGCATATAGCCCCCGCTGACCTTCAACTGAGGTGTGTTGCCTGAGGGGTTGGCGGAAGAGGAAGGAGAGGAGGAAGCGGATGATGCCGAGGAGCAGCCCGCCAGCGCGAGCGCGGCGGTCAACCCGGCTGCGAGGGCGAGAGGAGCACGGCGGTTCACGGGGTCTCACCCTTGATGAGCTTCGGCAGGTCCTTGGCGTAGTCGTCCGAGGAGGCGTCCTCGCCGTAGAGGACATACCCGCCGTCGGTCTTCGGTGAGAACGCGATGACCTGCGCGCCGTGCATCGATACGACGGTGCCGTCCTTCTCCTTCTTGGGCGCGTCGATGCCGATGCCGAGCTGACGTGCGCCCGCCTGGATGGTGGGGAAGTCGCCCGTGAGACCGACGAAGGACGGATCGCCCGCGCTGGCCAGCCACTTGCCGAGTTCGGCGGAGGTGTCCCGCTCCGGGTCGGTGGTGACAAAGACGACCTGGAGCTTGTCCTGGTCGGCCTTGGGCAGCGACTTACGGGCGATGGCGATATTGCTGATCGTTGTCGGGCAGACGTCCGGGCAGTTGGTGTAGCCGAAGTAGATGAGCGTCGGCTTGCCCTTGGTCGCCTCGCGGAAGTCGTACGACTCCCCCTTGGTGTCCTTCAGGACGAGGTTCGGCTTCTTGAACGGTGTGTCGAGCACGGTCGCGGCTTGGGTCTTCGGCTCGGCGGAGACATCGGCGACGGGCTTCGCCGAGTCGTCGCCACTGCCGCAGGCGGTCAGGGTGAGTGCCAGAGCCGCGACGAGGGCGGCGGCGGAAGCCACTGCCTTCTTGCGAGAGGTCACTGTCTTCGTGCGCATGGGGATATTTCCTGGTCGTGGAGTACGGGCACCGGACACGCGGGCCGGGTCTGATTCCCCGCCCCGCGTGTCTCGGGCGCCTCAGGTACGTGGTGTGTGTGGTGCCATGGCGCGCGTGGCCGTGGCCGTAGCGCGTGAGAGCGGCCGTCAGGCCGTACGGCGCCGGCCGGCCAGCACGGCGAAGGTCACCCCGGCGATACCGACAAGGATGCCGATGAGACCGAGGGCACGGGCGGTGGTGTCACTCGTGTCGGCGGAGGCCGTCGTGTCCTTCGCTTCGTGCTTCGCCTCGGTCCCGGCGGTGGCCGAGGCGCCGTGCCCGTCCCCGGTGGCCGCGGTGAGCTTCAGCACGGGCGCGGGGCTCAGGGGCTCCGCCGCACCCTCCTTGGGCTCCTCGATCCAACGGGTGACGTCCTTGTTGTCGTACGTCTGGATCGTCTTGAACACCAGCTGGTCGGCGTCCTCGGGGAGTTGTCCGACGGAGAGCGGGAACTGCTGGAACTGGCCCGGGCCGATCTTGCCGCCGTCCGCGGTCCAGGTGACCTTGGACACGGCCTCGGTGATCGTGTTGCCGTGCAGCTCCAGCGGCTTGGCGAGCTTGGTCTTGGCGACTTCGACCTTCCAGCCCGGCACCGGCTGCGGCATCACGGACGCCAGCGGGTGGTCGGCGGGGAGATTCACTTCGACCTTGACGGTGGAGGCGTTGTCGCGCTCGTTGGGGACCTTGAAGTTGACCGTCACGGAACCGCCCTTGGCGGCCTCGCCCTGCGGCTGCACGCTGACATGCGCCGAGGCGGAGCCGGCCGTCAGCAGAAGGGCGGTCGCGGCGATACCGCCGGCGACGGAGACGCGGGTGACGTTCTTTCCTGAGAACACAGAACACTCCACGGTGCGAGAGATAAGGAGAGACAGGGGGTGAACAGACGGGGTCGCCGCGATGGTGCGCGACGGCATCGCGACCTCACCCCGGTCCGTGTCCGAAGTCCATCGGCACGCGAAAGCGCGGGGGTGTCGCGTCAGGCCGCGAGAGCGAATACGGCCGGAGGGCCGCGTCTGATCACCGTGTGCTGGAGCGTCTCACCGGACGGTGGCCGAAGAGTGCGGTACGAGCCGTGCCGGGCGCGCGGTCGCGGTGCGGGTACGCCGGGCAGCCCGGCGCGCAGCGCCCGTACGAGGGCGAGCGCCGCGCGCAGGGCACGCAGCACCGCACTGTCGGTGACCTCGCCGAGACCCTGTGTCGACAGCTGGGTGAGCCGGAGAAGAGCGAGATCCCCGCGGCGCAGCAGCCAGCCCGTCGCGAGGGCGGCGAGCAGATGCCCGAGCACCATGGGCAGGGAGGGCAGCAGCCCTTCGCCCGCGGCGGTGGCCGACGCGGCGGTCGAGGCCGCGGGTCCGAACGCGGACGCCATGTGCTGATGGGAACCCGTCGTCGAACCCACCGGGCTGATCCCCGCGTTGGCGACGATCCGCTGTGCGTCGACAGCGCTGAGCGAGGCGGGGCCCGGTCCGCAGACCAGTTTCGCGGCCATCCTGATCAGCGCGTCGTCCGTGCCCACCGGCACCTTGAGGTGCTGCTGGCCGATGCCGAACAGGCTGTGCAGGCCGAGCTGACCACCCATCAGGGCGAAGACGATGGAGCCGGTCGAGCGCGCCCGTCCGGCGAGGGGAGCGGCGACCGCGAACACTCCCAGGAAACCGAGGAGCAGGGTCCACCAGGGGACCGGCGCGCAGGCGGCCAGTACATGCCCGGTCGCCGACAGCACGACGCAGACCGCGGTGAACACCGCGGCCCTCAGCAGCCGCGGAGCGGCTCCGGCGTACATGCGGACGGGACTGGACATGGCCCGGACATCATCGCACTGCGGTCCCGGGCGCCGTAGGGCAGGTCCGAAAGGTCACTCTCCGCCCGGTCTCAGCCCGATCTCCGCCTGGTCTCCCCCGATCTCTGTCCCGTCTCTGTCCGATCTGTGTCCGATCTCTGTCCATACGGCTGTGCCCCGTCCCATACACCGCCGTGCGCCAGGGACGCGTCCGCCGAATGAGGGTTATCACGTCAACCGCGTGCTTACGACCGGAGGCACGGGCAATACGTATCGGTATGTCGAGCCTCGGAATGTCGAGCGCCGGTATGTCGAGCCACAGCCTGGAGGCTGGAGCATGAGCATCTGGTGGTCTGTCCACTTGCGGCGCGAAGCCGCGAGCGTTCCGCTCGCCCGCCGCCTTCTGCTCGGCGCCATGGACACCGCGGGTGTCGATCCGGACATCTCCTTCGACCTGTCGGTCGCGCTCACCGAAGCCTGTGCGAACGCCGTTGAGCACGGTGGGGGCGAAGGGGCCGGCGAGCTTCCGGGGGCGTACCGGGTGACCGCGTATCTGGACGGCGAGAGATGCCGTATCGAAGTGGCCGACTCGGGCCCCGGCTTTCCCGCCCGGCGGGCGGCGCGGCGTACGCCCCCCGCGCCCGCGCCCGCCCCCGCAACCCCTCCTGTACCCGCACCCGCACCCGCACCCGCACCCGCACCCGCGTCCGCGTCCGCCCTCATGGCCGAGAACGGCAGAGGTCTGGGGCTGATCGAGCAGCTCGCCGATCATGTGCAGTTCGGGAACCGGCCGGGGCGCGGTGCCGTGGTCAGCTTCGACAAGATCCTGAAATGGCGCGAGGGCGCCCTGCTCAGAGCCATGTGAACTCCGAGCGGGACGCCCTCCACCGGGATCGGACTCAAGACCGGGCTCAAGACCTGGCTCAAGCACCGGGCTCAAGACCGGGCTCAGGCACCGGGACCGGTGATCAGGCTCAGGACTGCTTGAGCGCGGCCATCCAGGCCTCGACCTCGTCGGCCCGGCGCGGCAGCGCGTCCGACAGGTTCCGGTTCCCGTCCTCCGTGACGAGGATGTCGTCCTCGATCCGGACGCCGATGCCGCGGTACTCCTCGGGCACGGTCAGATCGTCGGCCTGGAAGTAGAGCCCCGGCTCCACGGTGAGGCACATCCCCGGCTCCAGCGTCCCGTCCGCGTACGCCTCCCGGCGCGCCGCCGCGCAGTCGTGGACGTCCAGACCGAGCATGTGACCGGTGCCGTGCAGGGTCCAGCGGCGCTGGAGCCCCAGCTCAAGGACCTTCTCGACCGGTCCTTCGAGCAGCCCCCACTCGACCAGCCTCTCGGCGAGGACCCGCTGCGAGGCGTCGTGGAAGTCGCGGTACTTCGCGCCCGGCCGCACCGCCGCGATGCCGGCCTCCTGGGACTCGTAGACCGCGTCGTAGATCTTCCGCTGGATCTCGCTGTAGCGGCCGTTGATCGGGAGCGTGCGCGTGACGTCCGCGGTGTAGAGGGTGTGGGTCTCCACGCCGGCGTCGAGCAGCAGCAGATCGCCGGAGCGTACGTCGCCGTCGTTGCGTACCCAGTGCAGGGTGGTGGCGTGCGGTCCCGCCGCGCAGATCGAGCCGTAGCCGATGTCGTTGCCCTCGACGCGGGCGCGCAGGAAGAACGTGCCCTCGATATAGCGCTCGCTGGTGGCCTCGGCCTTGTCGAGGATCTTCACGACGTCCTCGAAGCCCCGGACGGTGGAGTCCACGGCCTTCTGCAGCTCGCCGATCTCGAACGCGTCCTTCACGGCGCGTGCCTCGGAGAGCTGGACGCGCAACTCCTCGTCGCGCTCGGCGGTGACCTTGTCGGTCAGCGCGGCCTCGATGCCGGCGTCGTGTCCCCGGACGTTGCGGACGGGGCCCGTGGCGTCCTTGAGGGCGGCGGGCAGTTCCCGTACGTCCTTGGCGGGGACGCCGAGAAGCTGCTCGGCCTCGGTGAGGGAGTGCCGGCGGCCGACCCACAGCTCGCCCTGGCCGTCGAGCCAGAACTCGCCGTTCTCGCGGTTGGAGCGCGGCAGGAGATAGACGGTCGCGTCGTGCCCGTCCTGGTTGGCCTTCGGCTCCAGTACGAGGACGCCGTCCTGGGTCTGGTCGCCGGTGAGGTACGTGTACTCCGTGGAGGCGCGGAAGACGTACTCGGTGTCGTTGGAGCGGGTCTTGAGGTTGCCCGCGGGGATCACCAGGCGTTCGCCGGGGAAGCGCGCGGAGAGCGCGGCGCGGCGGGCGGCGGTCTCGGACGCCTGCGCGATCGGCTCCAGGCCGTGCAACTCGGTGTCGGCCCAGCCTGACTTCATGTTCTCTGCGAGCTCATCGGACACGCCCGGGTACAGACCGTTCTTCCTCGGCTTGATGGGGGCTTCCTCTGATTCAGGGGTCTCCGGTTCCGGGGTCTCCGGTGTGAGCTCCTCAGCCACGTCTTCTCCTCATACGACTACGGATCTGGACCATCTTTTCCATCGTATGTGCGAGGAGAGGAAGGCTCCGGCTCTCTGTGAGGAATCCGTCATGATCACTCAAAGCGGGCGGCGAGCAGTACGAAGTCCTCGCCCGGTTCCCGGGGATGAGGCGGCTCCATGAGACCGGCCGTCCCCGGTCCGGCCGTCCCCGCTCCGGTGGGCCCCGAGGGACCGGCGGGCAGCAGGGCCCGCAGGACGTGGTCGGCGACCGCTCCCGGATCGTCCCTGGCGGTCGTGGGGACGCTCGCGGCGGCCGTCTCCAGCCGGGCGAAGGCCCGGTCCATGGGCTCGCCCGTACGTCGCAGCAGCCCGTCCGTATAGAGCAGCACCGTTTCTCCGGGGGCGGTCACCAGCTCCACGCTCGGCGCCTGCCAGCAGGAGAGCATCCCGAGCGGCGCGGAGAGCGACGTCTCGACGAACTCGGTGCGCCGGTCTCCGACCACCAGCGGGGGCGCGTGCCCGGCTCCGGCAAGTACGAGCGTGCGCCGGGCGGGTTCGGCGTATGCGAAGAGCGCCGTGGCCGTACGCGCGGGCTCGGTCAGCCGTAGCAGCAGCTCCAGATCGGACAGGACGGCGATGGGGTCCTCGCCCTCCATCACGGCGTACGCCCGCAGGGCGGCGCGCAGCCGTCCCGTCGCGGCCATCGCGCCGGGCCCGGAGCCGCTGACCGAGCCGACGGCGAGGCTGAGGGCGCCCTCGGGGAGGGGCAGCGCGTCGTACCAGTCGCCCCCGCCGGCCGCCGTGGTGCGATGGCGTACGGCGAGCCGCACGCCGGGCATCCGGGGCAGTCGGCCGGGCAGCAGCTCGCGGGTGAGGGCGGTCACATGGGCGCGGGCCCGTTCCAGCTCCAGCAGGCGGGCGAGGTGTTCGCCGGCGTAACGGACGTAGAGGCCGATCAGATGGCGCTGCCGTTCGGTCGGCTCGGTGGGTTCGTCGTACAACCAGACGGCGGCGCCGAGTTTCGCGGGCCGAGAGGGCCGAGAGGGCCCGCCCGGAGGCGCCGTGGCCGTACGGGGGTCGCACCCGGTCCCACCGGCCAGCAGCGGTACGGCGTAACTGGCGCCCAGGCCCAGCCGGGCCGCCACCTCGCGCTGGCGCGGGTCCGCCGTACCTGTATCCGTACCTGTACCCGCAGCTGGATCCGTACTTGTACCTGTAGCCGCACCAGCACCCGCATCCGCACCCGTGTCGGCGAGCAGATCGGGGACAGACACCGGTCCGGTCGGTTCGGCGGATTCGGCCGGTCCGCCGGGGCTGTTGGGGCGGTCGGGGCGGCCGGGGTCGTCGGGATCGTCGAGGAATCTGCCGTACGAGGTGGCGCGGCGCGGCACGGTCTCCAGCAGGCCGAGGTCGGCGTGACTGAGTCCGAGCCCGAGGGTGGTGACGGGACCGAGACCGTCGGCCGGTTCGAACAGGGCCAGACCTCGCCGCGCGCCGACCAGGGCGGCGCCGGCGCGCAGCAGTTCATGGAGCGCGCCGTCCAGGGAACGGGTCCTGGCCAGGCCTTCGGTGAGTTCATGGAGGGTGGTGAGATCGGAGACCCAGCCCGCCAGCCGGTCCTGAATCAGTGCGCCCGGCGCGGCCGGAAGGGTGTCGAGGGGCGAGGCAGTCTGTGTGGGGGCAGGGACCGCAGAGTTGATTCCAGCCACTTTCGGCATGTGTGGAGCGCTCATAGCAGCCGACTTTCGGGACGGTGCATTTCACCCAATAGCATCGCAAACCCCCATGTCATTCTGCGCAGCTATCAATAGATCCACATCTACACGTACAGCTGATGTGATGTCCAGCATTGTCCTAGGGGAGTGACGGGTGTCTGCGAGACGCTGAACTTGGCCAAAAAATGACCCTGGTGATGTGGTTTTGCGGTCGACTGAGGGCGCTCAACTGGGATTCCTTCAGTGCTGAGTTCGAGTACGACCCGTGTGGAGCGTCATTCCGAACGTGATGGGTACGTAAACGGTGACGGACAGGGGCAGTTGGGACCGCCTCGGAACCTGCCGACGGGCTTGGGCGTCTTAACCGCCGTAGCCCGCACCCATCCCCCGGAGTGGCGGGAAGAGTACAGCGGTACGGCAGCGGGACAGTAAGCGCCATGCGCACGCCACCCCTCGCCACGCGTTTAATGAAGACAGTCCGAGTTCGGTTCAGGGACGGTGCGACGCACCACGGACCGAGACGGTCTGTTCACGCCTCGGGCAAGGGGCGGCCACGCGTCGAAATGTACGCACGGTGAAGTGATGCACACACATGGTGTCAGTGTCATGTGGACCTCGGCGTTCAACGGAAAGGAACGAGCGCTCATGCGCGAGATCCTCGGAAGGCGACGCAGGCTCCGGTTCCGGCGCAAGGGGAGGGCCGCCCAACTCGACGCGGCGCTCACCTGCGCCACCGCGTGGAGATGGCCCGTACTGCCGGGTGCCGGACTCAAGTCGGCCGGCGGACGCGGGACGCGCGGCCACGGCTGCGCCTGCCCCGACCTCGAATGCGTCGTGCCCGGCGCGCACCCCTTCGATCCGGGGCTGCTCGCCGCGACCACCGACGAGCGAATGGTGCGCTGGTGGTGGGGCAACCGCCCCACGGCCCCGATCGTGCTGGCGACCGGCGGCAGCGCCCCGTGCGCGGTGAGTCTGCCCGCCGTCGCCGGCGCGCGTGCGCTGGTGGAGCTGGACCGGATGGGCATGCGGCTGGGGCCGGTTGTCGCGACCCCGACCCGCTGGTCGCTGCTGGTGGCTCCGTACAGCCTCGAACAACTCGGTGAGCTGCTCTACAGCAAGGACTGGGTGCCCAGTTCGCTGCGGTTCCACGGCGAGGGCGGCTATCTGGTGCTGCCGCCGTCCGAGGCGGCCGGCGGACAGGTGCGCTGGGAGCGGGCGCCTCTGGAGGGTTCGGCGGCGCCTTGGCTGCCGGATGTGGAGGCGGTCGTGGACGCGCTCGTGGAGGCGAGTACGAGCGCGCCGGACGGCGGCAGCAGGCTCGCGTACTGAACGGCCCTACGCGCCCCGGTCCGGTCTGATCCCGCCCGGTCTGATCCCGCCCGGTCTGATTCCGCCCGGTCTGATCCGGACCGGGATGGGGCGGACCGGAGCTGGACTGGACTGGGACGGGGCCGGGCCCTACCGCGGCGATCCGGGAACCGGGGAGCGTTCACGCTCTGTCACTCGTTCGGGTGCGAGTAAGGCCGAGTTGCGGGGGAATTGGGCGCGCGCGGTCCGTGGGCACCTCATTCCGTCGATATCTTCGGCCCACCGTCAGCAATTCCCCGGCAGTGACAGGTGGGCCCCACCATGAATCTCCGCATGATCGGGCTCGCGGCCGTAGTGGTGTTCACCGCATTGCTTCCGCTCGCCGCCTCCGCCGGCCCCGCGGACGGCCCACGGTCCGGCGCGGGAGCGACGGCCGGCACGAGCACGATGGGCGGCAGAGAGGGCGCCGCGGGGAGCGGAGTCGTGAGCGGCGCGGCGAGCGGAACCGCGAGCGGAACGGCCGGGGTCCTTGCGGATGCGAAGACTGGGCTTTCGTCTGTGTCCGGAATTAAGGGGTCCGCGAACCCTGGGAGCGCCGGGAGCACTGTGACCGCCGGTGCGCGTGGTACACGTGGCACGCGTGGTACGGACGCTGTGGCACGTACGACCGAACGATGCGGTCCCGAAGTCGTCTCTCCCGAGGGAATCGAGGCGCAGACCTGTGTCCTGACCTCGCCACGTCCCGGAGATCACAGGCCCGACACCTGGGCGCGTACTTACTACCGCAATGAGACGGGCGGCGAACTGCTCGCCGTACTGAGCCTGATGGGGCCGTACGGACGGACCGTACAGACCCGCTGCCCGGTCGACGCCGACGACGAACCGGCGATCTGTGAGACACCGCGTGAACTGTCCCGGGGCGGGCACTCCGCCTACATGGCGGTGGCGGAGTTCTCCGCGCCCGCGAACGCGCCCGCGAACGCGCCCGCGAACGGTGGGAACGGCAGCGACGACGCGGAGAACGAGGGACAGATCGATGGGGAGATCGAGGGTGACGGTGCGGAGATCGAGCCGCTGCTGCTGAGATCGGGGAGCAACCCGCCGGCTCCGGCGGCTCGTTGACACACCGGAGGCGTCCGAGAACGCGGACGCCCGGTCGCTGGCGACGGGGGATGCACCAGCGACCGGGCTTCTAGAACCGTAACAAGAGATCGGCGGTTAGCAAATTCGATCCGGTGTATTCGGACAATGAATTACCTGCCGGTAGAGGAAGTTGTGACAGGTGTCACCGACTTCAGTGGAACGCGTCACAGTCCGTCGGGACTGTCAGCTCAGCGTCACCTGGCGGTTGGTGAGCCCGCCGCGCGCCCGGCGTTCGTCCCCGGTCAGCGGCGCGTCGACGGCGAGCGCGGCGGTGAGCCGCTCGGCGAACTCCGCCGCGGGCTTCTCGCACTCCTCCGCGCCCATCGCGCTCGGCAGGTCCCACACCGGCACCGTGAGCCCATGTGCCCGGAAGGAGCCGACCAGCCGGGTGCCCTCACCAAGGCTTGATGTGCCCGCGGCGTGCAGCCGGGCGAGCGCGTCGAGCAGCTTCTCCTCGGCGTACGGCATGACCCAGCGGAGGTGGTTCTTCTCCGGTGTCTCGCACCAGTACGCGGCGTCCGTCCCCGAGAGCAGCGCCGTGGGGATGGCGGCGGCGTTGGCGCGCTCCAGGGAAGCGGTCACCTCAGCCGAGGCGTTCTGCGCGTCCGGGACCCAGAACTCGAATCCGGAGTGGACGACGGGCGTGAAGGCGGCGTCGGGGGCGAGCAGGTCCTGGAGGCGCGGTCCGTCGGCGGGTACCCGCTGAGCGGCCACCGGATTGCCGGGCTCCGCGGTCAGCGCACGCCGGAGCGTGTCGGCGAGGTCGCGGCTCAGATCACCGGACGAGGTGTCGTTCTGGAGCGCGAGCAGTACGGAGCCGTCGTCGCGGCGCAGCGCGGGCCAGGCCATCGGCAGGACCGTGGCGAGGGTTACGGAGGGAACTCCCTCGGGCAGTCCGTCCTTCAGGGTCAGCTCGGCGGTCGCGGCGGGCACCAGCTCGCGCAGCGCGACCCAGTCGCACTCACCGGCGAGGCCCTCGAAGGGGCGCTGGACCAGCTCGGTGACGGCGTGCGCGGCGGCCCGGCCATGGCAGGCCTTGTAGCGACGGCCCGAACCGCACGGGCAGGGCTCGCGGGCCCCCACCACCGGAATAGGTCCGTCCTTGAGCTGAGCCTTCGCGGCCTTCGTCTGGGGGCGCTTCTTGGCCATGGTGTGGCTTTCTCCCGGTAGCGGCGATGCGGTGTCGGCGCGAGCCTAGCCGTACGGGGATTGCCGGGGGCGCGATGCGGCCGCGCGAACGGGCGAGGCGGGCCCTCTGTCGGTCCCGGACCTCTGCCATTCCCGGCTCGACGTCCGCGCCGGTGGCCCCGAGCCTCTGTCGGTCCCGAGCGTTCTCTGTCGGTCCGGAGCGTTCCCCTTCGGTCCCGGGCGTCCGTCGGGTCCCGGCCCGACGCCAGCCCCGGGCCTCGGTCGGTCCCGGACCTCGGTCCGTCCGGTCCAACGTCCAACGTCAGTCCCGGTCCTCCAGGACGTTCGCGAGACCCAGCCCGTCCATGCCGTCGAGGCCTTCCAGCGCGTCCAGCCCCTCCAGCCCGTCCAGTTCCTCCAGGCCGTCGCGCCTCTCCAGCGCCTGTCGAGGGGATGTGACGCGCGTAGCGAAATCGTCGCGGCGGAGCCCATCCGTAACGATGACCCACACCGTGACTTCACCGGAGGCGTTGTCCCGTACCCCCCACTCCTGGGCGAGGGCCGTGATGATGTTCAGCCCGCGCCCGCCGCGTGCCGTGACCGAGGGGGTGGCGGGGATGGGCCGCGTAGGACCACCGCCGTCCGTCACCTCCACGGTCAGCCGGCCCGCCTTGTCGACGCGCCAGGCGGCACGTATGTCGCCGTCACCGATCTCCGTGCGCCCCAGCGGTCTGCCATGTCGACAGGCATTGCTGAGAAGTTCGGAAAGGATCAGTACGGCGTCGTCCACTACCGAGTCCGACATCCCGCTGCGCCTCAACTGCTCGCGCATCCGGTGTCGCGCTTCACCCACGCCCGCAGGGCCATGGGGTACGGCCATGCACGACGACGTGGGCACTTCCTGTGCCACCACAAACGCCACCCCCGAGACCTCCTTTGCCCCACGCCACGGTGTGAATGCCCCAATGGCCTGGACCGGAAACCGGCCAGGGGAAGGCCATTGACGCACTCATCGCGTTCGAACACGGAACGAACGCGCCGGTGCACTCTTCGTCACTGTCTGTGAGCCGGAGTCGGGAGATGTCAGGCAAGACGGCCCAGCTGGGACAGCACCTGTTTGGGGCGGTTGGTGATGATCGCCTCCACCCCGAGGCGGACGCAGAGATCGACATCTTCCGGCTCATTCACCGTCCAGACATGGACACGGTGGCCCGCCCTGTGCAGTCGGGCGATATAGCCGGGGTGGTTACGGACGATCCGCATCCCGGGACCGGCGATCCTGGCGCCGGCGGGGAGCCGTCCGTCGCGCAGCCGGGGTGAGACGAACTGCATCAGATAGACGGTCGGCAGCTGGGGCGCGGCGGAGGCGATCCGGTGCAGTGAGCGCGCCGAGAAGCTCATGATCCGTACGGCCGATTCGTCCGGAACGGGTCCGCCCGGCGTGGAGCGGCCCCGGAAGGGCTCGCCCAGTGACGCACCGCCCAGGAGGCGGCCACCCCGCGTGGGGGCACCCGGGGTCCGGCCGCCGCGCGTGGGGTCGTCGAGTCCGAACCGCTTCAGCAGCTGCAGCAGCCGCTCCTCCACCTGCCCGGCCCATCGAGTGGGGTGCTTGGTCTCGATGGCCAGCTGGATGGGGCGGCCGGCGTCCGCGATCAGTTCGAGCAGGCGCTCCAGCGTCAGTACGGAGGTGAACTCCGGGTCCCGCCAGTCCGGGCTCTCCTCGCTGTCCTTCCAGGAGCCGAAGTCGAGGGTCGCGAGATCGGCGAGTTCCAGGGCGGAGACGGCGCCGCGGCCGTTGGAGGTGCGGTTCACCCGGCGGTCGTGGACGCAGACGAGATGACCGTCGGCGGTGAGCCGTACATCGCACTCAAGTGCGTCCGCGCCGTCCTCGATGGCCTTCGTGTACGCCGCCAGGGTGTGCTCGGGGGCGTCCTCCGAGGCTCCGCGGTGGGCGACGACCTGGATGCTGTGCTGGCGTGCTTGAGTCACCGCGTCATGGTGTCATCGTGAGGGGGTAGACGAGTGAACGGCTGGTGTCTCACGGCAGGTCGGTCCGGGTGCGAGCGTTTTGTCCGGAGTAAAGGATGGCGGACAGATGCACAGGTCCTGCTTACAGTGGCCTGACGTGCTGTGGGAAAAGCTGACCGCGGACACTTGCACAGCGGACTCTTGCCGAAGACGACGTGGAACCGAGGAGAAAGAGCTGTGAGCACTGAGAACGAGGGCAACGCGGTCCCAGCCGACCCGTCCGTACCTCCCGTGCCGGATGCCGCTCCCGAGGGCACGCCCGCGTCCGCTCCGCGCGGGGCCGCGCATGAGCCGAAGGCGCATGATCCGGCGGCGCATGATCCGGCGGCGCCGACGGGCGACCAGCCGGGCCATTTCCGCGAGCCCGCCCCCCAGTACCCCTCCCCGCAGTCGCAGTCGCAGTCGCCGACCCCGGCTCCGGTTTCGGCTCCGACGCAGCCCGGTTCGGTGCCGGAGCACGCCGCCGCGCCGCCGCGTGCGGCCGACGCGGGCTGGCCTCCGCCGCCGCCCGAGTTTCCCTCGTACGGCGGAGCGGGCAACGGCGCTCCGGCCTGGGGCGCGCCGGTGCCGGAACACGAGCCGCGACCGCCGCGCAAGCGCCAGAGCGCGCTGATCACCGGCGTGCTCGTGGCCGCGCTGATCGCGGGCGGGGTGGGCGGCGGAATCGGTTACTGGGCGGCCGAGCGCAACGACGACGGCTCGATCGGTTCGACGACGGTCTCCGCGGCGGACGCCCCGAAGGAGGTCAAGCGTGACGCCGGTACGGTCGCCTCGGTGGCCGCCAAGTCGCTGCCGAGCGTGGTCACCATCGAGGCACAGGGGAACGGCGAGGGCGGGACGGGCACCGGCTTCGTCTACGACAAGGAGGGCCACATCCTCACCAACAACCACGTGGTGGCCTCCGCGGCGAACGGAGGTGACCTCACGGCGACCTTCTCCAACGGCAAGAAGTACGACGCCGAGGTCGTCGGCCGCGCCCAGGGCTACGACGTGGCGGTGGTGAAGCTGAAGGAGGCGCCCTCCGGTCTGACTCCGCTCCCGCTCGCCAACTCGGAGCAGGTCGCGGTCGGGGACTCGACGATCGCGATCGGCGCTCCGTTCGGCCTGTCCAACACGGTCACCACCGGCATCATCAGTGCCAAGAACCGCCCGGTCGCCTCGGGTGACGGTTCCGGGGCCAGCAACTCGTACATGAGCGCCCTCCAGACCGACGCCTCCATCAACCCGGGCAACTCCGGTGGCCCGCTGCTGGATTCGCGGGGCGCGGTCATCGGTATCAACTCGGCCATCCAGTCGGCGGGCAGCGGCGGCCTGGGGCAGTCCCAGGCGGGCTCCATCGGGCTGGGCTTCGCCATCCCGATCAACCAGGCGAAGAACGTCGCCGATCAGCTCATCAAGACGGGCAAGCCGGTCTACCCCGTGATCGGTGCCACGGTCTCGATGGCCGAGGGCGGCGAAGGCGCCGCGATCTCGGCCAACGAGGGCGGCAGCCCCGCGGTCGTCGCGAACGGTCCGGCCGCGAAGGCGGGTCTGAAGGCCGGGGACATCATCACCAAGTTCAACGGCACGCCGATCGACAGCGGCCCCACCCTCATCGGCCAGATCTGGACCCACCGTCCCGGCGACAAGGTCACCCTGACCTACAAGCGCGACGGCAAGGAGTCCACGACCGAGGTCACTCTGGGCCAGCGCGAGGGCGAGAACTGACGGGCGGGCTCGTACGCGTCACCGGCCCCTTGGACGGGGGTCGGAGGTCGGGAAGCCGGAGGTCGGGAAGCCGGAGGTCGGCGGCACGGAGGTCGGCGGCTGAGCGCGGGACACGCTCAGCCGCCGACCTCCGTGCGTGCCGGCGGGCGCCTGCCGAGGCCGGCGAGTCAGGGGCTCGCCAACCTCACAGCTTGCCGGTGACGACTCCACGCCAGGTCCACCCCGCGCCCAGGACGGTGTCCTGCAGGGGGTCCTTCAGGTCGGAGCTGTCGAAGCTGAACGTCTCGGGAGCTTTGAGGCCGCTGTCCTCATCCCCGCCGAGCGTCCAGCGCTTCGAGACCGTCTGCACCTGGCCGCGTTGGGCATCGGCCGCGATGGCCAGCCTGGGGGTGTCGCCGACCCACGTGACGTCGTACTGCTGGTCGAGAGAGCGGACTTCGTTCTTCTCCGGGACCAGGCGCATACGGACCTGGAACACCCGGCTCACCTGTGTGCGGACGAAGAAGGTCTGCCAGGCCGGATCCAGGATGCGCCACTCGGCCACCAGATCGGCGCCCTCCTCGCGGCCGTCCCGGATCACGTACGGGACGTCAGGACGGTTGAGGCCAAGCACAGCCGCGTGAACCTCAGCGGCGGATCGCGGGGCGACACCGTCGGCGGGACGCTTGGTTCCGGTCAGCTTGTCGAAGAGTCCCATGAACCAAACCTATGAGGAGTCGGTTGGCCGGTTCAAGTCCTGCCGGTTTCCTGCCGGTTCCTTGCCGCTTCCCTGCGACGAGCTGTTGCGACGAGCCGTTGCGACAAGCTGTTGCGACGAGTCAGTGCGACTGTGCGTACGAAGTCATGGACGTCGGGAGTATTGCCAAGGCGGTCTCCGCCATAGCTCGTGACGTCGGGGACGCACGATGCGATCGGGTCAGCTCCGGGAGCGGCGCAGAGCGGTGTACTGGAGGGCGGCGAAGCCGCCGACCGTGACCGCCTGCAGCGGAATCCAGACCTGGCCGGCGGTGCTGGGCCCGTCGAGCCACAGCGTCAGGGCGACGATGCTGAGCACCGCCCAGACGGCGTTGGCCTCGACCACCGCCAGCACGGCCGGTACAGACGGCTTCGGCCGCCCGGCCAGGTAACCCACCAGCGCCGCGAACGCGGTCAGGAAGGCACCGAGGCCGAACAGCAGTCCGCTGCCCACCCCGAGCAGCCGCCCCAGCGGCTCGGAGGCCACCAGGTAGGCGACACCGTTGATCAACGTGGTCCCGGCGTCGAGGGCGAGGAAGCGGCGCAGCCAGAGGTGTGCGTCCTGCTGGGAACGGGGCGAGGAACGAGGTTCGGTCGTGGTCATGGGGCGGTGACCTCCTTGAAAGCGAAGGGGGTTGGGATGCTCGGGTGCTGCGACTCGTCCAGATTTCCGCACGGCCCACAGAACGTCGATTACCACCGAGGTAATGAGGGGCAACGGCCGACGAGGCCGCACGGGCCACACCCGCCACCGGCGCTCCGGTCGAAGTGCTGGAAGCAGTCCACGTCGGTACGTTCACCGGCGAGCTCCACCTGCGCGCGGACGGCGGCTGCCACGTGAGTGCTGCCGTGCGTCGGCGCGGTCCCGCCCTCGGTCAGAGGTCCCAGGACCTGGGGCGTGCCAGCGACTCCCACTCCGAGCGGAGCAAGGACAGGACCGCGAGGTCGTAACGGCGTCCCCGATGCAGACATGCTGAGCGGCGTACGCCTTCCTGGGCGAAGCCCGACCTTTCCAGGGTGGCGAGCGCGGCGGCGTTGTCCGTGTGGGTGACCGCTTGCACGCGGTGCATCGGTAGTTCACCGAAAGCCAGATCGACCAGCGCGTCGAGGGCGTCCGCGCCGTACCCCTGTCCGCGGTGCCGCGGGTCCATCAGAAGGTAGACGTCGGCGGTGCCGTCGACCATGTCCTGGTCCATGAGGGCGATGTGGCCGATCGGCGTACCGTCGGGGAGCAGTACGACAAAGTCGTCGCGGTCCTGGTCGGCGACGTGGCGCTCTATGCGTTCGCGGAGCCCGGACAGAGGCTGGGGCCAGATACCGATCTCGTGCGCGGCTATCGGGTCGGACCGCCACCGGTGCATCAACTCGGCGTCATCGACGTCGAGAGGTGTGAAGCCGACTTTCGTTCCCCGCCAGCACCGCTCCCGGATCGTCTCCGCCGCCGGCTCTTCCATCGCTTCCTCAGTCACGGGCGGATGCTACGGGCCGCTGGAGGCCGCGACCACAGGTTTGTGACGGTGGGGTTCAGGGGGGCGCCACGCCTCGGCCGGCACCGAACTGTGTTGACCTGTCGGCCTGTCGCGGTGGCGAGGGGGGACGGGGCCCTCGATGCGGAGGGAACCATTCGACACGGTGCGGCATCTGGCCCGGCATGGGCTTCGGGATGTTCTTCTTCGGGTTCGCCTTCCTGGTCGGGTGGGCGGCGGCCGGCGCTGCGCTGGTGTACGCCCTCGTCGTACTGGTACGTATCTGGCCGCGGCACTGGGTACGGCGCCAGGGGCACCCGGCGGTACGGCTGCTGGTGCCGACACCCGCGTACCTGCGTCTCGACGTGGTGCTCGCCATGTCGGCCCTCCTGGTCGATCTGTGGCTCGTGTCGGCGGCCATCGTGTTCGGGTCGGACGGCGTCTTCACGGAGGACTGGATGGGGTACCCCGGCATGACGGATCCCTCTGGGCAGGGCTATCAGGCCGGAGTGGTGAGCGCACTGCGCACGGTGGCGTGGTGGACCTCCGGGATCGCGGCCCTGTGCCGGTGCTGGACCACGGTCGGCGTGCAGGTGTGCGTCCTGCCGTTGGCGGCGTCGTGGATCGGAACGTTCGACACCTACTACACGTGACGTGCGCCGTCGGCCTCGGCCTCGGCCTCGGCCCCGGCCTCGGCACCGGCCACGGCCCCGGTTTCGGCCGCTAGTAGTACTGGCTAGCCGCGCATCGCGGTGCTGTAGATGTACAGAGCGATCACACCCGCGACGCAGGCGAGGATCACCCATGAGGCGAAACTGGTGTGTTTCCCCCTGCTTTTGGGCCGGGCGGCCTTCCCGGACCGCTTCGAACGTCCGGGCGCTGCCCGTCCCGGCGCGGCCGGCGCCGCATCGGCCGCCGTCTCGGCGAGCAGGCGACGGCAGGTCGCGGCGAGCACACTTGTGCCGGCGGCGAGGGGGACCACGGCCTCCGAACGCGCCGGAGCGGTGGTGCCGCCGTCCAGGATGCGCCCCGCGCGTACGAGGACCTCGTCCCGGCCGCCCGCCGGAGCGAGGCTGATCCAGCGCCGTACATGCTCGCCCCGGATGACCACACCGCCGGACCGCTCCCGGTACACGGTGTGTTCCCGCCACAAGACCCCCGCCAACTCACCCGCGACGTCCCTCAGTTGCGCGCTCACAACCCCTCCCCCTTCGCCCCCCGGCGAATCGAACAAGCATCGCACTCTAGCGGTAGGCGCAGAGCGGGGGTCCAGCAGTCCCCGGACGGCTACGCGCGGCGCGCCCTCCGCGTATCGCCGGAAGCGGCAACGAGAGGTCCCTGTAGCACTGGGACGCGTCCTGCTGCCGACCACGAGAACCAGGCGCGGGCACGTCTCGACGACTGCCTTTCCGCTGGGCCTTATAGAGACATCGGCGCCCAAGTCGGCTGTTCTTGAGCTCAGTTGCCAGTGACGTATAGGCGCTGCCGCATGCATGCTCTGTGCGTGTGGAGAAGGAGCGACAGGGAGGGAGAAACCGGTGGGCTTTCTTACCTGGATAAATACGGTACAAGTGCTTTTAGGGGTTCTCTTCGCTTTCGGTGTGCTGATCCCTTTATGGCGCTGGGTGGTTCGCTCCGCCGCATACGACGACGTACACCGGCGGAGTGGGCGGCGGATACCCCTGGCTCCGTATCGCTTGGTGAGGCCACGTACGGAGGCGATCGATCAGTCCCTGCGCGCGGCTACCGCCCTGCGCCGCCATCAAGGTGCTGCGAGCGTGGTGCCGCCGCACGAGTTTCGGCGACGGTTCGCCGAGGCGGATCGAGCACTCCACATACTTGAATGGGGGCGCCGAACGTGGGTCGTCCGCGTGCCTTGCGGGATGTTTTTGTTGGGTTCTCTCTTATGGGCATGGCTGCTGCTCGTGCCACACATCAACAATGGGTTCCAATTCCTGCCCACTATCAGTGACGTCCTGTTCTCGACGCTTGGGTCCGGGACATACATAGGGGTCGAGAAGTGCGCCACGTGGGCGTTCCTGACAGATTGCTCCCCTCAGCACGTGTTCTGGTGGTCTGGACTTCCGTCGGTCCTGTTCGGATTCGGGACAGGACTGCTTCTGGGATCCTGGTGGTTGCGTAAGGTAAGTGCCGCTCATTTCGCTCTGTGGGTGAATCAAGTACCCCCACATCTGGCTTGCCTTGAAGCCCTGGCCGCCTGCCGCGACGCTGTCAGACCTTCAGCTCCTGAACACGTGAGCAACCGGCGATCGTCAGCGTCCTTTCCGCCTATATTCGCGATCGTGCGCGTTTGTCGGAGCCTTCAGAAGGAGTAAAGAAGGTGAAGGGTGATATGAGGCCGCCCGAAGATGTTCAGGCAGCCTTGACCGTATTGGGGGCCCGCCCCACTGGAGTGGAGGGTGAAGGGGTCATAGACCTACGGCGCACCAACCTGGGCGGAGCGGAATTGGACGAACTGAACTTCGAGGGTGCTGATTTACGTAAAGCCGACCTCACGCGTGCCACTCTCTTCGGAGGGAGGTTTGCAGACGTTTGGTTCGACGATGGCGATCTTACGGAAGCCGACCTTACGGCGGGCGATTTCGAGAATTCAACCTTCCTTTCATCCAATCTCAAGAAGGCCACGATGGTCGGGGGGAACTTCCTTAATTCGGAGTTCACTTCGGCGGATATGAGTGGTGCTGATCTGAGTAGCGGTGAAGGCGAGGAGGAAACGAAACTCGGCTATGCGAAGTTGTCCGGTGTGAACCTGGCGGACGCCCAATCTGACCGGCGCCATCCTCTATGCGGCAGACCTGAGCGGGGATCCAAGCGTCAGGGCGCCGGCCGCCAATCTCACCCGGACCAATCTGAGTGCCGTCGACCTGACCGGTACTTTCCTTGAAGGTGTGGATCTGAGTAAGGCCGTTCTGGGTGGAACCCAACTGCCGGGGGCCACCGCGCAGGAGCCATAAGGCGAGTTGTTCTTCCCTTGGCTTACCCGAGCGTGCCCAGCGGTGGGGGACCGGCAAGCAACTCCTGCCCGTCGCGGGGGTGTTGCTGGGCGCGTTGACGACGCACCTGACCAACTATGTGAGGGAGCACAGCCGGCATCAACGTGAGCTGGTGACCGGGTGGGACAACCTGAAGCTCGATACCTACGGCGGTTACGCCGACCACGTACCGGCCGGGATCTTCCTCGCCGTGCAGTTCTACGAGCACCGGGGGCCAGCAGGGGTACCGATCGATTCACCTCCCACGGCATCGCCGTGTTGCTGCTGGAGAAGAGGGCGATTCTTCGCAGAGGACCGGCTGCACCGGTCGACAACGGGCGCCACGCTCCACATCGGCAAGACGGAACCCCGTGCCCTGCCGCTCACGGAACGACGGCACACATCGAACCGGGAACGCATTCGCCGGACTGTGTCGTTAGCCCTAGCGGAGAGGAGCGGCTCACCCAACAGCCCGCTCACGTTCTCGCGCCGCCACTCCGCCTGCAACAGGTCCGCCCTCCTTATCGCACGGCCACTGATCGATGGCCAGGACCTTCCTTAGTATCCAGATGTCAGGAGACAGCTCATGGCTGACGAGATGGTGCTTCGCGCCCAAAGATTCGTGAACACGACGTACAACAACGGCGCGACGCTCGGCATATCCAAGCTGGACGAGAACGGTCTCACCGGGTGGACCACGATGTACGCCCTGACCCGCGCGCTCCAGTACGAGATGGGCATCACAGCTCTGTCCGACTCCTTCGGCCCGACCACGCTGTCGACCATCGGGGCGAAGTACGGCAAGCTGGACGAGACGACCGTCCCCTCCGCGAACTTCTGCCGCATCCTTCAATCCGCCCTCTATTGCAAGGGCTACGACGGCGGTGAAATCGACGGCACGTACAACTCCCGCGTCAAGGCCGCAGTGGTGAAGCTGAACCAGAACATGGGCGTGGACGGCACCTACCCGGGCAGCTCCCTGTGGCCAAAGGTGGTCAAGGGGCTGTTCAACATGGACGCCTACGTCACTGTGAGCGGCGGCTCGGACGCCATCCGCGCCATCCAGCAGTGGCTGAACGGCCGGTACATCCTCCGCAAGGACTTCTACGTTATCCCCTGCGACGGACATCACTCCCGCGATGTCGCGAAGTCAATGCTGTACGCGATCCAGTACGAGCTGGGGATGGCTGACGGCACCGCCAACGGTGTGTTCGGGCCCGGCACTCAGTCCGGCCTGAAGTCCCACACGGTCTCGGTCGGCACCACCGGCACATGGGCGCAGCTGTTCACCGCGGCGATGATCCTCAACAAGCGGAACGTCCCCTTCGGGAGTTTCACCGCCACGGTGCAGAGCGGGGTGGAGAGCTTCCAGTCGTTCATCATGCTCCCGGTCACCGGGCTCGGCGACTTCCAGACGTGGGCCTCGCTGCTCGTCTCGTACGGCGATCAGACCCGCAGGGGCACGGCGTGCGACGGCGTCACGAAGATCACGCCAGCGCGTGCGCAGGCGCTGAAGGACGCCGGCTACAAGCACATAGGCCGGTACCTCTTCAACCCGTCGAGCACGAGCCTGCCGGAGAAGCAGATCCAGCCCGGCGAGCTCGCCACGATCAAAGAGTACGGGCTGAGCTGCTTCCCGATCTTCCAGACGACGAGCCGGTCGGCGGACTACTTCAGCGCCAACCAGGGCACCAGCGACGCGTTCAAGGCGATCGAATGGGCTCAGTACCACGGTTTCAGGACAGGCACCCTCATCTACTTCGCGGTGGACTACGACGCGATGGACGCTGAGGTCACGCAGTACATCGTCCCGCACTTCCGAGCGGTGGCGCGTACGGTCGGCGAAAGCTCCGGCTACCACGTGGGGATCTACGGACCGCGGAACGTGTGCCAGCGCATCGCGGACGCCGGTTACTCGTCGGCGAGCTTCGTGTCGGACATGTCGAGCGGCTTCTCGGGGAACCTCGGCTATCCGATGCCGACGAACTGGTCGTTCGACCAGATCGCCACCATCACTGTCGGCACCGGCAGCGGTGCGATCGAGATCGACAACAACATCGCCTCCGGTCGTGACAGCGGCCAGACCGAGTTTCTCCCCGGGGGCTACACCAACGGCTTGGACGTCGAACTGGACAAGGCCCTGTACCGGGACCCGATGCTGACGGACGTCCGGAACTACCTGGTGTCCATCGGGGTTCCGGAGACCGGCGGCGACGGCTGGACAGACAAGGACTGGGCCACCCTGGGCGGCATCTCCACCACCAGGGCACTGGACCTGGTATTGAGCGCGGATTGGCTGTTCACGTCGCTCGCCCGACAGCTCAAGGTCCGCAAGGCATTGATTCAGGCGCCGGTGCTCTGGGAGCTGCGCAAGCTGAACCCCTTGGACTTTGCCGCGGACACAGCTGTCAAGAACGGGCTGCTTGATGACTCCAGCACTGGATGGGGCCAAATCTTCGCGTGGGTGGCCATCGAGGCCCGCAACTACTGCATCGGGCAGAGCATCATCAACGGTACGCCGCTGACCACTGCTGATCTGCGCTCGGTGTGGGACGACCTTCAAGAGCCCACCTACAACATCCGGTCGGCGGCCTACCTGACGCTCTACAACGCGTACCAGATCGGGGCCGCCAGACCGAACCTGACGACCAGCCTGGCTGCCACCCAGGCCCTGCTCGCCCGGTACAACGGGACCACGGAAGACGCCGAGAAGTACGGCCGCGAGCTGATCGGTCTGTACAACGTCCTGGAGAACTACAACCAGCTCTCCCGCAGCAAGTGACCGCCACGACGGACTTCGATACTGGGCGCATGTGGAAATGGTCGTTGACATCCGTGGGCGTGAACCTGCTGCTGGGACTTCCCGCTGTGGTTCCGGTATGGCTGCTGTGGTACTTCGCGGCGAACTGGCCGTTTGCCGCGCTCGGCTGGACCCAGCGGGAGCCGACGGAGAACGACGGCATGCTGCCTTGGTTCCTGTTCGGGGGGACGGTAACGGTCGGGTTCACCCTGCTCTGGTGGCTGGCCAACCGCCCCGTGCGGCGCAGGGTTGCTGTGGCTTCTCCTTGGTACTGGCTGGCCAGCGCCTTGGTGACTCTGCTGCCGACGTTCGTGCTCGTGATCGTTCTATGAGAGAGGAACCGACAACATGCAGAACGGAATAACGAGGCGGACGGTGGTGACGACCACCGCGGTGATCGGTGCCGTGGCAGCCGTGAACTCCTATGTCCCGGGTGTGGCCTCGGCTGCGCCGAGCGGTGAGCCGCAGGGGGAGCCGAAGAAGCGCCCCACGTCCGCGAACGGGTGGGCGATCGAGAAGGAGGTGAACCACGTCTCGACGGTGTGGACGCGCCCAGTCGCCGGTACGGGACTCAATGTGGACATCCGGATCGGTGACGTGGAGGCGATCCTCATCCATGTGGTCCGGCGCTTCCATTACGAGGTCGAGCAGATCCAGCGAATCGACCTGGCCGGCTGGCGGGAGATCGGGGGACTCCGCAAGGACCTTCCGGAGTCGAACCTCGCGTCCGGTACCGCGGTGCGGATCCGGCCGGGTGCCAGCGCGAAGGGCGGGCTCTTCCCGGCACAGGAACTGGTGTTGCGTGACATCCTCGCCGACTGCGGGGGCCTTGTGCGCTGGGGCGGTGACGACAGCACGGTGGACGAGTCGCTCTTCTACATCGACGCCGGTCCGGACGACGAGCGGGTACGGAAGTTCGCCGACACCCTTCGCGAGTGGGAGGTGACGCCCGGCGCGGGGGCCGGTGTGGAGGTGAACGTTCTTTCCCCGTCACGGCGCAGCCGTGCTGACCGTCTGGCCCGCATCCAGCGTTCAGCGTGATCTGACCTCATCAGAGCTGAGCTCTCCCTCCCGGTGTGTCCGGAGGACCATCGCGGCAGGGGGAGTCGGCCGACCGCGCCTCCTCTTTGAACTCCACGTTCAGTCCGATTCCTCAAGGCGGTGTGGTTACGAGAGCAAGGGGCGCGCGGCGTCGTCAAAGCGGCTGGCAGTCACGGGCATGAGGCTATTTGCAGCCTGAGCATGATGCCCTCCGAAACGCGTACGCAGAGGCGAGGCGGGTTAGAGGCCGCGCGCACCGACCCGGCGGAGCGCGATGCCCGCATGGCGGTCGTGGAGGCGAGGGTGCGAGCGCTCTCGTACCTGCGGTGGAACTATCCGGTCACCGAATGAGCCCTTCGCCCCGTCTTGGCCTTCAGGGCGTGCGCGAAAGCAACGACATAGAGCTCTGCCCACTGTTCGAGGAGGGAAAGGAAGCCGCGTAGTTCGCCCTGCACGGTTTCCGTGGTCTCAGGCGGGCCGACCAAACGGATCTGCTCGATGCTGCTCTCCTGTGAGGCGTTACCGTCCGAGGCCGTGTTGTTGTCGTCGGCCAGGCTCGCGATCGCTGTACCCACTTCAAGCGGTGGGCGATCGCCGTTACGGTGACGCACGTTGGGATGGTGAGCGGACAGCGGCTGGGGGGCGGACGCATGCTGGAGGGGAGAGCCGTGAGGGTGCGGCCGGGCGAGCGCATCGGGCCGTACACGGTACTGGCCGAGCTGGCGAGCGGCGGGATGGGGTGCGTCTACCTGGCCCGCTCACCGGGCGGGCGGACCCTGGCCGTCAAGACGCTGCTGTCCGAGGCCGCCGATGGCGGCGTCGCCGATGCCGACCGTCGCCGCTTCGCCCGGGAAGTGTCCCTCGCGCGGCGGGTACAAGGCGCGTACACGGTCAGCATCGTCGACGCTGACGCCGCGGCACCGCTGCCCTGGATGGCCACGGAGTACATCGCCGCACCCTCCCTGCGGCACCTGGTTGAGACCTGTGGCCCGCTGCCCGCCTCCGCCGTCCGCTGGGTGGCGGCGGGCGTGGCCGAGGCATTGATCAGCGTGCACTCCGCGGGCCTGGTACACCGCGACGTGAAGCCCTCAAACGTCCTGCTGCCCGCGGAGGGGCCGCGAGTGATCGACTTCGGCATCTCCCAGGCTGCCGACGTGACCCGAACCCACGCCGCGCTGGGAACGATCGCGTTCACCGCGCCCGAGCAGGCGCGGGGCGAGACCAGCACCCCCGCCTCTGACGTCTACTCGCTGGGCGCGACGCTGTTTTACCTGGCCGTCGGGCGCCCCCCGTACAGGGACAGCGGCTCCGGGCCGGCCTTGGAGCAACTGGTACGCGTTGCGCAGGGCGAACTGGATCTCACCGGCCTGCCTGCGGAGCTCGATCCGCTGATACGTCCCTGCCTGGCACTCGACCCCGCGGCGCGGCCCGTCCCTGGGCAGCTGCTTGACCAGTGCTCCGTCGAGTTGCTTCGACGTCCGGACGCGCACGGGGTGGCGGACTGGTTGCCGCCATCCTGGGGCCAGGCCATCGACCAGCACCGGGAGCGTAGGGCATACGAGGCCGAGGAGGCCCAGCGGCGCGTCGCCCCGGATGCGATGACCCGGTCCGTCCTTGCGGCGCCGCCCACCGCTGTCCTTACCCGACAGGAGGGCGACGGCGGCAGTACGGCAGCCGACGCAGCGACGGGCAGCCCGGCGCGTCGCACGCACCGTGGGAGAAGGTCGGCATGGCTGTGGGGCGCGGCCCTGCTGGCCCTGGGCGCGGTAGGGGTGGTCTTCCTCCTGTGGGATCGGGGCGCGAGTGAGCCCGGCATGGTCGCGCCTGCGGGGCGTCTGACTTTCCTCCCGATCACCAAGACCGCTCCGGGGGCCTGCCCCACGCCAGGCCCGAACTCCTACACGTCCAAGGACGGCTCCTACTGCGCGAGTGTCAGTACGAACGGCACCCGGCTGGACGTCGACCTGCTGGTCGCCGCGCGTTCTCGCTTCGACAACGAGAGGGGGTGGTTCGTCAGCATCACCTTCGACGACGAAGACGGCAAAAGGTTCAGCGCGCTCACTGCGGAGGTGGCCGGCAATCCGCCACCGCAACAGGTGGCCATCATCCTCGGCGACCGGCTGCTCAGCGCACCCGCGGCGTACAGCGCCATCAGCGGCGGGCGTATCGACATCTCCGGCTCGTTCACCAAGCAGGAGACAGAGCGGCTGGCTCGCGACCTCGGCGCCCGCTGACGCTGCCCAACGCGGCAGGCATCAGCGGGAGTTGCTGACTCGGTGGGACGACCGGAAGCTCGATGTCTATGCCGGCTGCATCGACACCATGAGGACCTGCGTTTTCCTGGCTGTGCAAGCTTTACGAGCACAAGGAAGGCATCCGTGAGAGCGGCAAGACGGGGAGCGAGATGCTCGCCGAGCAATCTGAGGCCGGCCGTCTCCGCGGTCGGGCCTTTGAACAGATCATGCTGCTCGGCGGTGACGAGGTGGTTGAGGCCGCGTAGGAGTTGAACGTGGTGGCCCTTGCCGTCGACTGGCAGGCGAGTGGGAAGACTACGGGCACCTTGGGGGAGTGGCGCGAACGTAATCGTGCCGTCTTCAGGGAGATAAATCAGTTCCACGAGGCCGCTCGGGTGGACCTTGGAGTTCAGGGGAAGGTCACCGGCGAGAATCACCCGGAGGGGGATCTCCTCCTTCCCGCCGCTCGCCGCGACGACGACGGTGCCTCTGCGTGACGCTGATCGCGCGTGGCATCCTGGTTGGGTCCCTCAGCGCGGGCCGTTTTTCGGATCCTGCGGACCATGGACGGACCAAAGGCCACCCCGGGGAGCCGGGGCCGGTAGGCTGTAGCCGCTCCGTCGCTGGTGGGCGGGGTCGAGGTGGGTTGCCCGAGCGGCCTAAGGGAACGGTCTTGAAAACCGTCGTGGCAGCGATGTCACCGTGGGTTCAAATCCCACACCCACCGCAGCAGGTCAGCGTAAGCGCTGGTCAGAAGGGGTGTCTCCGGCTCGGAGGTGCCCCTTCGGCGTTGAGCCTGGCTCACTGTTTCTCGCCCGCGGGTCACTGTGGGTCAGTGTGCGTCCCCCTCCCGCTGTCCCCCAGAATTCCGCAGCTCCTGGAACACATCGAGCTGGGCGACTCCAGGTGCGGAAGGATCGGTACGACCTTGGGTTACAAGTATCTAAGAGGGAGCACGGTCGTGGTCGAGGCGTTCGGCTCGACGGCCAGTTGGTTCTCAAAGCCACAGTCGAGCGCAGTCGTCATGAAGATCGTCAGCAATGCTCAGGCCGGAGGGAAGTACGGCCGCGACGGTTTGAAGAGGCGCGACTGAGGCCGCCACGGGGTTGCTGCAAACACACCTGACGGATGCCCGTTCGGTGCACCCCCATCGTGGCTGATTTGCCGTGGCCAAGATCAGAACCGCACCTCTACAGAGGCTCGGGGCCAGCCGGTCCAATGGTGGGCGTAGAGCGCGCGGGCTTCACGGGGGTTGATGACAGTGTTCTCCCGCCCAGACGAGATGCACCAGGTGTAGGCCGCGAGGAACAGGTAGTGCGGGTGCGTGTAGGCCTGGTGATCGTTGCGGGCCGCTGTTCTGGTACTGCCCGCCGTCGCACGCCGAGTTTGGGCCTCAGATGGGTCCGTGGGCCCTTTGGGATGGGTCTTGCGTCTCCGTACTGTGCCGGGATACGCGCGACGGCTGGACGCCTGGGCCGGACATCCTAAGCAGTTCGCTGGAAGGGTTTCCCGTGTCGGACTCACAAGGCTTGATGTTCCAGGCCGGCATACCCACGCGCCGTTGGGAGTTGCCGAGATCCCTTGTCGTGGCCCGGGTTCTGCTCTATCTGATGTTCGCTCTGACGCTGCTGGGTGGTGTTGGCGTGGTGAACTCGTTGCTGGAGCTGGGTCGTCATATCACGCCGATGCTTTCTCTGGTGGCGTTGTATGCGGTGGCGCCGGGGGTTGCTGCGGTGGTCCTGGCGCGGCGTTTGTGGACTGGTGGGAAGGTTGTCTGGTTCGCGTTGGTCGGGCTTCAGGCGTGGTTGCTGGTCGGCAGTGTGGTGAATCTGTATGGGGGTTCGGAGCGGGGGCTGAGTCAGCTTCTGTTGCCGGGTGCTCTGCTGGCGTTGGTCTGTGCGGGTGCGAGTCGGGCTTGGTTCGAGTTGCCTGCGGATCAGCGGGCTGTGAGGCCGCGTTGGACGCGGGAGCGGTTGCGTCGGGAGGCGTTTCCGTCGATTCCGCACATGATCGGGTGGCGTCGGAACCGGGGTCAGGGGACGGTCGAGTATGTAGGCATGATCGGTCTGGTCGCCCTGATCATCGGGACGCTTGTTCTCAGTGGTGTGGGGACTCAGGTCGCGAACGGTCTTCAGACGGCGGTCTGCAACATTCTTGGCGGGGACTGCGAGAGCGACACGGTCGCCGGCGGTGGTGGCGAGTCCGGTGGTGGTGACTCCGGTGGTGCGTCCGGTGGTGGTGACTCCGGCGGTGCGTCGGGTGGTGGTGCGTCGGGTGGTGGTGACAACGGTGGTGGTAACTCCGGCGGCGGTGCGTCGGGTGGTGGCGACAGCGGTGGTAGCTCCGGCGGTGGGAACAACGGCGGTGGGTCCGATGGTGGTGGATCCGATGGTGGATCTGACGGCGGTGGATCTGATGGCGGCGGTTCGAACGGTGGCGGTTCGAGCGGCAGTGGTGGGAACAACGGCGGTGGATCCGACGGTGGGTCTGACGGCGGCGGTTCGAATGGTGGTGGTACGGACGGTGGTGGGTCCGATGGTGGCGGTTCGGACGGCGGCGGTGCCGATGGTGGCCGTTCGAGTGGTGGTTCGGACGGTGGTGCCGATGGTGGATCCGATGGTGGTTCGGACGGTGGTGGATCGAACGGCGGTGGGTCCGACGGAGGTGGCTCGGACGGTGGTGGTTCGGACGGAGGTGGGTCCGACGGAGGTGGCTCCGATGGTGGTGGGTCCGATGGTGGTGGATCCGATGGTGGATCTGACGGCGGTGGATCTGATGGCGGCGGTTCGAACGGTGGTGGCTCGAACGGCAGTGGTGGGAACAACGGCGGTGGATCCGACGGTGGGTCTGACAGCGGCGGTTCGAATGGTGGTGGTACGGACGGCGGCGGTTCGGACGGTGGCGGTTCGAGCGGCGGCGGGTCCGATGGTGGTGGTTCGAACGGCGGCGGTTCGGACGGAGGTTCCGACGGCGGCGGTTCGGACGGAGGTTCCGACGGCGGCGGTTCGGACGGTGGTGGTTCTGACGGCGGCGGGTCCGACGGAGGTTCCGACGGTGGCGGGTCGAGTGGTGGTGTTGAGTGCAATCCGGTGATGGCCCCCTGGGGCATCATGCAGAGCTGCAGGGAAACGGGCACCGGCGGGTCTGACTCCGGCGGAGGCACCGGTGGTGGCACCGGCGGGAGCAGCGGCGGGAGCAGCGGCGGTAAGAACGACAAGAACGACGACAAGAACGACGACAAGAACGACGACAAGAACGATGACAACGACGAAGACGACAACGACGAAGACGATAAGAGCGATAAGAACGACTGCCTGAACGGTTCCAAGGTCGCGTTCTCCGGGCCAGTGACCACCGGCGCAGCCGGCAATGGGCGCTATACGCTCGCCTCGGCCGCGGTCCGGACTCGTGTTGTCGTCAGTGGCGTCACCCTCGCAGCCGACCCCGGAAGCGCCTCCGCGATGGCGATGGCGCAGTCGCTGTCCGGATCCGCCATCGCTGGTGTCGATACGTACCAAGACGTGGAGAACAGGCTCACCCACGCTCTTGGACTCACTGATGAGCCGAGGCCGGAGCCCGAGCGCGACCCGGACCCGGAGCCGGAACCCGAGCCGGAGCCCGAGCCGGGTCCGGATGGGGGGAGTTGCTCCGACCGTCCCGACCCGATGACCGCGCTGGACGATGTCCCGAAGTACCGCAATGGCGACAGGAAGAAGTGGTCGGAGGAGGTCGAGAAGAAGGCCGACGAGAACCCGCTGACAAAGGATCTCACCGCCGAGGACGCGCTCATCATCGCCGACTACACCGGCCCGTGGGCCGAGGACGCGAACAAGTACCTGCGTGGTCAGCCGATTTCCGGCCTCCGTGCGGGGCGGGTCCCGGAGTTCATCGAGAAAATGGACCGTGCTCTGGAGCACCTGCCGCCGGTCGAGGGGACGTTCTACCGGGGTACGTTCATGCCGGACGAGCTGATGAAGAGGTTCGCCAACGGTGAACAGGTCGAGATGCCCGAGTACCTCAGCACGTCCAGCGACCCGGCAAAGGCCGACCGCGCCGCCGAAAACGCGAAGGCCAACGGTCGGGAGGGCGAGAATGTCGTGTTGGAAGTCACAACGGACAACGGCCGCAACATCGACCCCTTGTCCCGCTACCGGCCGAAGGAGTCGGAGGTCCTCATCCCGCGCGGCGGCAAGTTCGAGCAGGTGGGCGTGACGACGAAGATCATCGGCGGCAAGGAATACAAGGTGATCCAGGTGAAGCAGGTGGGTTGAGCCCGATCCGAGCACGTCGGCCCGCCGTGACCGCCGCCATGACCGCCGCCATGACCGCCGCCGCCGGGTCCGCCGCCGCCGGGTCCGCCGTCGACTGGTCGCTGCCGCTGAGCGTCGGCTACCGCGAGGATGGATGTTCGTCGCGCTGAAGTGGTCACTCCCGACGGTCACTCCCGACAGCCGCGCCCGACAGCCCTGCCCGACGGGAGTGACCAGCAGAAGCAGCCGTGACCAGCGATCGGTGGATCAGTGATCAACCCCCGTGCCGTACAGAGGCGAGAGCGCGGCAGTGCTCCGCCGAGTCAGGTCTGGTACACCTCCTACGGTTCCAATACATCACTTGAGCGGCTTTCGTGCTACATCGTCGGCGGACGGCCGCCGGGCGCCGCCAAGGGGTATCCGGGGTGCAGGGACAAGCGTCCGCCGAGGGCCTCCGTGCCGGTGGAGCTCGACGGCGTCCTGTACTTCGCCACCGAGTCGCTCGTCTGGGGAGGCGGGAGGGCCTTCTACGACCCCGGCGTCAGAGGAAAGGTGCTGGCCAGGGCGCACCTTGTCTCAGTCGGGCAGTTCTCGGATATCGCGGCACAGGAGATGTACCGGGAGCCGGGGGACGATCTCGATCTGACGGAAGCGGTGAGCGACGGGCGGGCGGTGCTCGGGGACGGGCGGTACGAGACGCTTGTGTGTCCGGGGGCGATGGACGGGATTCCGGTGCTTACCTTCACCGCTCCGTGGAGCGTGAACGAGCTGGAGTGGAACGCGCCTTCCGCGCCGTACGTCAAGACGCTGGGTTCCGGTCTGCTGGAGACGGGCGCCTGGGGGCTGGACACCATCGCGCGCTATCTCGCGGCGTGCCCAGGTGCGGCCGGCCAGTGGAACGCGCGCGATGTGGCGGACCTGATCGCCACGTCGTGAGGGGTACTGGGCGGACGTGGCACGCCCTGGTTCCTGGGGCGTGCCGTCGCGTCAGGGGCCGGCGGTGAGGCGGGCGGCCGAGGCGATCGTCGCGCGGGCCTCCTGTTCGGTCAGGCCGGTGTGTACGGCGGCGTCGACGAGGGATTCCGTCAGCGTCTCGCCGAAACCGTGTTCGTACGCGCGGCAGGCCGCCCAGAACAGCCGGGTGTTGCGCTGGCCCGAGTGCGCCGCGCGTACGAACTGCACCAGGCCGTGGCCGCGCGCGGGCTGTTCCCGGTCTGTGCCGGAGCCGTGCCGGCGGTGCTGCGAGCGCGGAGGGGACACCGGGGTGGTGAGCAGACGCAGCAGGGCGCGGGGGCAGGGTGCGGGCGCCAGGTCGGCCGTACTGGGAGCCGGCCGGTAGGCGCCGCGCGCCGTGACCGAGCCGGGGCCCACGAGATAGCCGCCGGCCCCGCGTACGTCGATGCCGGGGGCGAGCCGGCCCGCGGAGTTCGGTACGACGACGTCGGGCGGGCCTGTGAGCCAGATGTGGCGGCCACCGCTGGGGGTGAGGATCACCACGGTCTCCGGGAGCGTGAACAGATGCTGGAGTGCCAGTTGCTGAAGCGCGGCCACCGAGTCGGGGGGTGAGTCGAAGCTTGAGCCGAGGGGCGGTTCCCAGGTCGGGAGGCGGTTCGAGGCGGGCGCCGTTGCTGAGGTCGGTCCCGTCGGTCCCGTCGGTCCCGTCGGTCCTGTCCGTTGTCCCATGGGGCCTGTCCGTCCCGAGGTGACATCCAGGTCTATGCCGATCAGATGGTGCGGCGGCCGGCCGCACGCGATGCCGTAGCCGGTTGCCCACGGGGCGGCGGCGAACAAGGAGCGCACGCCGGTGGGATCGGTGGTGGCGTCATGGACACCGTGGCCGGGACGCCCGCATTCGCCGCGGCAGAGAACCGGCTCGGGCTCACCCCTGTGCGGGGAGCGCAGCGCGGGGAGCTTGGTGGGGGACAGCGGGAAGACGGGAAGCCCACGCTCGGCGGCGGACAGCGCGTGTGCGAGGGCCAGGGTGGCGGTGTGCCGGGCGGTGATGGCCATGGGTCTATGTTCGTACAAGCGTTCGAAGAAGGGAAGGGGGGTGGTTCGAGGAGGCAGAGTGAGAGGGACGCAGAAACGCTTCTTCCCTGGTGGCGGAGGGATGGCGATTCGGGTCGCGCGATCCTGGCGCGGGTGGCTCCGGGCTTTGGGGGCGCATTAGGGGTTTATCGACATGTCCTCACGCTTGCGAGGGAATCAGGCTCTCCGGGCTGGTTCGAGGGGGATTCGGTGGGCAATTCTGAGGTCGCGACGTCGTCACCACGACCGAGGCAGTCGGCCAACTGCTTCGGGACAAGCCGTACTTCTGGTTCCTGGAGGAAATGTCATGGCAAGCTTCCGTACCGCCCGTGCCTTCGCCGTCGTCGCCGCGCTGCCCCTCGCCGCCGCGCTTTTCACCGGGGTTGCGCAGGCCGACAACGGCGCCTTCTCCGGTGGTGGATCCAACGCGACCGTGGCTAATCTCACTGGCAGTGGGGTGGGCGGACACAACCTCGGCAACTCGACGACGACCCAGCAGGTAGCTACCGGCGAGGGGGCGTCCAATCAGAACAACACCGCGAATGTGATCGGCTCGGGCTTCACGACGATCGACCAGTCCAACGAGAACGTCTCGGTGAGCTTCAACAACCTCTGGTGGTGAAGTGCGGCCCGACGGGGGCGTGACTGAGGGGTGAGATACGTTCTGCGCGGCGGTACCGGTTCTCCGGTGCCGTCGCGTAGGGCGTTTTTCGCGTGCACCGGCTGCACCGGCTGCACCGGCCGCACCGGCGTGTACCGGCGTGTACCGGCATGTACGGGGGTCTCTGCCGGTGCCTGCCCGTGCCTGCTGGTGCTTGTCGGTTCTGACGGTCGTGCGCGACCGACGGACTTCGCGTGACCGATCGCTCTCGAACCGTGCCGGATCCGTCATCCCATGGGGTGACCCTGATGGTCTCCCCGACGGCTCCTCCACCTACAGGAGGTGGAGCCGGCACCCTCACTACTCCCTGAGGCGGAGAAGGCTTCGGGACCTGGGGCCGATCCCCTGAGGTGGGCCTCGCTCCTAGCGTTGAGCCATGACCACGCCTGTCTGCACGAGTGCCTCTCAAGCCGCCAAGCCGGCCGCGCACTCGTCGTATCCGAGTCACCCGCCGGCCGCCGGCCACAGCGCCCACTTCTCGCCGTACCCGCCCTTCGCGTCGTTCTCCTCGTACGTACGGGCGCGGGGGCCCGTACTGCTGCGTACGGCGCGCTCGCTCACCTCCAATCCGTGCGACGCGGAGGACCTGCTTCAGACGGCCCTCACCAAGACGTATGTCGCCTGGGACCGGATCGAGGACCATCGGGCACTGGACGGTTATGTCCGCCGCGCCCTGCTGAACACCCGGACCTCGCAGTGGCGCAAGCGCAAGGTCGACGAGTTCGCCTGCGAGGAACTGCCCGAGCCCGCCGGTCAGCCGGAGCCCGATCCGGCCGAGCAGCAGGTGCTGCACGACGCGATGTGGCGTGCGGTCATGCGGCTTCCCGACCGTCAGCGGGCCATGGTGGTCCTGCGGTACTACGAGGATCTCAGCGAGGCCCAGACCGCCGAGGTGCTCGGGGTCTCGATCGGCACGGTCAAGAGCGCGGTGTCCCGCGCGCTCGGAAAGCTCCGCGAGGACCCGGAGCTCTCGCCCGTCCGCTGACGGCCCGGCTCGCACCGGACGTGCATCCGAGACTCCCGACTTCCGAGACCCCCGACTTCCGAGACTCCCGACTTCCGAGACCCCCGACTTCCGAGACTCCCGACTTCCGAGACCCCCGACTTCCGAGACTCCCGACTTCCTGGACTTTGACTTCCGACCGCTGTTTCTACTCCCGGGTAGTGACATACCGCACGGTACGTGCGCAGAATCTCCGCAACCCATAACTGCCATGTAGCGCAAGCGCCCACCGGGAGGACGCCGTGCTGAGCACCATGCAGGACGTACCGCTGACTGTGACCCGCATCCTGCACCACGGGATGACCATCCATGGAAAGTCGCAGGTCACGACCTGGACCGGGGAGAGCGAGCCACAGCGCCGCAGCTTCGCCGAGATCGGCGCCCGCGCGACGCGGCTCGCGAACGCCCTGCGCGACGAGCTCGGTGTCGTCGGCGACGAACGTGTCGCCACCCTCATGTGGAACAACGCCGAGCATGTCGAGGCGTACTTCGCGATCCCCTCGATGGGCGCGGTCCTCCACACCCTCAACCCCCGGCTCCCGGCCGAGCAGTTGATCTGGATCGTCCAGCACGCGGCCGACCGCGTGATCCTCACGAACGGGTCGCTGCTGCCGCTGCTCGCCCCACTCCTCCCGCATCTGCCGACCGTCGAGCACGTCATCGTCTCCGGTCCCGGCGATCGCGCCCCGCTCGACGGGGCGACCGTACGGGTGCACGACTACGACGAGTTGATCGCCGGCCGCCCCACCGCGTTCGACTGGCCCGAGCTGGACGAGCGGTCCGCCGCGGCGATGTGCTACACCTCCGGCACCACCGGTGACCCCAAGGGCGTCGTCTACTCCCACCGCTCCATCTATCTGCACTCCATGCAGGTCAACATGTCCGAGTCGATGGGGCTGACGGACCGGGACACCACGCTGGTCGTCGTCCCGCAGTTCCACGTCAACGCCTGGGGCCTGCCGCACGCCACCTTCATGACCGGCGTCAGCATGCTGATGCCCGACCGCTTCCTCCAGCCGGGCCCGCTCGCCGAGATGATCGAGCGCGAGAAGCCGACGCACGCGGCCGCGGTCCCCACCATCTGGCAGGGGCTGCTGGCGGAGGTCACCGCCAGGCCGCGCGATCTGACCTCGATGGCCCGCGTCACCATCGGCGGCGCGGCCTGTCCGCCCTCGCTGATGGAGGCGTACGACAAGCTCGGGGTACGGCTCTGCCACGCCTGGGGCATGACGGAGACCTCGCCGCTCGGCACGATGTCCAACCCGCCCGCCGGGCTCACCGCCGAGGAGGAGTGGCCGTACCGCATCACCCAGGGCCGCTTCCCGGCCGGTGTCGAGGCCCGGCTGGCCGGACCCGGTGGCGACCTTCTGCCGTGGGACGGTGAGTCGGCCGGCGAGCTGGAGGTACGAGGTCCCTGGATCGCCGGGGCGTACTACGGGGGCGCGGGCGGTGAACAGATCAAGCCCGCGGACAAGTTCAGTGAGGACGGCTGGCTCAAGACCGGCGACGTGGGGAGGATCAGCCCGGACGGCTATCTCACGCTCACCGACCGCGCCAAGGACGTCATCAAGTCAGGGGGCGAGTGGATCTCCAGCGTCGAGCTGGAGAACGCGCTGATGGCCCACCCGGAGGTGGCGGAGGCGGCGGTCGTGGCCGTACCGGACGACCGGTGGGGCGAGCGGCCGCTCGCGACGGTCGTCCTCAAGGACGGGGCGACGGCCGACTACGTGTCACTCAAGGAGTTTCTCGCCGGGAAGATCGCGAAGTGGCAGCTGCCGGAGCGGTGGACGGTGGTGGCCGCGGTGCCGAAGACGAGCGTGGGGAAGTTCGACAAGAAGGTGATCCGCAAGCAGTACGCGGACGGTGAGTTGGACGTCACTCGGGTCTAGGCGCTGTGCGCTTGGACTTCACTCGGATCTGAGCCCTGGCCGCTGGACGTCACTCGGGTCTGGGCCCGTCCGGGCGGACGGGCCCCGTCCGGGCGGACAGGGCCCATCCCGGTCGTCTAGTTCGTTCCGATCTTCGCGAGCAGGTCCACGATGCGGGACTGCACCTCGTCGCTGGTGGAGCGCTCCGCCAGGAACAGCACCGTCTCCCCGGAGGCGAGCCGCGGCAGCTCCGTCCGGTCGATTCCGGCCGAGGTGTAGATCACCAGCGGCGTCCGGTTCAACTGGCCGTTCGCCCGCAGCCAGTCGATGATCCCGGCGCGTCGGCGGCGTACCTGCATCAGGTCCATGACCACCAGGTTCGGCCGCATCTGGGTGGCGAGGTTGACCGCTTCGTTGTCGGTGGCCGCCCGCGCGACCTGCATGCCGCGCCGTTCGAGCGTCTCCGTCAGGGCGAGCGCGATCTCCTCGTTCTCCTCGATCAACAGGACGCGCGGGGGGTGCTGTTCGCTGTCGCGCGGGGCCAGGGCCTTGAGGAGTACGGCCGGATCGGCGCCGTACGCCGCTTCGCGGGTCGCCTGCCCGAGACCCGCCGTCACCAGGACGGGGACCTCGGCGGCGACCGCCGCCTGGCGCAGCGACTGGAGCGCGGTACGGGTGATCGGTCCGGTCAGCGGGTCGACGAACAGCGCCGCCGGGAACGCGGCGATCTGCGCGTCGACCTCCTCGCGGGAGTGAACGACCACCGGGCGGTAGCCGCGGTCGCTCAGCGCCTGCTGGGTGGAGACGTCCGGCGCGGGCCAGACCAGCAGCCGGCGCGGGTTGTCGAGCGGCTCCGGGGGGAGTTCGTCGTCGACGGGCCGCGGCTGGGGCCGGTTGGCCACCTCGACCGCGCCGCCAGGGCCGTCCAGCGGCTCGGGGCCCTCGGCGCCCTCGTCGGGTGCGCCTATCGCGTACGAACGTCCTTCGAGGTGAGCGTGGGGCAGGCGCGAGCCGCCCGGTGACGCGCCCGCGCCGACGGCGGGGTGCGGGCCGTGCCCGGAGCCCGCGTGGGGGCCAGGACCGGTCGGATCGGGGCGCTCGGTGCCGTCGGGCGGGGTGCCCAGCTTGCGGCGGCGGCCGGAGCCGAGGGACTGCGGCTGCCCCGGGGCCTGGTTCGACGCCTGGCCGGGGGCCTGCGGCTGGTCCTGCTGGTGCGGGAGCTGCTGCGCGAAGGGGACGCCCTGGCCGAGGGTCCGCACACTGAAGGCCCGCCCCTGTGTGGAGTCCGCCGAGACCGGCGCCTCTTCGGGCAGGGGCTGCGCGGGCGGGAGCGGCTGATGGGCGCCGCGCCGTGGATTCGGTACGGCGACGGCCGGGGCCGAGGACGGAGGCTGGGCGGAAGGGTCCTCAGGCACCTCCCCGGGCGCCGGGGAGGCATGGGCGGCCGGCGGGACCGGCACGCCGCCGGTGGCGTTGTCCGGGGCGTTGCCCGGCGCGCCGGTCGCGGGGTCGGTCACGGCGGGTTCGTCGGGCCAGCCCGGAGGCGCGGCCATCGTGCCGAAGCCGGAAGTCGTCGGCATCCCCTGCCCGTTGGAGGCCGGGCCGGTCCGGGGCGCCGGGCCCGCGCCATGGCCGTAACCGTGGTCCTGTGCGGACCTGCCGGGCGGGGGCGGCTCGGGGCTTCCCCAGGCGTTCGGGTTCGGCGCGTCCTCGCTCTCGGCGAACGCACCTCTGCGTCCCGACGGCAGCGGGTGCGGCTGCGGCGGGGTGTGGTCGTCGTCCGGATTCGTCCGTACGGCGTCATGGCGGCCCGGCATCGAGCTGTCGGCCGCCGACGGGGCAACGGGACCACGACCGGGGCCGGGACCGGGGCTGTGACCATGACCGGGGCCGGACGCGGGCGTGCGGTCGGCCTCGGCGGGCGGCAGCGCGAACGGGCTGCGCGCCCCCTCCGGCTCGGCGGGCACGGGGATGTGCCGCTCCTGCGCGGGGGCGAGCGCGCGCCGGGCACGGCGCCCGGCCGGTGGCGCCGGCTGAGCGGAACGCAGTGGCATGGGCGCCGGGGCGCCTGCGGCCGGGGGTGCGGGCGCCGGTGCGGGTGCGTGTGCCGGTCGTGGAACGGCGCCGGGCGGCGCGGCAGGAACGGGAGGAGCGTCGGGCGCGCCGGGCGCCCTGACACCGGCCGGAGCGGGCGGGGACACGGGCGGCGGAACGGTCGCGGGTACGGGGGCAGCGGGTGCCATCGGAGCGGCGGGAGTCATAGGACCGGCCGGAAGCGCGGGAAGCGCCCGCTGCCCCTGTCCGCCCTGGCCACCGCGTCCGGGCTGGCCACCTCGTCCACCGTGGTCGCCCTGTCCGCCCTGTCCGCCCGGGCCACCCTGGCCTCCGTGCCGAGCCCTGCGCCCTGTCCCGGCGGCGTCCGTGGGCACACCCTGCGGCGGGACAGCCTGGCCGAGCGCCGCCCGTCCGGTCGGATGCGCTCCCTCGGCGGCCGTCACGACCGACCCCTCGGAGGCCGGGGCGGCCGGCAGCGCGACAGCGGACCCCGGGTACGGTCCGCCCGTACCCGGTCCGCCCACACCTGGTCCGCCCGTACCCGGTCCGGCGGCACCCGGTCCGGTGCCCGCGGCTGCCGCGGCGTCGTCAGCGGGGCTCGGACGGCCGCGTCGTCGGCCCGTACCGCTGCCGCGGCCGGTGTCCTGCGCGGGGATCAGGTCCTGCTGGCCCCCCTGGCTCCCCCGGCCCTCCTGGTTCCCCCGGCCCGTCTGGTTCCCGTGGACTCCCGGGCTTCCTGGACCCGCGCCCTCCGTCCCGGCCCCGGACCCGTCCGTTCCGGCCCCGGACGCGGCCGCCTCGACCCCGGACCCGTCTGTCCCGGCCCCCGCTTCAACCGTCGGCTCGGCCGCGCGCGCCCGGCGCCGGCCGGTCGGTTCGCCGACGTCCTCCGTCGCGGGCGCCAGGAACGCGTCCGTGGACGACCGCCGGGCGCGCCGCCTGCCGCCACCCGAAGTGCCCGCCCCCGCGCCCGTGCCGGCCCCCGCGCCCGCACCCGTCCCCGTGCCCTGCGCGGGCAGGGCGGGCTGCGCGGGCAGGGCGGGCTGTGCGGACCCCGGCATCCCGGCGGGCGGCCTGACCGTCCCCGCGCCCTCGCCGAGCGGCAGCTCCAGCACATAAGCGCTGCCGCCCATACCCGGCATGTCGTGCGTCTGGAGCACCCCGCCATGCGCCCGGACGATTCCGCGCACGATCGGCTCATGCACCGGATCACCCCCGGCGAACGGCCCGCGCACCTCGATCCGTACGACATCGCTACGCTGCGCCGCGGCCACCACGATCGTCGAGTCGACGTAGCCGCCGCCCGGCATCAGCCTGGCCCGGCCCGTCGAGTCGACCCCGGCCACATCGGCGATCAGATGCGCGAGCGCCGTCGCCAGCCGGCCCGGGTCCACTTCGGCCTCGATCGGCGGGGCGTGCACCGCGAACTGCGCCCGGCCGGGGCCGATCAGCTCGACCGCGCCCTCCACTCCGGCCGCCACGACCCCGTCGAGTAGGGTGTTCGTCTTGATCAGCTGTTCCGTGCCCGCGTCGAGCCGCTGATACCCGAGGACGTTGTCGACGAGCGTCGTCATCCGGGAGTAGCCCGCGGCCAGATGGTGCAGGATCTGGTTGGCCTCGGGCCAGAGCTGGCCGGCCGGGTCGGCGGCGAGCGTGGTCAGTTCGCCGCGCAGCTCGATCAGCGGCCCGCGCAGCGACTCGCCGAGGACGGCGGTCAGCTGGGAGTGCCGGTCGGATGTCTCGCCGTACCGCTCCGTCAGCTCCTCGATCTCGGCCGCGTACCGGTCGCTGCGGTCCGCGAGCTCCGCCGCGTGCCGTTCGGTCGCCTCGGCCAGCTCGGCGCGTAGCCGCTCGGTGGTCTCCGCCAGCTCGGCACGGAGGCGCGTGGTCGTGTCCGTCAGCTCGGTGGTGAGGCGCTCCGTCGTCTCCGTCAGCTCCGCGGCGTGCCGTTCCTCCGCTGTCGCCAGCTCGGCCGCGTGCTGCTTGCTGAGATCGTCGTACGGACGCCGGTCGGTGAAGGTCATCACGGCGCCGACGAGCTGATCGCCGTCCCGTACGGGCGCGGTCGTCAGATCGACCGGCACCTGCTTGCCGTTCTTCGCCCACAGCACCTGCCCGCGCACCCGGTGCTTGCGGCCCGACCTGAGCGTGTCCGCGAGCGGTGAGTCCTCGTACGGGAAGGGCTCGCCGTCCGCGCGCGAGTGCAGGATCAGCGGGTGCAGCTGGTGACCGCCCAGATCGCTGGCGCGGAAGCCGAGGATCTGCGCGGCGGCGGGGTTGACGAGGACGACGCGGCCCTCGGTGTCCGTACCGACGACACCCTCGGACGCGGCCCGCAGGATCATCTCGGTCTGCCGCTGCGAGCGTGCCAGCTCGGCCTCGGTGTCCATGGTGCCGGAGAGATCACGGACGACCAGCATCAGCAGCTCGTCGCCGGTGTAGCTGTGCGAGTCGTTGTACGCGTCCCGGCCGTCCTCCAGGCTCGCGCTGGTGACCTCGGCCGGGAACTCACCGCCGTCCGTACGCCGCGCGATCATCCGCGTCGGTTTCGTACGGCCGCGCGCGTCCGCCGTCTCGGGGCGGCGCATCGAACCGGGGATCAGCTTGGAGTCGAACTCGGGCAGCAGATCGAGCAGCCCGCGGCCGACCAGCGCGGTGCCGGGGGTCTCGAACATCTCCAGCGCGATGGTGTTGGCGTTGACGACCGTGCCGTTGGCGTTGACGAGCACCAAGCCGTCGGGGAGTGCGTCGAGTATCGCCGCGAGGCGAGCAGCGCCTCGGGATGGCCTGCTGCTCACGACGACGCTTCCTCCCTGAACCACTGCACCTTGCGGACCGCGGCACCCATCTTGCCCCTCGGGTTCCGGCCTGTCACGGAAGGGAGTCTAAAGGCTGGGGAGGTGGCCGCGACGGCGGATGAGCGGGAGCTCTCGCAGGGGTTGTGTGCGAATGGCTTTTGCCACTGGCCTTTCACGTGGCCTCCCGCACCTCGCGATTGCCTCATTGTGGGACGTACTGCCCGGCTGGGCGTCCGCCTCGACCGGACCGGGGCAGACGCCTGTACGAGCCGACGAGCGGCAGGGCCGGGGCCGCGATGTCCGTACATCGCTACATCGCTCCGCACGCCCACGTACGAACGTGAGCGGCATACGGTCCGGGCGGGGGGCTATCCCCGGGTGCTCGGCAGTACCGGCTCCAGCGTCTGCCAGCGGGCGATCTCGCACCCGTTCTTCCGGTTGAACGTGGCGTCGACGGCGCGCCCCTGCCAGGTGCCGGTGACGCGGGCGTTGGCGTCACCGCCGTACAGCATGGTGCACTGCGCGCCCTTCGGCACCGGCGCGAACGGATCCTTCTGCTCGCTCGCCAGCGTCGCCAGCCGGTCGCACGCGGCCCGCGCCTGCAGATGCGTCCCACCGGCCGGCCGGCACTTCAGGCGGTACGTGCCGTCGGCGCCCCGGAGACCGGAGTCCGCGACGGTGACGGTGAACTCGTCCCGGGCGTCCTCGGCCAGGGGCAGCGGTACGGGCGCGAGCCGCGTCAGCGTGGAGTCGGCGGACTCGATGAAGGTGCCGGTGTCGGCGCGGGCCGAGGCGTCCGCGGAGGCGGCGGGCGCGACGGCGCCCAGTGCGGCGGCGGACGCGGCGATGGAGGCGGCGGCGGTGAGGACGAGGCGACGCGGCATGCGAGCTCCTGACGGTGACGGATCCGGGGCCAACGCCCCGCCCTGTCTAACGCGCGTCAAGCCTCGGCGTTGCGCACCCGGAAGCGCTTTGCTCTGTGGGCCACCCGCCTAGTACCGTGAGAAGCGATTGGTGACACCCCACCTGACTGTGTCATCATCTGCACGCACCATCCGCGCCCGCGCGGGTGTGCTGGAGGCGTCGCCTAGTCCGGTCTATGGCGCCGCACTGCTAATGCGGTTTGGGTCTTAAAGCCCATCGAGGGTTCAAATCCCTCCGCCTCCGCGTGTTGATCACCGAAGCCCCGGCCCCACAGCCGGGGCTTCGGTCGTTCCAGGCTTCCGGGCTTCCGGGCTGCCCGGCTGCCGACGTTCCGGCGACCGTTCCGAGGAGCGATGGCCCGTACGAGTGAGCGCCCCCACGATTGATCGTCCGCGCCCCGGCCGACACGCCGCCCCGGGGCGGATTCTGAGGCGTTTTCGCAGGTCAGCCGTGGTCCGGTGAATGGATTTCACCTGGCGCCACAGGTCATGTAATGTTGTTCCCGCAACGCCGACCGGGAAGAAAAGCCCGGAACGCCGAGCACTCGTAGCTTAACGGATAGAGCATCTGACTACGGATCAGAAGGTTGCAGGTTCGAATCCTGCCGAGTGCACAGCAGGCCAGAGGCCCCGGACGACAAGTCCGGGGCCTCTCGCGTTGGCTGGTACAGCAGCGAAGTACGGCAACCCCATCAATCGGTGCCGCCCAGCGCGTCCGGCAGCGTGCCGATCGCGGCCCTCACCTCGTCCTCGCTCGCCTCGGCGTGGACCTCCATCGTCGGTCAGCTCACGGCAATCGGACTCGCCGATGAGTCATCGTTGATCGGTGAGTTCGGCGTCCAGGTTCGCGAGGAATCTGCGCAGCAAGCCTTGCAGGACCTCGATCTCCTGGGTGCTGAATCCGTCGAGTGCCCGGTTGTTGGTGTCCAGGAGTGCCGAATGGGCATGGGGCAGTTTCGCCAGTCCCTTGACGGTCAGTGAGATCAGGCTGACACGTCGGTCGTCCGGGTCGGGTGCGCGTTCGACGAGTCCGTCGCGCTCCATGCGAGCCAGTAGCTGTGCCATGGACGGCTGTTCGATCCGGGCCAGCCGGGCCAGCTCTTTCTGGGACAGCGGGCCTCCCTGTCCCAGGGCGGCCAGTACTGGTATCTGCCCGAAGGCCAGCCCGAGCGGTCGCAGGCGCCGGTCGTTGATCCTGGCCAGCACGCGGGCGGCGGTGTTGATCAGCGTAGTGGGCGGCGAAGCCGGGGTCGGAAGCATCACCCGCACATCGTATAGGAACCTATGTATAGTGGATGCATAGGTTCCTATATAACTGGCTCGGTGGGAGCGCACGCCATCTGGCCGGATGGTGTTGCCGGCTGCGGACGACACCACAGTCGGGTGGTCGCCGAGCGTCACGCATCGCCAGTCCTCTCAGCGGGCTGAAGGTGGGCTGAAGCGATCCCGCTTCTCCGCTTTCCGCCGCCAGTTCACCGGGCACGACAGAATCGAGGCAGGATCTTGATCATCAAGGATGTGACCGTCATCGACGGCACCGGCGGCGTTCCGCGGGCTGGGATGGATGTCATCATCGCGGACGGACGGTTCGCGGACATCCGCCCGTCGAGTGCCGGCATCTCGTCGACGCCGGCCGGAGAACCGGTACTCGACGGCCGTGGCGGCTACCTGCTGCCAGGTCTGTGGGAGAGCCACACTCACCTGAGGGACTATGGCGTGTCCCTCCCCGAACCAGAGCGGTTCGCCCACCTACAGGACGTACTCGCCGGGTATCTCGGAGAGGGCATTACGTCGGTGTGTGATCTCGGGGGCATGCCGGAACTGAGTCCCGAGCTGCGCGACGCGAGCAAGGCAGACACCGCCGTAGCGTCACTCTTCACCACTGAGGCGGTATTCACTGGTATTGATGGCTGGCCTGTAACCGGCCTCTTGGGTAATCGCTCGGGGGTTATGGAAGTAGGCAGCGCCGACGACGCACGCCGGTACCTTCAAGGCTTGCCGCTCGATGAGGTCGACTTTGTCAAATGCATGTTTGACGGCAAAGCCGGAGGCGGTCAGCGGCTTCCCCGGGCCGCCCTTGAGGTGATCATCACCGCCGCGCACGAAGCAGGCAAGAAGGTGCTGGTGCACATCGCGACGGGCACGGACATGCGGGAGGCGGTCGAGGCGGGCGCCGACTGCATCGAACACTCTCCTATTCCGCGGGATCCCCGCGATCTGAGCGAAGTCGACGAGCTCGCCCGCATCATGGCTGATGCGGGAACGCTTTACTGCCCGACCATCGCCACCTGGGAACAACTGGCCTACGGGGCGTACCCCGACTACCTGGACCAGCTCATCACCGACGGTATTCTCACCCCGGACGGCGCCAAAGAGATCATGGCACGTCCCACCTATGGCCAACCCTTTCCAAAGCATCCTGCGGAAGAGTGCCGGATCCGATTCGATTACGCGATGCGTACGCTGCCGCTCTTCCATGAAGCGGGCGTCAAAATCGTCGCTGGTAGTGATATCGCAAGGGTCATGCCCACGCCCGCCCGCGCGCTGCTGCGTGAGCTGCAGTTGTTCGCCAAAGCCGGAGTGCCGAACTCCGCGGTCATCGCAGCCGCCACCAGCAGGGCGGCGGAAAAGGTCGGCAAGGAGGCCACGATGGGAACTGTCACCGTGGGAAGCGTCGCCGATGCTGTCCTCCTGGACGCCGACCCCCTCGCGGATGTCTCCCATCTGATCGACCAGCGACACGTTCGCGCCGTTGTCAGCTCCGGCCACATCGCCCACCGCTGAAGCACGAGGGCATATCGCCCACGTCCTCGGGCGCCTCCGGACCGCTCGGTTGAACGTACCGTTTGTTACTTTCCCGCCGCGAGTGGTAGCCGTGGCGTGGGGGGTCGCAGGGGAGTGGGTGAGTGGGTTGGGTAGCGGATGGAAGTGCCAGGGGCTTCGCTGGAGCGACGGCGCGCCCGTGCTCGGGTGGCGGCGGGGCGAGGGTGGCGCCCGGCGGGAGAGCGTTCTGGAGTACGGGCGTGACCTGGGGTTCCGTGCCGTCGGGGCGCGTATGTGCGTCGGGGCGCGGGGGAACGTGTGTCCCCTCGGGGCGCTGGTCGCCGGGCGCGGTACGGGCGGGCAGTGCGCCGAGTGCGCGCGGCTGGACCGGGCGCACTCCGTGGCCGCCGACACCATCGCCGATGATCCGCGGACGTACCGCGTCTATCTCGCGTGGTTCGGACCCGGGATGGTGAAGGTCGGGATCACCGCCGAGGAGCGTGGATCCGCTCGCCTCCTGGAGCAGGGAGCGGTCGCGTTCAGCTGGCTCGGGCGCGGGCCGCTGATGGCCGCGCGGCGGACCGAGGAGCTGTTGCGCAGGGCGCTGGGGGTGCCGGACCGTATCCCGTACGCGCGGAAGCGGGCCGTGCGGGCCGCGCTGCCGGTCCTGGCGGAGCGGGTGGCCGAGATCGAGCGGTTGTACGTACGGACGGGTGCGCTGGAGGGGTGGCCGTCGTCCCTGGAGCGGCTGGAGTTCGCGGCGGTCGATCACGCGGGGGTCTTCGGTCTGGCCGGGCTGGCGCCCGCCACCGGCGTGGTGGTGGAACTGGTGGACGCCGGGTGCGTCACGGGGCGGCTGGTCGCGGCCGCCGGGCCCGATCTCCATCTTGCCACCGCGGACGGCGGGATGATTGTCCTGGACACCCGGCTGATGAGTGGGTGGGAGCTGACCGCGACGGCGGGCGGCGACGGCGGAGGCGAAGGCGCGGGTGGAGGCGCGGGTGGAGGCGCGGGTGGAGGCGCGGTCACCGTGCCGGTCAGGGACATGGACAGCGGCGGGGTACAGGACGGGCTCTTCTGAAGGGGGAGTGGGCCGGCATGAGCGGTCACGAGGGTGAAGAGCGTCACGAGGGTGAAGTCGAGGCCGTACGGCGGTTCCGGGAGCGGACAGGGCTCCCGGGCCTCATCGACGTACATACGCATTTCATGCCGGAGCGGGTCCTCAAGAAGGTCTGGGCGTACTTCGACGCCGCCGGGCCGCTCATCGGGCGGGAGTGGCCCATCACCTACCGGCAGGAGGAGGACGAACGCGTCGCTTTGCTGCGCGCGTTCGGCGTGCGGGCGTACACCTCGATGCTCTATCCGCACAAGCCGGGGATGGCGGAGTGGCTGAACGGATGGGCCGCCGCGTTCGCGGCACGTACGCCGGACTGTCTGCGGACGGCCACGCTCTTCCCGGAGGACGGTGTCGAGGCATACGTACGTGAGGCCGTCGAGGGCGGCGCGGGGCACGGCGGCGGTTCGGGGGGCGGCGGCGGCTCGGGGGGCGGCGGCGCCCGGATCTTCAAGTCGCACCTCCAAGTCGGTGCGTACGACCCGAACGACGAGCGGCTCGACCGGGTCTGGGGGCTGCTCGCCGAGGCCGCCGTCCCGGTGGTGATGCACTGCGGCTCGGGCCCGGCGCCCGGCAAGTACACCGGGCCCGAGCCGGTGGGCCGGCTGCTGGCGCGCCATCCCCGGCTTCGGCTGATCGTCGCGCATCTCGGGATGCCGGAGTACGTGGATTTCCTGGACCTCGCCGAGCGGTACGCGGAGGTCAGGCTGGACACGACCATGGCGTTCACGGACTTCAGCGAGGCCTTCGCGCCGTTCCCCGGGGAGGCGAGGGCGCGGCTGGCGGATCTGGGGGACCGGATTCTGCTGGGTACGGACTTCCCGAACATCCCCTATCCGTACGTCCATCAGCTGGAGGCCCTGGAGCGGCTGGGGCTGGGGGACGCGTGGCTGCGGGCGGTCTGTTACGAGAACGGGGCCCGGCTCTTCGGGATCGCCGACCGCGGCCTCTAGACCCGGCCACCGGGCCCGGCCTCTCCAGACCTGGCCTCCGGGTCTGGCCTCCGGGCCTTTGCCCGCATTCGTTTCTCAGGGATTTCACAGGAAGCGACAAGGCCAGTCTCAGAGGCCGTCCCCAGGGTGAAAAGCATGACCATCACCTCGCCCCGGGGGCGCACCGAAATGCTCAGGCCGGACGGGAGCCCCGTCCGTGTGCTTGTCGTCGACGACGAGACCTCGCTCACCGAGCTGCTGTCCATGGCCCTGCGGTACGAGGGCTGGGAGGTGCGCAGCGCCGGTGACGGCGCGGGCGCCATGCGTTCGGCGCGGGACTTCCGTCCCGACGCGGTCGTACTGGACGTGATGCTGCCCGACATGGACGGGCTGGCGGTGTTGGGGCGGCTGCGCCGCGAGCTGCCGCAGGTGCCCGTGCTCTTCCTCACCGCGAAGGACTCCGTGGAGGACCGGATCGCCGGACTGACCGCTGGCGGCGACGACTATGTCACCAAGCCGTTCAGCCTGGAGGAGGTCGTGGCGCGGCTGCGCGGGCTGATCCGGCGGTCCGGCGCGGCGGCCGTGCGCAGCGAGTCGTTGCTGGTCGTCGGGGATCTGACGCTCGACGAGGACAGCCATGACGTCACCCGCGACGGGCAGTCCATCCATCTGACCGCGACCGAGTTCGAGCTGCTGCGCTATCTGATGCGTAATCCGCGCCGGGTGCTGAGCAAGGCGCAGATCCTGGACCGGGTGTGGTCGTACGACTTCGGCGGCCAGGCCAATGTCGTCGAGCTGTATATCTCCTATCTGCGGCGGAAGATCGACGCCGGACGTCCGCCGATGATCCACACCCGGCGCGGGGCCGGCTATCTGATCAAGCCCGGTGAGCCGGGCGACGCCCCGCGATGAAGGGTCGTCGGCGCGGCGGGACGAAGCGGCGCTGGTCCTTGCGGACCCGGCTCGTGGTGTCGGCGGTCGCGCTGATCGCGATCGTCGGGGCGGTGATCGGGGCGGTCACGACGATCGCCTACCGCTCGTACCTGTACGACCAGTTGGACACGCAGGTGCAGGCCATCGCCAAGCGGGCCGCGGGGCCGCCGCCGGGAAGGGCGGCGAAAAGCGGCCAGACCGGGCCGACTGAGGGCGCGGGGAGCGGGACGGAGGACGGCGCGGGGAGCGGCACCGGAAACGGCACCGGAAACGGCACCGGAAACGGCACCGGCGACAGTGACCGGCCGCCCGACGCCACCCCTGAGGGCAAGGACAAGGACCCGCTGAAGATCGTTACGGGCGGCGGCGCGCCCGTGGGTACGGTCGGTGTCGAGCTGGCGGCCGACGGCTCCGTCGGCCGGGGGCTGATCAGCGCCCTGCAGAAGAACGAGAGCATGTGGCCACCGATCGCGGAAACGCCGCTCAGCGAGGCGCAGAAGGCGGCGATCGCGGCCGTACCGCGCGACGACGCGGCCCACACCGTCACGCTGCCCGACGGCGCCGACTACCGGATCCAGTACGTCGACGGCGTCAACGGCGCCTACCTCGTCGGTATACCGGCCGCCCAAGTGCAGGACAGTCTCAACACCCTCGTGCTCGTCGAGGTCTGTGTCACCGTCGCCGGGCTGATCGCCGCCGGTATCGCGGGCAGCGCCCTCGTCGGCGTCGCGCTGCGACCGCTCAGGCGCGTGGCCACGACCGCCACCCGGGTCTCCGAACTGCCGCTGCACAGCGGTGAGGTGGCCCCGCTCGTACGGGTCCCCGCCGCCGAGGCCGATCCACGCACCGAGGTCGGACAGGTCGGTGCGGCCCTCAACCGCATGCTGGGGCATGTCGGATCCGCGCTCGCGGCCAGACAGGAGAGCGAGACGCGCGTACGGCAGTTCGTCGCCGACGCCGGCCATGAACTCCGTACGCCCCTCGCCTCGATCCGGGGATACGCCGAGCTGACCCGGCGCGGGCGCGAGGAGACCGGCCCCGACACCCGGCGCGCACTCGGACGTATCGAGGCCGAGGCGGAACGGATGACCGGCCTGGTCGAGGATCTGCTGCTGCTGGCGCGGCTCGACGCCGGACGCCCGCTCTCGTACGAGAGCACTGATCTCTCCCCTCTGGTCGTTGACGCGGTGAGCGACGCCCATGCCGCCGGACAGGACCACCACTGGCGCCTTGAACTGCCCGAGCCGGACGAGCCCTCCGCCACGGTGTACGGCGACGCCTCCCGCCTCCATCAAGTGCTCGTCAATCTCCTCGCCAACGCCCGTACCCACACCCCGCCCGGCACCACCGTCACCGCACGCGTCCGCAGGAGCGACGGCGGGTACTGGGGCGGCGGACCGTGGGATGTGTGGTCGTCGGGCGTCTGGTCCTCCGTCGATGGATTCCCGGTCGAGGGCTTCCCGGACGGCGGAGCGTTGTCGGGCGGTAGTGCGTTGTCGGGCGGTGGAGCGTTGTCGGACGGCGGCCCCTCCGTCGTCCTCGAAGTGCAGGACGACGGCCCCGGCATCCCTCCCGAGCTGCTTCCGCATGTCTTCGAACGCTTCGCGCGCGGTGACGCGTCACGCTCCCGTGCGGCCGGCTCCACGGGCCTCGGCCTGGCGATCGTCCAAGCGGTCGTCACCGCGCACGGCGGGACCGTCACCGTACAGAGCGCCCCCGGCCGGACCGTGTTCGCCGTACGTCTGCCCTGCCCGCCCAGGCAGGGGCAGCCCCATCCCTCACACGGGCAGCAGCATCAGCCCCAGCGGCCCCTGTGGGGGACCGGCCGCGACTCACAGACGGGGCACAGCCTCACCACACAGCCGTGACAGCGCGCCTCGCGAATGTCGAGCCATGCGAACCGACACTTCATGGGGCACGCTCCCGGCGCGGGAGCATCTCCCGGTCGAGGTGACCGATGCCCCCGTACTTGACGTGACGATCCCCGTCTACAACGAGGAGCAGGACCTCGAACCATGTGTGCGGCGTCTGCACGAACACCTCGCCCGCACCTTCCCGTACAGCTTTCGCATCACGATCGCCGACAACGCCAGTACCGACCGGACCCCCCAGGTCGCGGCCCGGCTCGACACGGAGATTCCGGAGGTACGCGCGTACCGCCTGGAGCAGAAGGGCCGCGGCAGGGCGCTCCGTACCGTGTGGTCGCACTCCGACGCACCCGTACTCGCCTATATGGACGTGGACCTGTCCACGGATCTCAACGCACTCCTCCCACTCGTGGCGCCGCTGATCTCGGGCCACTCGGATCTGGCGATCGGGTCGCGGCTGTCCCGTTCGTCACGGGTCGTACGCGGTCCCAAGCGCGAGTTCATCTCGCGCGCCTACAACCTCATCCTCAAGTCCTCTCTTTCCGCACGCTTCAGCGACGCGCAGTGTGGGTTCAAGGCCATACGGCGTGACGTCGCCCAGTGGCTGCTGCCGATGGTCGAGGACACCGGGTGGTTCTTCGACACAGAGATGCTCGTACTCGCCGAACGCGCCGGACTGCGTATCCACGAAGTCCCGGTGGACTGGATCGACGACCCCGACAGCACGGTGCATATCGTCAAGACCGCGGCCGAGGATCTCAAGGGCGTCTGGCGGGTGGGGCGGGCACTGGCGGTGGGCGCGCTGCCTCTGGACCGGCTGGCCAGGCCATTCGGGGATGACCCGAGAGACCGCCGGATCGGTGGGGTGCCCGGCGGACTCGCCCGGCAACTGGTCGGCTTCTGCTTCGTGGGCGCCCTGTCCACGCTCTTCTATCTTCTGCTGTACTCCGGCTTCCGATCAATGGCGAGTCCACAACTCGCCAACGCGGCGGCTCTGCTGGTCTCCGCGATCGCCAACACGGCCGCCAACCGGAGGCTCACCTTCGGGGTACGGGGCCGTGAGCGCGCCGTACGTCACCAGGCCCAGGGGCTGGTCGTCTTCGCCATCGGACTCGCCCTGACCAGCGGTTCACTGGCGGCCCTGGACGCGGCCACGGGCACCCCCTCCCACTCCACGGAGCTGGCCGTGCTGATCGCCGCCAACCTCGCCGCGACGGTGCTGCGCTTCCTGCTCCTGCGGGCCTGGGTCTTCCCCGAGCGCCGTACGGACGACTTCCCCGCCCGCGACACCGCTACGGCCTCTGCCACAGCCACAGCCACGGCCACCGTCCCCGCACCCGAACCCGCTCCTGCTTCCGCCTCCGACACTGCCGACCTCGACCCAAGGACCGCACGATGACCACGACCCTTCAGCCCGACGGCCCTCCGGCGATGGCGAACCACCAACGCCATCGCGCCTCCGGCGGCGCCATCCGCCTCTGGCGGGGCAGGGCCGAGGACGCCGCCTGGGTACGCCCGGCCCTGCTCGCCGTCCTGCTGGTCGCGGGGCTGCTCCAGTTGTGGAATCTGAGCGCTTCCGGCTACGCCAACTCCTTCTACTCCGCCGCCGTCCAGGCGGGCAGCGAGAGCTGGAAGGCCTTCTTCTTCGGTTCCTCCGACGCGGCGAACTCCATCACCGTCGACAAGCCCCCGGCCGCGCTCTGGCCGATGGCCCTGTCCGTAAGGCTCTTCGGGCTCGGGTCATGGCAGATCCTGGTGCCCGAGGTGCTGATGGGGCTCGGCACGGTAGCGGTGCTGTACGCCGCCGTACGCCGCCGCTTCAGCGCCGTCGCCGGGCTGACCGCGGCCGTGGTGCTGGCGCTGACGCCCGTCGCCGTGATGATGTTCCGCTTCAACAACCCGGACGCGCTGCTCGCGCTGCTGATGACCACCAGCGTCTACTGCGTGCTGCGCGCGCTGGAGGCCGGAAGGACCAAGTGGCTGGTGTGGGCGGGTATCGCGATCGGCTTCGCGTTCCTGACCAAGACGCTCCAGGGCTTTCTGATCCTGCCGGCGCTGGCGCTGGTGTACGCGGTGTGCGCGCCCACGTCCGTACGGCGTCGCCTCGGCCAGCTCGCCCTGGCCGGTCTCGCGCTCGTCGTCTCCGGCGGCTGGTGGGTCGCGATCGTGGAGCTGTGGCCCGCTTCCTCGCGCCCGTACGTGGGCGGCTCCCAGACCAACTCCTTCCTTGAACTGACCTTCGGTTACAACGGTCTCGGCCGGATCAACGGCGAGGAGACCGGAAGCGTCGGCGGCGGAGGCGGCGGCCGGGGCGGGCGCGGCGGAGAGACCGGAATCGGCCGGATGTTCAGCGAGTCCATCGGCGGTCAGATCTCCTGGCTGCTCCCCGCCGCTCTGCTGCTGCTCGTCGTCGGACTCGTCGTGACCCGGCGGAGCGCGCGTACGGACACGGCCCGTGCCGCGTTCCTGGTGTGGGGCGGCTCGCTGCTGGTGACCCTCACGGTCTTCAGCTTCATGGCCGGCATCTTCCACGAGTACTACACGGTGGCACTGGCGCCGTACATCGCGGCCGTCATCGGCATGGGCGTGACCGTCCTGTGGGAGGAGCGCGCCGGGATCCTGGCGTCGGCGACGCTGGGGATCGCGGCGGCGGGGACGGCGGTGTGGGCGTACGTACTGCTCGGCCGGACCCCGGACTATGTGCCGTGGCTGCGCTGGGCGGTCTTGATCGGGGGTCTGGTGGCCGCCGTTGGGCTGCTCGTCGTGAGCAGGCTCGGCCGGCCGCTCGCGCTCACGGCGGCGGGGCTCGCGATCGCGGCCTCGCTGGCCGGGCCGCTCGCGTACACGCTGACCACGGTCAACACCGCGTACCGGGGCTCGATCATCACGGCGGGACCGGCCTCGGCGCGGGGTGGCCCCGGCGGATTCGGCGGCGGCGGCGGTGGGGCCAGGGCCGCCGGTGGCGCGGCCGAGGCCGGGATGGTGCTCCCCGGCCAGCGGGCAGCGGGCCAGGCTCAAGGGCAAGGTCAGGGCCAAGGCCAGGGACAGGCACAGCGACAGGGGCAGGGTCAGGGACAGGGACAGGGGCAGGGTCAGGGACAAGCCCCGGCCGCCGGCGGTGGCCGGCCCCAACTGCCGCCGAACGGCGCGCTGCCCGAGGGCGCCGGAGGCGGTATGGGCGGCGGAGGCGGCATGGGCGGGCTCCTCAACGGCCAGACCGTCAGCTCCGAAGCCGAGGCCGCGCTCAAGAAAGACGCCTCCGACTACACCTGGGTCGCGGCGACCATCGGCTCCCAGAACGCGGCCAGCTACCAACTCGCCACCGAGAAGCCCGTCATGGCGATCGGCGGCTTCAACGGCAGCGATCCTTCCCCGACCCTCGACCAGTTCAAGCAGTACGTCGCGGACGGAAAGATCCACTACTTCCTGGCGGGCGGCGACGACGAGCGTGAGGCCGGCGGTGGCGGTGGCGGTGGCGGTGGTGCAGGCGGTGGCGGTGGCGGCCGGGGCGGTGGCCTCGGGGGCTCGAACTCCGGGATCTCCACATGGGTGGAATCCACCTTCAAGAAGGTCACCGTGGGCGGCGCGACCCTCTACGACCTGACTCAGGAGGCCTGAACCACAGGGGCCTGAGACTCACGGCAGGGCCCGACTCACGGCGGGATCCGACTGGCGAGAAACAGGCGCTATACGGCGTAAGGGAGACCCTTGTACGGTGTACGGCGACGGTTCCCGTACACCGTACAAGGAGTTCTCCATGACGGCGACAGCCGCCGAGCACCACACCGCCCCCGCACGTCATCCGCAGCGCTGGCTGATCCTCGGTGTCATCTGTCTCGCCCAGCTCACCGTGCTGCTCGACAACACCGTCCTCAGCGTCGCGATCCCGTCCCTCACCCGCGAACTGGACGCCTCCACCGCCGACATCCAGTGGATGATCAACGCCTACTCCCTGGTCCAGTCGGGCCTGCTGCTCACCGCGGGCAACGCCGCCGACCGGTACGGCCGCAAGAAGCTGCTGATCGTGGGCCTCGTACTGTTCGGGATCGGCTCGCTGGCCGCCGGACTCGCCCAGACCAGCGGTCAGTTGATCGCCGCCCGCGCCGGAATGGGCGTCGGGGGCGCGCTGCTGATCACCACGACCCTCGCTGTCGTGGTCCAGATGTTCGACGACACCGAGCGCGTCAAGGCGATCGGCATCTGGTCGATCGTCAACTCCCTCGGCTTCGCCGCCGGTCCGCTGATCGGCGGGGCCATGCTCAACCACTTCTGGTGGGGCGCGATCTTCTTGATCAACATCCCGGTCGCGGTGCTCGGAGTGATCGCCGTCGCCGCGCTCGTACCGGAGTCGAAGAGCAAGGAGGGCGACCGCCCCGATCTGCTCGGCGCGCTGCTCTCCACCATCGGTATGACGGCCGTCGTGTACGCGATCATCTCCGGGCCCGACCACGGCTGGCTCTCCGGACAGGTGCTGCTCCCGGCCTCCGTCGGCCTGGTCGTTCTCGGCCTGTTCGTCCTCTGGGAGCTGCGCATCCCGTATCCGATGCTCGACATGCACTTCTTCCGTGACCAGCGCTTCATCGGGGCGGTGGCGGGAGCCATCCTGGTCGCCTTCGGGATGACCGGTTCGCTCTTCCTGCTGACCCAGCATCTCCAGTTCGTCCTGGGCTACGGGCCGTTGGACGCCGGTCTGCGTACGGCCCCGCTCGCGGTCAGCGTCATCGTCCTGAATCTCGCGGGCGTCGGCGCGCTGGCCGTACGGAAGCTCGGCACGCCGGGCACCATCGCGCTCGGTATGGTCCTGGTGTCCGCCGGGCTCGCCGCGATCGCGGTACTCGGCGCCCATGGTTACGGCGGGATGCTGCTCGGCCTGATCGTGATGGGCGCGGGTGTCGCCCTCTCCATGCCGGCCATGGCGAACGCCATCATGAGCGCGATCCCGCCGGAGAAGGCGGGGGTCGGCGCGGGTATCAACGGCACGCTCGCCGAGTTCGGCAACGGTCTCGGCGTCGCCGTCCTGGGCGCCGTGCTCAACTCCCGCTTCGCCGCGCTCGTCCCGGCGGTGGTGGGGGCCGCCTCACTGCCCGCCGCGCTCGCTGCCGCGGACGGGGAAGCGGAGCGGCTGAGCATCTCCGAGGCGTTCGCGTCGAGTCTGGAGACCAGCCAGCTGGTCGGGGCCGTGGCCGTACTGGCGGGCGGTCTGCTGGCCGCGCTGCTGCTGCGCAGGGCCGAGCGCGCGGACCCCTCGCAGGGATCTCCAGGATCTCCGGGCTCCCCGGGCTCGCCATCAGCCGCGCCATCAGCCGCGTCACCAGCCTCGTCACGAGCCGCGTCGGCCTCGTCGGCCTCGTCGTCCGGCTCCCCGTCGGACTCTGTGTCAGGGGCGGCATAGCATCGGAAGAGCGGCAGGCGTCCGGGCTCCGGATCATCGGATCACCCGATCGTCGCCTCGGTCGTCGCCCCGGTCCCCGGAGACGGACGGCGGAGGCCTGCGCCGGCCGGGGCCTGAGCCGGGCAGAGAAGTGGAGTCCGGCCGAAGCCCGGCCGGTGGGAACCGAGGAGGCTCAACCATGGTGCCGGAAGCCGATCGTGCCAAGCGGCGAACCCGTACCAGCGTTTGGCTGGAGGGGAAACCCGCGGGCCGCGGTCGCAGAAGCGAGAACTCGGACCATCCCGCCGGCCTGGACCGCGACCGCATCACGGCGGTCTCGGTACGGCTGCTCGACTCGGAGGGCCCGGCGAAGTTCTCCATGCGACGGCTGGCCGCCGAGCTGGGGGTGACCGCCATGTCCCTCTACTGGTACGTCGACACCAAGGACGACCTCCTGGAACTCGCCCTGGACTCCGTCTTCGGCGAGGTCAAGGTCCCCGATATGACGGACGAGGACGCCGACTGGCGCGACCAGCTGCGCGAACTGGCCACCAGCTACCGGACGGTGCTGGTCAGGCACCACTGGGTCTCGCCGCTCGTCGGCCGGTATCTGAACATCGGCCCGCACTCGCTGGCCTTCTCGACGGCCGTCCAGACCGTCATGGACCGTACGGGCCTGGCGCCGCACGGCCGGATGGGCGGGCTGGCGGCGGTCTTCCAGTTCGTGTACGGATTCGGCACGATCGAGGGCCACTTCGTACAGCGCTGCGCCGACGCCGGGGTGAGCCAGGACGAGTACTTCCAGCAGGCGATGGGCGCCATCAACGAACAGCCGCGGTTCCAGGAGTCGTTCGAGGGCGCGGACGAGCTGATTGAGGCGCGTGGCGGCGATACGGTGGCGGAGATGCGCCAACGCGACTTCACGTTCGCGATCGAACTCCTCATCGCGGGCATCGAGACGATGCGGGCGCGCGACTGGTCCCCCGCGGGGCCCCGCGCCGGGACGCAGGACGGGCCCCGCGCCGGTTCGCAGGACGGGCCCCGTGAGCCAAGCGGGGGCGGGCCCCGCGACTGAGCCGTGGACGGGCCGGCCGGCCCGCCCCAGCCGACGGGCCGGCCGACCCGCTCCTACCGATTCACCGGCCGGCCAACCCGCCCCGACCGGTTACGAGACGAGACGGGCCGGGAAGCCGCCGGTGGCAAGCGGACTCCAGCGCTCCGGGGTGATCCGGATAATGGACTTCCCCTGCTTCACCATCGCCTCCCGGTACTCGTCCCAGTCGGGGTGCTCGCCCGCGATGTTCCGGTAGTACTCGACCAGTGGCTCGACCGACTCCGGGGAGTCGATCACTTCGGCCGTACCGTCGACCTGGACCCACGGACCGTTCCAGTCGTCCGACAGGACGATCACGCTCACCCGCTCGTCCCGCTTGGCGTTGCGCGTCTTGGCGCGCTCGGGGTACGTGGAGACGACGATCCGGCCCGAGTCGTCGACCCCGCAGGCGAGCGGCGAACCCTGCGGCCGGCCGTCGGAACGGGTGGTCAGCAGGATCGCGCGGTGCCTGGGGCGTACGAACTCCAGCAGCCCGGCGAGGTCAACGGCCTTGTTCGTTGCGATATTCGGTGCCATGCCGCGCAGCCTACGACCTCGGAGCCCGCCCGCCGGGAACCACACCCCTCGCCGGAGCCACACCGTCCCCAGGAGTCACCTGGGCGTCACATGAGAGCCGCACAGGTATCACGCGCCCGGCAGGCTCTCGCCCTGTACCGCCTGGATGTCCAGCTCCACCCGCAGCGTCGTCCCGATCATCGAGATCCCCGCCTGCACCACCTGGTTGTAGTTCATGGCGAAGTCCTCCCGGTGCAGCTCCGTGGTCGCGCGGAAGGCGGCCCGTACCCCGCCCCACGGATCCGGCCCGGTGCCCAGGTAGCTCAGGTCCAGGTCCACCTCGCGTACGACGCCGTGCAGCGACAGCAGTCCGTTCACCGTCCAGCGGTCGGGGCCCGCCGGGGTCAGCCCCGTACTGCTGTACGTGATCTCAGGGAAGCGCTCCACGTCAAGGAAGTCGGGCGACTTGAGGTGCTTGTCCCGCAGCGCGTTGCCGGTGTCGATGCTCGCCGCGCTGATGACCGCGTCGACGCGCGACGCCTCCACCCTGTACGCGCCTCCCGCGCCCCCGATGGTCCCCGCGCCCCCCGTGGTCCCCGCGCCCTCCGTGGTCCCCGCGCCCTCCGTGGTCCCCGCGCCCTCCGAGATCTCGATCCGGCCTCCGAACTCCGTGAACCTCCCGCGCACGCTGGAGATCCCCAGATGCTGCGCCACCGCGCTCACCGCCGAGTGCGCCGGATCCAGGCTCCAGGTGCCCGGTGGCGGCAGTTCGACCCCGCCATGCCTGGCCAGGACCACCGTGCCGACCTCGGCCCGCCCGCTCGCCGTGACCAGCGCCGTGGAGGCGACGGGCGCGTAGCCGACGGCCGTCACGACCACGGTGTACGGACCCGGTGCCAGCTCCGCGTCGGTCCGTACGGCGCCGTTCTCGTCGGCGCTCTCCCGCAGCACCTGCGTACCGCTCATATTGGTCATGGTCACGACCGCGTGCCGCACGGCCCAGCCGTCCCGCGTCCGTACCTGTCCGCGAAGTCCCATCCCGTTTCTCTCTCCCTCGGTCTCATAAAGAGCCGGGCCCCGGCCGGGGGCGGTCAGGCCGTCCCCTGCCCGCCGCCCCCGCCACCGGAGCCCGTTTCCGCACCCGACCGACGCGCCGCCCGCTACAAGCGACACGCGACCCGGGGGGTTTCCATTACTCGCCGGGGTGAGCGAGTTCGATGTCGTGGCCGTCGACCCCGCGGCCGGTGACCGTCAGCGAGCCGGCCACCGGCGGGTAGCCGGTCGCGATGACCGTGTACTCGCCCGAGTCCAGGTCGGCGAAGGCGTACGCCCCGTCCTCCCCGGTCGTGGCCGTCGCGACCACGTTCCCGGCCGCGTCGACCAGCGTCACCCGGGCGTCGTGCGCCGGGCGGCGGGCCGCGCCCGCCCTGACCGTGCCCTGGACCAGGGCGCCGGAGAGGAGGACGGCCTCGACACGTGTGACACCCTGGCCGGCTATCTCCACCGGCAGGGCCAGCGGACGGTAGCCCGCGGCGTTCACCGCGACGGTCACATATCCGGGGACCAGCTCACTGAAGCCGAACTCGCCCTGCTCGGACGACTTCCCGGTGGCCAGCACATCGCCGCGCACATCGGTCACGATCACCATCGCGCCCTCGATCGGATAGCCGCCGTCCGCGGCGCGCACGGCCCCGGTGAGGCCGCTCGTACCGGAGAGCAGGATGTCGTACGAGACCGGTCCGTCCCCGACGACCACCGTGGACGCCTGCGGCTGGAAGCCGTCGGCTGAGGCGATCAGTACGTACGAGCCGGCGCCCGGCGCGTCCAGGAGATAGCCGCCGTCGGACTGGGCGACCGAGCGGGCCAGCTGCCGGCCCCCCAGGGAGATCAGGGTGACGGCGGCGCGGGGCACCGGCGTGCCCTCGGAACCGAGCACCACACCCTGTACGGCGGTGCCGGGCGCGGGTGCCGCCGCGTACGACGATTCAGCCGATCCAGCGGATCCAGCCGATCCTGCTGTCATGGTCCCTCCAGAAGCCGATGCCGCCACGGGTACCGCCGCCAGGGACGGCGTCGTTCCGGAGGGCCCCGGTATCGCGCCGCTCGTCGCGCTCGTCGCACTCGTCGCCGTCGGAGCGTTCGTCACGGCGGGAGCCGTGGCCTCCGCCGTCTCGCCGCCGGCCCGCGACTTCAGCGCGACCTCCTTGATGAACAGCGTCAGCAGCAGCGCGACCAGCGCGGCCGGTGCCGAGTAGAGGAAGACATCGCCGACGCCATGGCCGTACGCCACCTCCATGACCGTCCGCATCGGGGCGGGCAGCGTGTCCAGGTTCGGGATGGCGCCGCCACCGGTGCCCCCGTGACCCAGGGCCGCGCCCTGCGGGCCGAGGTCCGCCAGCCCCTCCTTGACGTACTGCGTGACCCGGTTTCCGAGCACCGCGCCCAGCGCCGAGACACCGACCGCGCCGCCCAGTGAGCGGAAGAAGGTGACGGTGGAGCTGGCGGCGCCGAGGTCCTCCGGGGAGACCTGGTTCTGTGTGCACAGGACCAGGTTCTGCATCATCATGCCGACGCCGAGACCCATCAGCGCCATGTAGATCGCCATGTGCCAGTACGGGGTGTCGTACCGGATGGTGCCCAGCAGCCCGAGCCCGGCCGTCACCAGCACACCACCGCTGACCAGCCAGATCTTCCAGCGTCCGGTCTTGGTGATGATCATGCCGGAGACGGTGGAGGAGATGAACAGACCACCGATCATCGGGATGGTCATGACCCCGGACATCGTCGGCGACTTGTCGCGGGCCAGCTGGAAGTACTGGCTGAAGAAGACCGTGCCGGCGAACATCGCGATACCGACGAAGAGCGAGGCCAGCGAGGCCAGGGTGATCGTGCGGTTACGGAAGAGCCGCAGCGGGATGATCGGCTCGCGCGCCTTGGACTCGACGAGGATGAACGCGGCGCCGAGCAGCACCGATCCGCCGACCATCGCGTAGGTCTGCCAGGAGATCCAGTCGTACTTGTTGCCCGCGAAGGTGACCCAGACCAGCAGCAGTGAGACGGCCGCGCTGATGAAGAAGGCTCCGAACCAGTCGACCTTGACGCCTTCGCGCTTGACGACCGGGAGCTTCAGGGTCTTCTGGAGCACGATCAGCGCGATGACGGCGAAGGGGACGCCGACGTAGAAGCACCAGCGCCAGCCCAGCCACGCGGTGTCGGTGATGACGCCGCCGAGCAGCGGGCCGCCGACGGTGGCGACGGCGAAGGTCGCGCCGAGGTAGCCGCTGTACCGGCCGCGCTCGCGCGGCGCGATCATCGCGGCCATGACTATCTGGGCGAGGGCGGAGAGACCGCCGACGCCGATGCCCTGGACCACCCGGCAGGCGATCAGCATCCCGGCGCTCTGCGAGAGACCGGCCACGATCGAGCCCGAGACATAGATGATCAGGGCTATCTGAACCAGGAGCTTCTTGCTGAAGAGGTCGGAGAGCTTGCCCCACAGCGGGGTGGTCGCCGTCATCGCCAGCAGCGACGCGGTCACCACCCAGGTGTAGGCGCTCTGTCCGCCGCCCAGGTCGGAGATGATCTCCGGCAGGGCGTTGGAGACGATCGTCGACGAGAGGATCGCGACGAACATGCCCAGAAGCAGCCCGGAGAGCGCCTCCATTATCTGACGGTGTGACATCGGCGCGCCGGTCGCGGGGGCGGCGGCGCCGCCCCCGTGCTTGGCGTGGACGCCCCGCACACCCGTTGGTGTGGTCGTTGCCATTGAATTCCTTGTCTTACGTCTCTTGCCGCATGGGTGTACGGGTGTACGAGTCTTGGTAGCGCCAGTCCCGGCAGTCGCCGAAGCTGTTGCGCAGCCGCTCCAACATCGCAGCCAGCTGCCCGACCTCGTCGTCGGTCCAGTCGTCGAGCGTCCGCGCGAACATCTCGGTCGTCCGCCGGGCGAGCTCGTTGATCAGCTCCAGGCCCGCCGGGGTGAGCCGCAGGATGCGGGAGCGCTTGTCCGCGGGGTCCGGGGACCGCTCGATCCAGCCACGCTCGGCGGCGTGGGCGACATGTCTGCTGGTTACCGACATATCGACAGCGAGCAGCTCGGCGAGGCGGCTCATCCGCATCTCGCCGTGCCGGTCGAGCAGGGTCAGCACGGCGGCGGTGCCGGCCGGGCACTCGGCGGGGAGGACGCGTGCCAGCCCCCGTTTGACGGTGCCGATGGCACTGAGCTGTCGGGCCAGTTCCGCGTACTGGCTCTGTGCTGCGGCCATGGGCCCTCCCGACATCTTGTTGCTTGGGGCAACCATAGAACCATAGAAGCTGTTGGTTGCTGCAGGCAAACGAAAACGGGCTGAGTGGAGTAAAGGAACCCAAAAGGCTTCGCATGGTCGAGGTCAATGCCCGGCGCGGGAGCTGTCGGGGAGTCGTCGAGGAGTCGTCGAGGAGGGGTGAGCGGCCGTCGCGGGGCTGTCGCGGGAGTTGTTCCGGGAGGGCGTACGGGGGCGTATCAGTCAGCGGCGGGCCCGGCGTCGGACGCGATTCGCACGTTCGCTAGGGTCCTGGCGTATGGCACACAACCCCCATGCCCCGCAGGGCCCCGAGGGCAATCCCGACCCCGCGGGCAGCACCCAGATGTTCCGTGCGTTCGTCGACGACGGCGAGCCGCAGCGTCGGCAGGCGCCGCCCCAGCAGAGCGGGCCGAAGGTCGGAGTGATCGTCGGCGTTGTCGCGGCCGTCGTGGTCCTGGCCGTGGTGGCCTGGCTGGCTTTCGCCTGACCCGGTCCCCCGACTCGGTGATGTAACCCCGTTCCGTAACCCGGTCCTCCGACCTGGTCCGGTCCGGTCGTTCCGAACCCCGCCCGCGACATCGCCCGAGAACGGGCGAGGGGCGGGGTCCGCGGGCCTCAGTCCGAGATCAGCCCTTCCCGCAGCTGCGCGAGCGTACGGGTCAGCAGCCGCGAGACATGCATCTGGGAGATGCCCACCTCTTCGCCGATCTGCGACTGGGTCATGTTCGCGAAGAACCGGAGCATGATGATCTGGCGCTCGCGGGGCGGCAGTTTGGCCAGGAGCGGCTTGAGCGACTCGCGGTACTCGACGCCTTCGAGCGCCATGTCCTCGTAGCCGAGCCGGTCCGCGAGCGAGCCCTCCCCGCCGTCGTCCTCCGGTGAGGGCGAGTCCAGCGAGGAAGCGGTGTACGCGTTCCCGACCGCGAGGCCGTCGACCACGTCCTCCTCCGACACGCCCAGTACGGCGGCGAGTTCGGGAACGGTCGGCGAGCGGTCCAGCTTCTGCGCCAGCTCGTCGCTCGCCTTCGTCAGCGCGAGCCGCAACTCCTGGAGCCGGCGCGGCACCCGCACCGACCATGAGGTGTCCCGGAAGAACCGTTTGATCTCGCCGACGACGGTCGGCATCGCGAACGTCGGGAATTCCACGCCGCGTTCGCAGTCGAACCGGTCGATCGCCTTGATCAGGCCGATCGTGCCGACCTGGACGATGTCCTCCATCGGCTCGTTGCGGCTGCGGAACCGGGCCGCCGCGTAACGCACCAGCGGGAGATTCAGCTCGATGAGGGTGTCACGTACGTAGGTGCGCTCCGGGCTGTCCTGATCGAGTACGGCGAGCCGCAGGAACAGGGAGCGGGACAGAGTGCGGGTGTCGATGGCTTCCGGCTGGGACACACGCGGCTGGACCACGTGGTCGAGAGCATCGGGCGCGGGAGCGCTCTTTGTGAGCGTGAGCACCTTCGAGCTGCCCTGTTCTACGGACATGCCACCCCCTTGAGGTCGCGGACGGTCGCGTCGGCCGCTCCCGTCGGTGGAACGCAGCCTCCACCTGAATACCGGAGCCGGGAGTGCGGCAAACGCGGTTCCAGCAGAATGTCACATGTCGGCAACACGCTGTAGTGACATGTCGACAAGTTAGTGCTGAATCCGCCCTGGAAAGAGGGGGTGTGGGGCTTTTCGGGCCGCGAAAGGGAGTCGAAGTGGGTCTACCCCTGTGGGTTACGACTCGATCCGATTTGCGGATCGAAGTCGGGCAAAACTTCTGGCCAGAAGTCTTGACACATGCATCTGGGAAACTCCCAATTCCTGACTGATCTGGGACTGTGTCAGGTTGTTGTAGTACCGCAGCATCAGGATCCGCTGTTCCCTCTCGGGCAGTTGTACGAGCAGATGCCGCACCAGATCGCGATGCTCGACCCCGGCCAGCGCCGGGTCCTCGTAACCGAGCCTGTCCAGCAGGCCCGGCAGTCCGTCACCTTCCTGGGCGGCCTCCAGTGAGGTCGCGTGGTACGAGCGCCCCGCCTCGATGCAGGCCAGTACCTCGTCCTCGGAGATCTTCAGCCGCTCGGCGATCTCGGCGGTCGTGGGGGACCGGCCGTGCGCCGTCGTCAGGTCCTCGGTCGCGCCGGTGACCTGTACCCACAGCTCGTGCAGCCGACGCGGAACATGAACCGTGCGCACATTGTCCCGAAAGTAACGTTTGATCTCGCCGACGACGGTCGGCATCGCGAACGTGGGGAACTGCACCCCGCGGTCCGGGTCGAATCGGTCGATGGCGTTGATCAGACCGATCGTGCCGACCTGGACGACATCCTCCATGGGCTCGTTGCGGCTGCGGAACCGGGCCGCCGCATAGCGCACCAGCGGCAGATTCGCCTCGATGAGCGCTCCACGCACCCGGGTGTGTTCCTCGCTGCCCGGCTCAAGCCCCTTCAGCTCGGCGAAGAGGACCTGGGTCAGCGCTCTGGTGTCCGCACCCCGGCTCTGCGACGTGGGGCGGGGCTCGGTCTCGATCTGGGGCAGCAGTTGAGGCGTAGTACTGGCCGGCACGGTGACGCCACCCCTTTGCGGTCGACTACGTCAACTCATCCGTCAAAAGCGGTCATAGCATCACAAGACATGTCCACTGTGTGCAAGCACCTGAAAAAACCGTGTTGACGGCAAGATGGAGCAATAAACCCAAAAGCCCCACACCGAATGGGTGTGGGGCGAGGAGGCGGGAGGCTCAGAACTCGTAGTCGGCGATCACCCAGGTGGCGAATTCACGCCACTGTGCGACGCCCGCCTGGTGCGCCGGGTGCTCCAGATAGCGCTGGAGTGCCTCGTGATCGGCGACGGCCGCGTTGATGGCGAAGTCATAGGCGATCGGGCGGTCGCTGATGTTCCAGGCGGACTCCCAGACCTCCAGCTCGGGCACCTGCCCGCCGAGATCCTTGAAGGCCTTCACCCCCGCGACGACACGCGGCTCGTCGCGCGAGACACCCTCATTGAGCTTGAAGAGGACCAGGTGGCGGATCACGGGCACTCCTTGGAGGACGCGGAGAAGAGGGAGGGGACGCGGACCGGGGGAGTGGAGCGCCGGCGCGGATCGGTCCGTAACCGAGCGTCGGTCAGTTGATGAGCTCGGACATGAACTCGCCCACACCCTGAGCGGCGCCGGAGATGCCCTCGAACCCTACCTGGACAAGATCGGCGGCCCGGGCAGGCGACGTGATGATCGTGTACAGCACGAAGACGGCGACCGCGTACAGCACTATCTTTCTCGCTTGCCCCATCCGCCGCTTCCTCCCCTGTCTTCCCAGTGCGGTCGCGCGTGAGTCTAACCGTATGAACGCCTCTGCCCAGAGGCCGCTCTCACGCACGACTCACCCCGGGAGCGGGGGCCCCTCGGCCTGTACATGCTGATGCCCCGAGCGGGGACTACCGGTGTCCTGGGGGCGAGCCTTGGCGGTCGGCAAGGCAAACCCTCGCGTGCGCGGGGCCGCGGGAAATGACCTGGGAGGTTATGCGGGCCGGCGCCTGTTCCTACTCACCCGGCTGCTCGATCCTCGCCTGCTCCACCAGCTCCGGATACGGGTCCTCCTCGTCCAGGTCCGACTCATGCAGCGTCATGACCGACCACGGGACCGGACAGGGCGGGGCGTGGTCGGGGTCCGGGCAGAGGATTCTGGTGATCTGCTCCTTGATCTCGTCGGCCTGCTGCCGCGTGGCGTAGACGCCCAGCCGCACTTCCCAGATGCTTCGCTCTTCGGACATCGCCGGCCTTCCTGCTGGCACCCATCGAAGTGAATAAAGAAAGTGGACAAAAAGGGGCGGGGGCGAATCGGACGCCTCCCGCCCTTTTCGGACGACCTTTTTGGACGCTACCAGACGCGCTTCGCGTCGCAGTGGCGCTTGTAGTGGTTGGGCGGAACGGGGACGTTGCGCTTGGCGTCGTTGATCGCGGCCTGCTTGGAATTGCCGCTGCCGTCCGCGCGGTCGTAGCCGACGACGTTGTTGTCACTGATACGAACGATCTGGCACTGGACCGTCGCGTGCCAGGTGCGCTGGATCGAGATGCCGCCCCGCGGAGCGGCGTCGGGGAAGGTCGTGGCGGTCGCGGCGGGCGCGATGAGGCCGCCGAGCGCGAGGGTCATCGCCCCCACGGTCAGCGCGGTACGGAACTTCTTCACGGGGTCCTCCTGGGTTCGGTGAAGCACGGGACGTGCGTTCTTCGCAGCCGCGGCGCCTCCGACCCTCGCACCCGCGCCCGCCGAACGCAGTGGCTGACAGCCCGGTTGGCAGCGTGTCGGCAGGTGGCAGCCGCAGGACTGCCACACCGGCGGACCTGCCACGGACTGCCAACGACGTACGGTCCGCACCGAGCTCTGAACCGACGCGGCCTCCACCGCTACGTACTGGTCGTAGCGACCACGACCCCGGAGGAGACCCATGGTGTACGACACGGCCCACCGGCCCCTGGCGGGGCGGCGCGACAACCCCTCGCTGGTGACCGTGGTGGGCACGGAACTGGCCCGCAACAAGCGGGGGTTCGTGCCCTGGTACCACCTGCTCGCGCCGATCGTCATCACCGTCCCGCTGTTCCTCGGGGCGCTCGGCTCCTCCGAGGCGAAGGCCGGGCAGACCTTCGAGGTGTTCCGCAATGTGACGCTGGAGTTCTGGGGCGTGCTGGTGCCGATGACGGCGGGGCTCGCCGCGGCGCTGACGGTCCGCGCCGACCAGGACGCCTGGCGGCTGCTGCTGTCGTACGGCGTACCGCGCCGCCGGTACTTCATGGGCAAGGTGGCCGCCCTCGGCGTGCTCGGTCTCGTGTCCTCCACGGTGCTGCTGGTGATGCTGTCGCTGGGCGCGATGATCAGTGGAAAGTTCCCCGGGGCGATGGGGACGGTGGTCGCGGCGGTCTATCTGCCCTGGCTGGTGGGGCTGTCGATGACGGCCCTGGCCGTGCTGGTGGCGGTGATGTGGGGCACGGGCCCGAGTATTGGGGTGGGTGTCGCGGGGCTGCTGTGCGGGGCGCTCGTCTCGGACAAGGACTTCTGGTACGCCGTTCCGTTCGCCTGGCCCATGCGGGTGGTGCTGCCGCTGGCCGGGATCGGGCCCAACGGGGTGCCGTTGCCCGACGGCAGTCCTGTGACCGCCATGTCGGCGATCCCGCTCGCCGTCGTCCTCGCCCTCGTGCTGACCGCGATCCTGCTGGTCGTCGGCAGCGCGCACATGAGCCGTAAGGAGATCTGACCATGACGACGACGGCTGCCCCCGCGCTGTCCATCCGGCGGCTGCACAAGCACTACGGCACCCACCGTGCCCTCGACGGCGTGGACCTCACGGTGTCGCAGGGAGAGGTCTACGGCCTGCTCGGGCCGAACGGCGCAGGCAAGACGACCCTGATGAAGACGGTGCTGGGTCTGCAGCGGCCCACGTCGGGCGGTATCGAGCTGTTCGGCGGGCCGGTCGGGCGAGAGGCGCTGGCGCGGGTCGGCGCGCTGATCGAGGTGCCCGGTCTGTGGCCGACGCTGACGGGCGACGAGACGCTGCGGCTGCACGCCTCGCTGCGCTGTGTCCCGAAGGAGTGGATCGAGCCGGCCCTCACTCTGGTGGGGATGACCGGGGCGCGTGACCGCAAGGTCGGCGCGTACTCCCTCGGGATGCGATGGCGGCTGGGCATCGCCGTGGCGCTGCTGGCGCGACCGCGGCTGATCATCCTCGACGAGCCGACCAACGGGCTCGATCCCGTGGGCATCCGGGAGATGCGCGGGATCATCCGGTCGCTGGCCGGTGAGGGCGTGGCGGTACTGATCGCCAGCCACCAGCTGGCGGAGGTGGCACAGGTGTGTGACCGGGTGCAGGTCCTGGTGGCGGGGCGGACACAGTACGAGGGTCCGCTGGCCGGGCTTGCCGACGACGGTGACCTGGAGGCCGGGTTCTTCCGGCTGCTGGAGACAGCGGATGCGGGCGTGCGCTGAACGGCCCCCCGGGGACGCCTCCGGCCCCCGGGACGCCTCCGGCCCCGGGGACATCCCGGGGCCGGAGACGGCGTCAGGGCCGGAGGGCATGTCTCGGCGGGTCCCGCCGTGGCGGCGGGCCGCTCAGCCGGCCTGCGACCTGACGCGGTCGCCGGTATCGGCCGGTGCCGAGACGACGGACATCAGTTCGGCACGGCCCCGGACGCCGAGTTCGTCGTAGAGCCTGCGGATGCGGCGGTACATGGACCGCTCGGAACAGTAGTGACGGCGTGCTATCTCCGACACCGTCATGGACGTGCGGAGCTGGCGGACCAGCTCCCGGTCGGCCCGGTGCAGATCCGGGGCCGTCGAAGCTCCCGCCGCTTGCAGTCCCGGGAGGGCCACGGGACGCGTGACCCTCCTGTCGGTGACGTGTACGGGGGCCCGCCTGGCGTCGGCGGGGACGGTGGCCGGGACGTCGGCGTGGGTGATGGCATGGGCCCGCAGTTGCGCGCGGACCATGCCGATCTGGCTCTCGCCCGAGATGGCCACGTTGAACACGAAGTTCGCGCCGGAGCGGATGGCGTAGTAGGTGTGGTGGCCCGAGAGGTCGTTCGTGACGGCGATGAGCAGAGACAGCGGGTGCCGTACCCGCAGAGTGCGCAGTTCCTCGGCCTGGAACTCGCTGTTGACCGGCAACAGCACCGGCAGGCTGAGCCCACCTGGAGCGTTCAGTTCCCCTTCGTCCACGAAGTCGACGTGGTCGAGGCTGCGGCGGAGCGTTTCGAACGGTGAGTCCGCCGAACCCGGCGAGTCGAAGTGACTCCTGAGGCCGGCATGGACCAATACATGAAAAGGCTGGGACTCGTGCACTGCGTTCTTCCCCCGTGTGTTGTGGATCCCTCTTGTTCGTCGCGGTCGTCGGTCTGTCGGTGCGGTGGTCTTGTCGTCGCGGTGGTCTTGTCCGAGTGCCGGTCGGCTGGTCAGGCGGGCCGGCAGAGTTTCATGGTTCGGCTGAGCAGGACACCGATACTCACCTTGCCGCCTCCGTCGCCGGAGGCGCGCACCGGATCGATGTCCGCGTACCCCGCTTCTCGGGCACGGTCGTTGAGCGCGTAGGTGGTGCCGTCGGGGACGGTGAAGACAGCCTGGCCGTTGTCGCGGCACTCGGCGGTGCCGTGATCGACGTTCAGCGGCCACATGTAGCCGAGGTTCTTCTCGCTCATCGCCTGCTTCGTGGTGGTCGGGCTGGGCAGCGGCACCGGATCCCCGGTGGCCGGGTCGCTGCGACCGGAGCCCGAGCAGGCGGTGAGCGCCAGCAGGATCAGGCCGGTGAGTGCGGATGCGGTGACGGTGGTGCGGCTTCGGGCTTTCGCGATCATGTGTCGGTCATTTCTCCTCGGAGCGTGCGGTTGTCTCGGGTCGTGCTGTCGGCGGCGAGCAGTGCGGCGTAGCCGTCCTCCAGGGACGGCTCGACCGGGCGGGCGCCGGGCGCCGGCGCGGCGGTGACGATGCGGTACTCGGCCTCCCCGGCCGTGTTGACCGCGCTGACCACCTGTGCGCCGGGGGGCGGCCCGCCCCCCGGGCCGCCCGCCCGGACGATGTACGTGTGGCCCGCGGCCTGGCTGACCAGCGCGGCGGTGGTGTCGTGGAAGACCAGCCGGCCGGTGGCGAGTACGGCCACCTCCGAGCAGGTCTGGGCCACGTCGTCGAGGATGTGGGTGGAGAGCAGGACGGTGCGACCGCCGCCGAGTCCGGCGAGCAGGGTGCGGAAGCGCATCCGTTCGTGCGGGTCGAGTCCGGTGGTCGGCTCGTCCACGATCAGTACGGACGGGTTGCCCAGCAGGGCCTGCGCGATGCCGATACGCCGTCTCATGCCGCCGGAGTGTCCGGCGAGCCGCTCGGACGCCCGGTCCTCCAGGCCGACTTCGGCGAGCCGCTCCGCTACCTGGCGGCGGCGTTCCCGCTTGTCGTGGATGCCTTTGAGTACCGCGATGTAGTCGAGGAACTCGCGTGCCGTCAGATCGGGGTAGAGGGACAGCTCCTGCGGCAGGTAGCCCAGGGCGCGTTTGGCGGCGGTGAGGCCGGCGGTCGTCGACAGGTCGTGGCCGGCGACCGTGACCCGGCCGGAGGTGGGCCGCAGGACGCCGGTGAGGATGCGTAACAGGGTTGTCTTTCCGGCCCCGTTGGCGCCCAGCAGGCCGACGGTACCGCTGTCGACGTGCAGGTCGACAGCGTTCAGCGCACGGCGCCCGCCACGGTAGACCTTGGTCAGCTTTTCCGTGGTGATGTTCATGATGCTCCGTGTCGTCGGATACGGGCGACGAGATGGCCGAGCGCGTGGCAGGCCAGGGCCGTCGCGAGGACGAGGGCGAGGTTCAGCAGCGCGGTGCTGTCGCTCACGGCGGGGCGGAGGGCTCCGCTGCCCTCCCGCGTCGCCCATACGGTCGGGGCATGCGCCCAGGCGACGAGCGGATAGCCGCCGAGCGGTGACAGGACGGTGCCGGTGACCGTGGGCACCGGTGAGAACGACGGCGGGAAGTGGCAGGCCCACAGCCAGATCACGACCAGGACGGCCCGTGCGACGGCCACCGGCATCAGCAGGCCGAGCAGCCCGCCGAGCGCCGTGGCGAGTGCCGCCGCCGGGAGGACGGCGGTCAGGAGCGCGAGGACCGCCGAGCCGAGCGGCGCGGGGGAGCCGTCGGTGGCCGCGACCGCTCCCGCGTACAGCAGGAACAGCGCGGCGACCGGGGCCAGCGCGGTCAGCAGCGGACCGGCGAGGGTCCCGGCGGTGCGGGCCGTCGCCGCGGCCGGGGTGGCGGTGAGCAGTTCGGGCAAGCCGCTCGTCTCCAGGGCCCGGCGCAGCCGGTCGGCGAGCGCGATGCCCACGCCGAGCGTGCAGAGGGTGTTGACGAGCACCGCGGCGGCGCCGGTTCTCGCGGTCGCGTCGGCGTGCCCGATGATGGCGGGCGAGGACACGGCCAGCAGCAGGCTCAGCAGGGCGAGGGGCACCACGGCGCCCCAGACGACCTTGCGGCGGGCGGCCATCAGCGCCTCGTACCGCAGGGTCCACAGCAGTGCGCCCATCATGTCTCCCCGTCGGAGCTGTACGGGGCGGTGCCCCGGTCGAGTCGGGTGCCTGCCCGCCCGGGTTCGAGGGCCCTGAGGGCCCGTACGGTGAGCAGGGCGCCGGCCGGCAGGGCGAGCAGGGCCTGTGCGGTCCCGTCCGGCACGATCCGGTCGACCAGCAGCAGCTTGGCCAGGACGGCTGCCACGACCAGGCCGGTGGCGGGCGCGGCGGACCCGAACCGGACCGTGGCCCAGACCGCGCCACCGCTGAGCAGGACCGTCAGTCCGGCCAGTTCCAGCAGGACGGCCGCCGGGTCGAATCCCCGGGGCCCGGTGAGGGCCAGCAGCGTCACCAGCACCCCCGCCGAGAGGGCCGCGACGGTGATGGGCCAGGACAGGCGGCGGGCCACGGCGAGCGGGTAGCGGGTGGGCAACGACAGGTGCAGCTCAAGCAGTTGCTCGCGTGCCACCACGGCCGCGCAGGCCAGTGCCGTGGCAGCGGGCAGGGCGCAGCTCAGCGTGGCGCGGCCCAGCAGCATGCCGGCGCCGGAACCGGTCGTACTGGTGAGGTAGGCGAGGAGTGCCGCCAGTACCGGGAGAAGGAATGCCTGTCTCCCGCAGCGGCGTGCCTCGTGTGTCCACCGCGTCGCAGCGGTCATGTCACGGCTCCACCATCTTCCCGACCCCGTTTTCCTTTCTCGTTGTTGTGTCCCTGGCTGTTGTGTCTCTGGCGGGCTTCCCGCGCGCTGCTCCCTTCCGGTGGTCAGGCCCGCGATGGCACACGGGGGGGGGTACCGCCGTTCGCGGTCGGCTACGGGGGCGCCGGCCACTGGCGGCGGTACACCCTGTACGTAGCGGCGGAGCGCCCCGAGGTTCACGGCACAGGCGGTGGACGCGGGGTGCGCATCCGGCCGGCTACCGCGAGGTGGTGTCCGGAAAGGTCCGCATGGCGCCGACGGCCCAGCCCAGGAGGGCCACGGCCAGGGCCGGTGTCCAGGGAGTCGTGGACAGCAGGGGGCCGAGGAGGGCGTCGAGCGGGGTGGGGAAGATCCCCTGGGGTCCGCTCACCACGCCCAGCAGCCATATCGTCCCGCCCGCCGCCGCCCCGGCCGCCGGGCTGAACCTGACCGAGACCGCGAGGGCGCAGGACGCGGCCAGCAGGGACTGCCCGAGCCAGGCCGAGACCACCCGCGACCAGCCGGGCGGCCCGTCCACCAGGGTGGAGCAGAGCAGGGCCAGCGCCACGTCGACGCAGAGCACCACCGTCAGCCGGGCCAGGAACACGGCCGTGGGCGGGATCGGGAGGGTGAGGAGCAGTTCGCGTCGCGGGTCCCAGCGGGGCGAGGCCGTCATCAGCGCACCGAGCATCACCAGCAGTACCGCCACCGCGGCGAACAGCCGCAGCCCGAACCGCTCGTGCACCTGCACCGACGCCAGCAGCGCCGCCCCCACGAAGGCAGCCGCGCTGAGCGGCGCCCAGCTCTTCGGCATCAACACGGCCTGCCGGACGACCAGTTGCCAGGTCGTCCGCAAGGAGTCGCCGAGGTGAGGGGTGGGGGGTGCGGTGGCCGTACGGCTTCCCGGCGCGACAGCCGGAAGGTTTCCGGCGTTGGCGTCGTCCGGTCCCGCGGCGGTCCGTGCCTCCGCCCCCGCCAGCACACCCCCCAACAGCACCTCGAACGAGGGCGGGGACACGGTGCGCTCCGCCGCCTCCGCCCGTACCGCCGCGCCGATGTCCCGCCACGCCGCCATCCGGCTACGGCAGTCGGCGCATCCGGCCAGGTGCCCTGGGGAAAGCGGGTCGCGCGGTGCCGTGTGCGCCAGGCGGGCCAGGGCGTCGTCCGTGAGGTGTTCTGTCGTCATCGTCGTTCCGCTCCTTCCAGCCGCCTGGCGGCGAGCATGCGGCCCAGCCGCTGTCGCGCCTGGGACATTCTGCTCTTGACGGTGCCCACCGGGATCGCGAGCACGGTGGCCACTTCCGGATAGGGGAGATCCTCGACCAGGACCAGCGTGAGCACCTCGCGCAGATGCTCCGGCAGTGCCGCCACGGCAGTCATCAGCTCGGCGTGCTCGGCGTCCCGCATGATCTGGTCCTCCACGCCCGGTGCCGGATCCGGCACGTCCCTGGCCTCGGCCAGATCGGTCAACAGCGGCCGGGCGCGACGCAGTTGGTTGTGAGCCTGTCGTCTGGCCACGCCCATCACCCACCCCTTGACCGAGGACTCGCCGCGGAACGCGGTCGCCGAGCGCCACACCGCGAGCCAGGTCTCCTGCAGGATCTCCTCCGCCACGCCCTGGTCGGAGGTGAGTCTGCGGATGAGACGGAGCACGGCGGTGGCATGCCTCTCGTAGAGGACACGCAGGGCGGTTTGGTCGCCGGCGGCAACGGCGGCGAGCAGGGCTTCGTCCGGACACACACCCCATACGTATCCAAAAGCGCCGGGTCGGTTCGCGGTTTGTGCCGTTCCTGACGATTCTGGCTGGAACTCGTCCGGCGCCCGCCCACCCTCAAGCGCGCCTCTCAAGCGCGCCCTTCAGCGCCCCTCAGAGACACCCCTGCCACAGGACTGCCATCGCTGCCATTCCGGTCCAGAGCTGTTGTCCGGCCACGAACGCCCATGGTTCGGTGATGTCCGGATCGCGATTCACACACATTCGTCCGATTCTTGCGAAGGAGTATCCGCATGGGCAGCATCAACGCACCCGTCCTGTCCGCCAAGGACACGGACCTGTTCGACCTCGACCTGGAGATCGGTGTCGAGAAGTCGGTCGCGGGTCCGGCCATCACCAGCGTCTCGTGGTGCACCCCTGGCTGCACCAGCGAGGGCGGCGGCTCCGGCTGCAGCCACTGCTGCTGACGGCAGACGACACGACAGGAGCCATGGGGCGGGGGCCGCCCCGCCCCATGGGCCATTCCCGGCACGGGACCGGAACGGCAGGACGACAGGACCGGAACGGCACGACGACAAGGAGGAGCACACCGTGGGGGCATCGTCATCGGCATCGTCACCGGAGCACCGGAGCCGGCCGGAGAACCTGTTCGAGGCCAGGGACATCTTCCTGTACCGGGCGCCCATGGCACCGCACGGCCCCGGCCTGCCCCTGCCCACGGAGGGTCCCCGGGACCTGGACGCCTGCGCCGCCCTGCTCGGCTCGGTCCACGCCGACCCCGCCTTGAGCGAGGCGCTCGACCTGGCCTCGCCCAGCCTCAGCGCCATGATCCGCCGCGTCACGGAGCGTGGCCCGCGCGGGATCAGGGCGGGCCAGCTGCGCCGGGCCGCCCTCGCGGTGCTGCGCTACGACATCCGGATGCGGACCCGGCCCACCCCCTTCGGCCTCTTCGCCGGCGTGGCCACCGGCCAGTTCGACTCCACCGCCAAGCTTCAGCGCGGCACGGAACACCGCACCCGCACCCACGCCGACATGCAGTGGCTCACCCGGCTCGTACACCGCCTCGAACAGGACCCGGCCGTCCTGTCCACGCTCACCGTCCAGGCCCACCAGGCCCTGGCCGTACGCGGGAACCGGCTGGTCCTCACCTCTTCCTCCGCACAGGGCGTCCGCCTCACCGAGGGCGGCGAGACACGGTCCACGGTCTCCGTATGCCACACGCCCGTCGTCGAGCGGGCCGTGACCGAGGCCGCGGCGCCACTGCCGTACGGCGAACTGGCCGGGCGCCTCGCGGACGCCTTCCCGGGCGCCCCCGTCGAGAAGATCCGGGCGCTGATCGGCGAGCTGGTGCGGCAGGAGATCCTCATCACCGGGCTACGTCCGCCCCTGGACGGCGGCGACCCACTGCGGCACGTACTGGACCTGCTCGCACCCGTGGCGGAGGTGTCCGAGGAGACCCGCCGCCTCCACACCGCGCTGCTGGCGGTGGACCGCGAGCGGCAGGCGTACGACGCGGTGGGCGTCGGTGCCGGGCGCGAGCGGCTCGGCCGGCTGCTGGAGACGGCGCGCTCGGCGGAGCCGGACGACACCCCCCTGCACATCGACACCCGCCTCGACAGCGCCCTGCATCTGCCCTATGCGGTAAGGGAGGTGATCGAGCGTGCCACGGACGTGATGTGGCGGCTGTCCCGCCCCAAGCTGGGGCTGTTCGCACTGCGGGACTACCACCGCCGGTTCCTCGACGTGTACGGCGCCGACCGCCTCGTACCGGTCCTGGATCTCCTGGACGAGTCCACGGGCCTCGGCGCCCCGGCCGGTTACGGCTGGCCCAACGGCGACACGCCGCCCGGCGCCGCGCCCGACACCCCGCGGACGGCACGCCGGGACCGGGCCATGGCCCGGCTGGTGGCCGCGGCACAGCGGGCCGGGCGGCGCGAGGTCGTCCTCGGTGACGCGGACCTCGACGAGCTGTGCCACGACAGCGCCGATCCGGCGGAGCTGCCCAACTCCGCGGAGGTGACCGTACAGGTCGCCGCGGACTCGGTGGAGGCCCTGGACGACGGGGACTTCCGGGTCTTCCTCTCGCCCTCGCCCGGGTCGCACCGTGCCGGGTCGACCTTCGCCCGGTTCGCCGATCTGCACCCCGCCTGGCGTAGCGAGTTCGCCGCGCTGCACCGGGACAACCCGGTGCATGTGGCGGACGCCGTCGCCGTCGACCTCGCCTTCCGCACCCGCTCGGGGAGGGCCGCCAACCTGGCCCACACCACTCCGGCCACCGGCCGCCGCATCGGCGTCGGCGTGCCCGACGTGCCCGGCACGGAGGAACTGCGCCTGTCGGACATCGGCGTCGGCGCCACCCTCGACCGGCTCACCGCCGTCCATCTGCCCACCGGCCGCGAGATCGTGCCCGTGCTCGGCAACATGGTCAGCGCGCCCGCCCAGGCCCCCAACGCCGTACGGCTGTTGTGGGAGATCGGCCTGGAGGGGCAACGGCTGTGGGAGCCATGGAACTGGGGGCCGCTCGCCGACGCGCCCTTCGTCCCCCGGGTCCGGTACGGCGCCTTCGTACTGGCCTGCGCCGTATGGCGGCTGGACGAACCCCGCGCATGTGCCGCGGACGCGCGGGGCGCCGACTGGGACCGCGCGGTCGCGGACTGGCGTGCCGCCTGGGACGTACCGCGCCGGGTCCTCGCCGTCACCGCCGACCAGCGCCTGCTGCTCGACCTCGGCGACGCCTGGCACCGTGAGCTGCTGCGCGACCAGGTGCTGCGCCACCCCGACCTGATCGCCCAGGAGGTCCCCGGCGAGTACGAGGGCTGGCTGGAGAGCCCGCTCGCCGGGCACACCGTCGAACTGGTCGTCCCGCTGACCCGCCGCGAGAGGGGCCTGCCCCGACGGCGGCCGTACGCCGGACGCCATCAGCCCGCCCGTACCGTGCACGGCCTGGGCGGTGAGTGGCTGTACGTCAAACTGCACGGCTCCGCCCGCGCCCAGGACGACCTGCTGCGCCGCCACGTCCCCGAACTGGTGGCGCTGGCCGCCGAGAAGGGCGCCGACGGCTGGTTCTTCATCCGCTACACCGACGAGGCCGGCCACCACCTGCGCCTGCGCCTGCACGGCTCCCGGCCCGAGGTCCTGTGGGGCTCGGTAGCGCCCCCGCTCGGCGCCCTGCTGGAGCGCTGGCGCCAACAGGGCCTGCTGCGCGGCCACACCGTCGCCCAGTACGACCCGGAGACGGAGCGTTACGGCGGCCCGGGCGCCCAGCGGCTCGCCGAACAGGTCTTCCAGTACGACAGCGAGGCCGCCCTCGACCTGCTCCGCCTGGCCAAGGACCCGGCGAACGCCCACACGGTCGATGACCTCGCCGCCCTCTCCTGCGCCGCGCTGGCCCACGCCTTCGGACCGCCCTCGCCCCACCACCCCCTGCTCACCGAGGACTTCGGCGACGACGCGGCGGCGGCCTGGCTGTCCATGACCGGCTCGCGCCGGGACCTGCCCGCCGCCTTCCGCACCCGGGCCGCCCACTGGCGCCGGGCCCTCGACCCCTACGGCGGCTGGCCCTGCCTGGACCCCGCCGGCGCCGCCGCCGTGGCGGCCCTGCGCGCCCGGGACGCGGCGGTCCGTCAACTCGCCGACACCGTGAGGGACTCAGGAGGCACGCCCGAGGGCCGCGTCGTCGGTAGTTTGCTGCATATGGTCTGCAACCGCCTCTTCGGTGGGCAGAGCGCCCGCGAGCTCACTGTCCTCGGCATCGCCCGGGGCGCCGTCCAGGACAATTTCCAGCGCCGGAGCCATACCTCATGAACACCGCCACGCTCGGGGCCCAGGAGGCGGTGGCCCTGGTCGCCGACCGGCTCGCCGATCCCGCACAGGTCGCCGCCGTAGCCTCCCGCGACGACAACCGCGACCCGATCTACGACTCCGTCATGTGGGGGCCGCTGACCCTCGCCAACGGCCTGCCGGGCACCGCGCTCCTCTACGCGGAACTGGCCCGCACCGACGAGGCCTGGCGGCAGGTGGCCCACCGGTACATCGCCGCCGCCGGACGGGCGATGAACTCCGCGCCGAGCCGCGGACTGTTCTCCGGCCCCGCCGCACTGCTCGCCGCCGCCCAGAGCTGCGCGGGTCCGGCCGGCCACTACGGCTCACTGCGCCGGAAACTGGCCACCTGGGTCGCCGAGGAACAGCGGGAGCGGCTGCGTGTCTTCCGCGAGCGAGCCGCGAACGGCGGCACCGGTGTCGACTGGGCCGCGTACGACCTGATCAACGGAGTCTCGGGCGTCACCCGCCTGCTCCTGGACTCGGCGGCCGACCCGGCCGAGACCGGCCCCGACGTCGAGTCCGCCCTGGCCGACTCCCTCCGCCACCTCGTGCGCCTCACCGAACCCGTCCGGGTCGACGGCCATGAGGTCCCAGGCTGGTGGGTACCGGCCGCACTCCAGCTCGGCGAACGCGACCGGCACACCTATCCCCGCGGCGACTTCAACCTGGGCCTGGCCCACGGCATCGCCGGACCGCTCACGGTGCTCGGCTCCGCCCACGCCGCCGGGCACCGGGTGCCAGGACTGCGCGACGCCGCGCACCGGATCGCCGACTGGCTGCTGGGCTGGACGCTGTACGACGAGGCGGGACCGTACTGGCCGGCCCGGGCGAGCTGGGACGACGAACTGGCCGTCGACCGGCCGCGCGAGCTGTTCACCCGAACCGCCTGGTGCTACGGCGCCCCGGGCGTCGCCGCCGCACTCTTCCACGCCGGGACCGCCTTCGACCGGCCGGCCTGGCGCACCGCCGCCGTCGACGCCCTGCGCGCGGCGCTGCGGCGGGACGAGTCCAAGTGGGCGATCGAGGGCGCCACCGTCTGCCACGGCCACGCCGGACTGCTGCGCGTCGTGGCCAGGGTCGCGCACGCGACCGGCGACCCCGGACTGCGGGCAGGTCGCGTCTGGTTGACCGCCAAGGTCCTCGACTGTGCCGACGAGGACGCCCCCTTCGGCTTCCGCCACCTGATGCGCTTCCCGGCCGCCGCGCGCTCACCGGTGCCGCACCGGGCCGTGAACACGGCGGGGCTGCTGGAGGGCGCGGCGGGAGTCGCGCTGTCCCTGCTGCCGGTCGATGAGGGGCCGCTGCCGTGGGACCGCACGCTGGGGCTGGTCTGAGCCTGCGGATTCCGGACACCGAGCGAATCGAGGAAAACGACGTGTCGACCGACCTGTCCACCGACCTGTCCACCGATGTGTCCAACGACCGGTCCTCCGGGCTGTCTTCCGACCGGGGTTCCGACTTGTCCTCCGGCCTGTCTTCTGACCGGGGTTCCGCCCTGTCTTCTGACCGGTCCTCCGGCCTGTCTTCCGATGCACCGGCGGCCTTCGAGCTGAGGGGCCTCGTCGTGCGCTACGGCAAGGTGCGTGCCGTCGACGGCGTCTCGGTCAGCTCTCCCCCGGGACGTATCACCGCGCTCCTCGGCCCCAACGGCGCCGGGAAATCCAGCCTGCTGGGCGTGTTGTCGACGGCCTCCCGGCCGCACTCCGGCACGGTCCGTGTCTTCGGGCACGACGTATTGAAGGCCCCGATGGCGGCCCGCCGCCGGCTCGGCCTCGTCTTCCAGGAGCGCACCCTCGACAAGGAACTCTCCGTGGAACGCAACCTGTGGTTCCACGCCCGGCTGTTCGGCATGAAACGGGCCGACGCCCGCGCCCGCATCGACCTCATGCTGGACCTGTTCGAACTGACCGACCGGCGTCGCCAGTCGATCGAGGAGCTGTCCGGCGGACTGGCCCGGCGGGTGGAGATCGCCCGCGCCCTGCTCCACCGCCCCGGCCTGATCGTCCTCGACGAGCCCACCAACGGTCTCGACCCCTCCGCACGGGCCACCGTGTGGGCCGATCTCCTGCGTCTGCGCGACCGGCTGGGTGTCACTGTCCTGTACTCGACGCACTACATGGACGAGGCCGAGTACGCAGACGAGATCGTCATCCTGCGGCAGGGACGGGTGGTCCGGCAGGGCAGTCTGGAACGGCTCAAGAGCAGCCTGGACTCCTCCCGCATCGTGGTGTCCTGCGCCGACGACGAGGCCGCCGCCCGTCAGTTGCGCGCCGCGGGCTTCGCTCCGCTGCACGAACCCGGCGGAGTCGCCGTGCACTGCGCCGATCCCGAGGCGCGGATCGCGGAGGTGGTGCGTGCCCTCGACGTGCCCGGTCTGACCGTCGCCGTCCACCACCCGTCCATGAACGATGTCTACTTGGCGGCCGCGGCCGCGGCCGTACGGGAGGGCGACGACCGGCCGGAGGGCGACGACCGGCCGGAGAGCGGCCGACAGGAGAGCGGCCGACAGGAGAGCGGCCGACAGGAACGTGGCCGACAGGAAGGTGGGAGCACGCCGTGACCACGACCACCGCCCCCGGCCTCGCCCAAGGGTCCGGCGCCCAGGAGTCCGGCGCCCAGGAAGTCGGCTCCCATGAGTCCGGCTCCGAGGACGGCCGCCTGACCGTGGCACTGCGCGCCATCGGCGTCATCGCCCACCGCGATCTGCTCCGGCAGGTCAAACGCCCGGGCATGCTCGTCAGCCAGGGCGTGCAGATCCTCTTCTTCGTCCTCGTCTACGCCGTCGGCTTCAACGGCATGATCGGCTCGGTCGGTTCCGTGTCGTTCAGCGCGTACGTCTTCCCCGGCATCATCGCCATCCAGGTCGTGTCGATCGGTGTCGCCTCCGGCCAGACGTACGCGTGGGACCGCGAGTACGGCGTCCTGCGCGAACTTCTCGTCGCCCCCGTCCCCCGGATCTGTCTGCCCCTGGGCAAGGTGGTCGCCGGGGCGGGCATGGTGACGGCGCAGAGCGTCGTGATGCTCGCCTTCGCCCCGCTGACCGGGGTCGAGCTGACGCCGGGCCGGTTCACCGCCGCGGTCGGCGCCTATGCGCTCGCCGCGGTCGTGTTCAGCGTCATCGGGCTGTGCCTGGCCACCGTCATCAAGCGGGTGCAGACGCTCCAGGCGGCCGTCCAACTGGCCATGTTCCCGATGCTGTTCCTCTCCGGGTCGGTCTTCAGTGCCCAGGAAGCCCCCGACTGGCTGGCCTGGATCATGCACCTCAACCCCATGACGTACGCCGTTGACCTGGCCCGCCAGACCCTGCTGGGAGACGGTGGCCTGCTGCCGTGGTGGGCGGACCTCGGCGCCCTCGCCGGAATCCTGGTCGCGGTTCTGGCCGTGCTGCGCGTCCGGAGCGCGCGATGAGCGGCGCCCGGCCGGCTCCGTCACTCACCGAGGACGAGGCGGCCGACCAGGTTCTGGCGGGCGCCCTGAGCTGGATCGAGGACCGGCTGGAGTGGTTCGCGCCCGAGCGGTGGGAGGAGTTCCTGCCCCGCCGCCCCTTCCGCCCCGGCCCGCTCCTCGAACTCCTCGGCCTGGTCCGGGTCCTGGCCCGCGCGGGTGTCCTCGCCAAGGATGCCGCGCTCGCGACAGCCGCCCTCGACCTCGCCGAACGGGCCGTCTCGGACGCGTCCTTCACGCGCGGACTGCGCGCCGGCGACGCCTTCTTCCCGTACCACCTCAATCTGATCGCCCTGCTGGAGCTGCTGGGACGCCCCCGCGCCGAGTCCCGCGCGGCATGCCAGGCACTGCTCGCGGCGGACGCGGGCGCCCACGCCCAGCCGTACAAGCCGGTGCTCAACCGGATCGAACTCCGTTACTTCGTGGACCGCGGCGGATTCACCGCCCCGGCGTGCCTGCCCGAGGCCCGCGCGCTCCATCGCGAGAGCATCGCCGCACTGGACCCGGACGTTCTCCAGCTGAGCGAGAGCGAGACCTACGCCCTGACCCATGTCGTCTTCTACGCGACGGACTTCGGCCACCGCCCCCTCGATCTCGGCGGGCCGGAGCCGATGGCCCGCCTCCGCGAGACCGTACGCGTCCTGCTCGGCGTGCACCTGGCCCGCGGCAGCCTGGACCTCCTGGCCGAGATGCTGCTGTGCGAGGCGGCCCTGGGCGAAGGGCCCGTCGTGGACCCGCTGCCGGGTGAGGGCTGGAACGCGCTGGCCCGCGCGGCCCGGCCGGACGGTGCCGTGCCCGGCCCCGTGCACCGCCCCGAGATCCTGGCCGGTCTCCAGGGCGACAAGGCCACCGCGTACCTCTTCGGTACCTGCTACCACACGACGACCGCGGCGGCCCTGGCGGCCACGGTACGAAGAGACCGGAGGCGTCCCGCACAGAGCCCCGGCGGCCCCCTGATGCCGTCCGCGGATCCCGCCCGCGTGCGCGCCTGGGCCCGCGAGGTCTCCACGACCGCCGCCACCGCCCCCGCCGCGCTCCGGGCGGCCTGGGCCGATCGGCTCGACCCGCTGCTGGTGCTCGGAGTCCAGGCCCACGACCCGGCCGTCCTCGCGGAAGTCCTGCGAGCCGCCGAACAGCTCGGCCGCTTCGACCACCCCATCCCCCGAAGGGCGGCGGCACTGCTGGCCGCGTGGACGGGCTGACAGCCCTTGACCGAGGCGGGGCCCCCGGCCCAGATCCCGCCGCCGGGGAGGTGGGCGCCGGGCACGTCGGGGAGAGCCCCGCCGATCCCGCAGGCCGGGCACGGTGCCCGGCCGCAGGTGCACTGCGTGATCTGGCGGGGGATGAACCCTGTGGCGATCTCGACAGGCCATGGTTCCTCACCCTCCCGGCGGCGGACGAACCGCTCAGGGGTGGTGGAGTGCGGTTCGTGCGTGTTCGCCGGCGCTTCTTCCTCCAACTCCCGAGCCGGCGCGACTGTGGTAGCGATCTGAGAGGCCAGGCTTGGGTGCCGGTCGTCGCCGGGGCGTACGTGTGTCGCTCGGGGAGCCGTCGAGGCATCGCCAACCCCGCACGCGCGGGGACCACGACCTTGACGTGAGCGCGTCCGCGTTCGGCCCGGGACCAACCTCGCATGCGCGGGGACCACCGACGCCCCCGTTTCGGCACTGCTGGACGTCAGCAAGGGACCAACCCCGCACGCGCGGGGACCACGAGGGCTGACCTACCGGTAGTAGGCGGACCAGGGGACCAACCCCGCAGGCGCGGGGACCACACCCGCACGTCCTGCGCCGAGGTGGCGAACCGGGGACCAACCCCGCAGGCGCGGGGACCACGCGGACGACGTGGACGAGACGGGCCGCGGCCTGGGACCAACCCCGCGGACGCGGGGACCACAGCGTCGCCCACCGGGAGAAGCCCACCCGGCCGGGGATCAACCCCGCACGCGCGGGGACCGCGCCCATTCGGTCGTTGGATACCGGTCGTAGGAGGGACCAACCCCGCACGCGCGGGGACCACCGCTGGCGCAGCTGTTGCGCGATACGGCGCTCGGGACCAACCCTGCGGGCGCGGGGACCACGTTGTGTTCCACTCCGACGCGCTGAACAGCCCGGGACCAACCCCGCACGCGCGGGGACCACCTGCTCCATCGCGGACTTGGGGTCCGCAGCAGGGGACCAACCCCGCAGGCGCGGGAACCACCCGCTCCTTGAGGGCATGGTCACTCTGATGTGGGGACCAACCCCGCGGGCGCGGGGGCCACGTGGAGTCCCGGAAACCGGGTGTTGAGCTGGAGGGACCAACCCCGCGGGCGCGGGGACCACGTCATGCCGCACGGGCACTTGGTCTCGTGCCAGGGACCAACCCCGCAAGGGCGGGGACCACAGCATGGGCGATTACCAGGGGCGGGGTGTCCAGGGACCAACCCCGCACGCGCGGGGACCACGAACGGTTCTGGCTCGGTCTGCCCGGCCACACGGGACCAACCCCGCACGCGCGGGGACCACCTCGTGTACGGCTACACCGAGACCATCGACCAGGGACCAACCCCGCACGCGCGGGGACCACGGCTACATCCACATGGACAACAACACCGCCCAGGGACCAACCCCGCACGCGCGGGGACCACCCCCGAATCTCAACGTATTGCAATCCCGCAACGGGACCAACCCCGCACGCGCGGGGACCACGACCAGATGCTCAAGATGCCCGACAAGACGGTGGGACCAACCCCGCACGCGCGGGGACCACACCAGCATCCCCAGCATGATCTACAAGGCGCTGGGACCAACCCCGCACGCGCGGGGACCACGGCACCGCGTAGCGGGAGGACCCAGTCACCTGGGGACCAACCCCGCACGCGCGGGGACCACGTGATGAAGCCGCGGGACCGCACGGTCAAGAAGGGACCAACCCCGCACGCGCGGGGACCACGTGATGAAGCCGCGGGACCGCACGGTCAAGAAGGGACCAACCCCGCACGCGCGGGGACCACACTTCATCCAGGTGGCGGGAGGCTGACGTGGCGGGACCAACCCCGCACGCGCGGGGACCACCATGCTGCTGTACGTGCCTTCAACGCCGGGCAGGACCAACCCCGCACGCGCGGGGACCACGCGCCGAGCGGGCGGGTGAAGGGGAGTGGCCGGGGACCAACCCCGCACGCGCGGGGACCACGGCAGGACGCGGGCCTCGTCGTGCTCGCATGGGGGACCAACCCCGCACGCGCGGGGACCACCGCTCGTGCATCCAGGCCGCGGATGTGCACGAGGGACCAACCCCGCACGCGCGGGGACCACAGCAGCTGACCTGGGAGTTTATGCGGGCAGGTGCCTGTTTTTGCTTACTTCTTCAGTTTCCGACATAGCGCCCCTTCTTCTCCTATGGGAATCTCTCTGAAACTCTTCCCGGCCCGTCATGCGCGGTGCTCTCTCCCCTCCGGCCGGCTACCTGCCGCCGAACCTCCTCCGCTTAGACGCCTTGCTCCAGCCCTGCCGTGGGACTTCCGTAGACCGTGGCGAAGCGCGTGGCGCGTCGGGGTTGGGGCGGTGGATGAGGGTGAGGCCCTCGTGGTTCGTCGGGTGCCAGGCGTGGTCGTGGGTTTCGAATGTGTAGCCCTGCTCGTTGTTCGTCTGATAGGCGAGCAGGGCGCGGCCCTGGCCCGCGTATTGCCGTACCTCGTTCCACAGGGCTTCGCGTACGCGGGTGGAGGGGGCGCCGAGGAATACGCCCGGGGAGATTTCGAGGAGCCAGCGGGTGAGGAAACCCCTCAGGCCGACCGGACAGTTGGTGAGGACGATGACGGTCACCAGATGACCTCGTCGCCGTGGTTTCGGCCGCTTTCGACATGGACGTCGCCGTCGGACTGGAGGGTGACACGGTCCTGAGGCGTGTCTGCCGTGTCAGCCGTGTCAGCCGTGTCGGCCGTGTCACGTGTGCCGTCGTAGCCGAGCAGGTTCTTGATGTCCCGGACGCAGCGGTCGAGCAGGCCCGTCTCGTTGATGCGGTCCCGGAGCAGCCTGCGGGTTCGCGCCGCGACGTCCTCTTCGCCCTCGGCCGCCGCGTCGAAGGCCGCTGGGATGGCCACATCGGTCTTGTAGAAGTCCGCCACGTCCAGGACGAACGACCTTTCGTGGCCGGAGTGGACGAAGCCCAGGCCCGGGGAGCAGCCCAGAGCCGCTACGACGGCGTGGGCGATGCCGTACATGCACTGGGCCGCCGCGGTGACGCCCTGGTTGGGGGCGTCACCGGCCGAGAAGTCGTCGCGGTGATAGCCGCGGCGGCGCCAGGGGACGCCCGTGCGGGCGGACTCGCGTTTGTAGCAGTCCTTGAGGCGGCGGCCTTCCATGCTGAGCAGTTCCTGCCGGGTACGGCCGGCGGGGTCCTCGTCCGGGAAGCGCAGCCGGTACATCGCGCGGGCCACTTCCAGCCGGGTGCGGCGGTTCGCCCAGGCGGTGGCCTGGGCCTCGACCAGGCCCGAGGAGCGGGTCAAGGCCCGCCCGCCCGCGTAGTAGCGCACTCCGTGCTCACCGACCCAGGCGACGCCCGCGCCGGAATCACCGAGGACGGCCATGGCCTGGTGAGTGATGCGCGTACCCGGGCCGAGCAGGAGAGTGCCGATGGTGGCGGATGGAATGTGCGTCACTCCGTCCGCGTCCTCGGCGGTGATCGCGTTGGAGTCCCGGTGCACGGTGCACCGCTCCAGGTACACGAACGAGAGACGGTCGCCGATCCGGTGAGTTCACGGGGAGATGAAGCGCCCCGGCGGCTGACAGTGCTCATCGGTCACCGCACCGGGGCGAGTGTCATCAGACCGCAGCCGTACGCCTTGGCCTTGCCCAGACCATGGGTGAGCGTCCGGCGGAAGACCTCCGGGTCGGTGACGCGCAACCGCCCGTCGAAGGTGACCTTGGTGAAGCGGACGTCCTCGCGGCCGCTCTTCGCCGGCGGCCTGCGGAACTGCAACGGGCGCTGGTCACGGACGATCAGCTCGTGTTCGTCGCCGCGCTCCAGGAGCTGTCGTTCCACCGGTTTCCGAACAATCTCGAACCCCGCCTGCTCCTGCCGTTGCAGCAGCCAGCGCGTCTGGTGGAACGGGGTCTGGTGCGCGGCACGCTTGGTGGGTTCGCCCTCCTTCGCATGCTTGTGGTGGATGTGGTGAACCGGGTTCGCCGTGAGTCTGAATCCCCAGGTGTCCCCCTCGGCGAGCGCGGTGAGGAACCGGTCGTACGCGAAGGTCGTCCAGCCGGGGCCGTCCGCCGCCGGCCAGCCCGCCTGGTCGACCAGATGGGTCAGATCGGGTCGGGTGGGGCTCACGATGAACAGCAGCGTTTCGGCGGGTGCGTCGCGGTCGACGCGCCACAGAACGCGGGGGCCCGAACCGTCCCGGGTCGGGAGCGCGGGAAAGGACATGTTCACCGCACCATGCAATGCAATGCAATGCGATGCAATGCGATGCGATGCGATGCGACGCGATGCGATGCGACGCGATGCGATGCGATGCGATGCGGTGAGCTGAGCAGCCGCTGGGCGTCGGATCGCCCGGTGTTGACGCGAAAGCGGGTGAGGTACATCAGGTTGTCCTCGATGTGACGGGCGTGAGCAGGGTGGTCGGGTCGTGGGGCGGGGGCGGGGGCGGTGGCGGGGGTGTCGGTGCGGTGGGTACCGGGATCTGGGCGCCACGGACGCCGCGCAGCCCGTACCGCCTGTCGCGCGGGTCGTAACTCAGCGGAAGGTCGCGCAGCGTGATGTCCGGAGCCTCGTCGGCCGCGCAGTCGAGCAGGATCTCCAGCCGCTCCTGGCCGGGCCGGGAATCGGGCCCGTGGCGGGTAGCTCGGACGCGTTGATTCCGGTACCACTCGGATGCCTGCCAGGGGGCTTCTCGCAGAGCCTCTTCCAGGCCGGTGTCCAGGGGCTCCGCCATCGTGATCGGCTGTGAGGGAGGACACGAGCGCCGTCCGAGATACGGCAGGAACACCGGATCCAGCAGCGCCTCGTACAGTGCGTTGAGGAACCTCGGCGTGCCCTCCACCCCCGCCACGAACACCGCGTCCGCGAGGTAGAAGCGCTCCGACAGCGGCATGGCCTTGCCCGAGTCCGCGTGGTGCGCGGTCTGGAAATCGCGAAGCCGGCTACCCGGCTGGTCGATCCGTACGCCGAACGTCAGTGCGGAAAGGTCGGCGAGGTCGGCGTCCCGGGCACGGCCCTGAGCCGCGGCGAGCAGGCCGAGGACGCCACTCTTCGTTGGAGCGTTCTCCGTCGTGCGGCGGGTGAAACGGGCCGCGGACCCCCACGCCTGAAGGGGGCCCGCGAGCCGCAGCAGCAGCACGCTCATGCTTCGGGCTCCGACGTGGAGTCGGCGGACTTGAGCTCCAACCTGGCGGCCACGGCGTCCCCCACGGCCGTTACCAGCGCGGGCAGCGCCATCTCGGTGCCCAGGCCGGAGAGCGCCGTCGTTTCCGTACCCACCCGAAGCACCCAGCTCTGCCCGTGCCCGGCGTCGGTCAGCCCGTACTGGCTCTCCAGCTCAGGCACGTACGTCGCGAGCCGCTCGCAGCTCTGTTGGAGGAAGCCGCCCTCCTCCCCCACCGTGACCGGCTTCTCGAACGCGGCTACGAAGCTGATCGGGCGCCGGGAGCGGAGCTTGCGGATTCAGGAGCGGGCTCGCTTCCGTCGCTTTCGCCGTCCTTGGCCGGGCTCAGTCGATCATCTTGATCACCCGGGCGGGTACTCCCGCGACCACGGTGCCGGCTGGGACATCACGAGTGACCACCGCACCGGCAGCGACCACCGCACCGGCACCGATGGTCACCCCCTGCGTGATCACGGCAGCCGTCCCGATCCAGACGTCGTCCTCGATGACGATCGGGGCGAAGGAGAGGTACTCGCGGCGCTCGGCAAGGGGCAGTGGATGGCCTCCGGTGATGAGGCTGACCTTTGGGGCGATCATGACGCCGTTGCCGATACGGATGCCTCCCTTGTCCATGAAGGTGCATCCCTGGTTGACGAAGACGTTCTCCCCGAACATCGTGTTGAGCCCGCACTCGGTAAAGAACGGCGGGTAGATCATCACCGACTCCGGCAGCGGACGACCGAACACAACAGAAAGTAGTTTCGCGCGACCTTCGCTGTCGCTGAACGGAAGCACGTTCAGTCGAGACGTCGCATCGGTCACCTCCACGATCCGCTCCGCATGACGCGCGAACTCAGGTGTCTTGACATACATGACCTGCTCTGTGCGGGTAGACATGCGCTTATCCCACCACCGCGCAGGACACTCGATCAAACAACCCTGCACCACACCAGACACAACCAATGGTTGTGGAAGTAGAGTGGAAGCGTGGATATTGAAGCGCTGCGGACGTTCGTGGCCGTCGCCGAGACCGGCCAGTTCCAGGCTGCTGCCGACAAGCTGGGGATCAGTCAGCAGGCGGTCTCCAAGCGGATCGCGGCCCTGGAGAGGCACATCGAGGTCACGCTCCTGGTGCGGACCTCCCGAGGCTCCCGGCCGAGCCTGGACGGGCAGGTCTTCCTGCCGCACGCCAAGAAGGTCCTGGCGGCCATCGAGCAGGCCGAGCACGCCGTGCGCCCCGGCAGCCGTCCCTTGCGCGTCGATGTCCTCAATCGGCGCATTTCCCCGGCCCAGGCCGTCTACCGGTTCTACCGCTCCCACCCCGAGACGGACCTGGACACGGTCACGCTGAGCGAGGAGAACGCCGCCCAGGCCGCCCAGGCGGTGCTCGAAGGGACCGTCGACGCGTCTTTCCGTGCCCTGCCGGCAGACCAGGTCCCGGCCGGGATCAGCGCCGAACGACTCCTGGACGCACCCCTGGAGCTCCTGGTCGGACCCCGCCACCCGCTGGCTGACGCGCCCTGGATCAGTCCTGCGGACCTGGCTGGCCACCGTATCTGGATCCCCGGGATCAGGCCGGGCACGGAGTGGGCGGCGTTCTACCAGGCGCTGTCCAAGGCCTTCGGCCTGAGCATCGACGCGCTCGGCCCCAACTTCGGCGACGAGGCCCTGATGGACGCGCTGGCCGACTCGGCCTCGCTGGCCACCCTCGTCGGCAGCGGGGACCGGTACCTGTGGCCCCAGACCCACGACCTACGGCGCATCCCGTTGCACGACCCGACCCCGGTCTACCCGCACGTGCTGCTGTTCCGCAGCGGAGACCAGCACCCCGTGCTGACCGCGCTACGCGTCCATCTGCGCACCGCAGGCCCGCGAACGCCGCACGACGTGTGGGCGCCGGACTGGGTAGACCGCTGACCGGACGACCGAATTGACAGACACGCCCTGGAAGCCGCGCTGAGCTGTCGAACCACCCCCGCAGGCGCGGGGACCACATGCACTTGTACCCGCGCTGGGGGCCAACCCCGCGTGCGCGGGGACCACTCGGCGAGCTGGGTGAGGGCCGCGATCAGCCCGGGACCAACCCCGCGTGCGCGGGGATCATGCGGCCGGCCACGGGTCCTTGCCGTCGCCGAGGGGGCCAACCCCGCGTGTGCGGGGACCACTCGGACGTGTACTCGTTCACGGTGATCCAGGAGGGGCCAACCCCGCGTGTGCGAGGAACACCTCGCGCGGTCCTGACGGTAAAGCTACCTCCGGCGGGACCGAGGGCCCGGGGCCGGGGGTCACCGAGACCGTACGGGACCTGGCCAGAACGGTCGGTTGACCGTACCGAGCTGAAACTCGATGAGGTCCTCGCTGCTGTCGCTGCCGTGGCCTTCACGGGCTGGACAGCGGGCGTCTCTCCGTATCCAGTACGACAAACCGCATCGGGTCACCGTCCGCAGTAGCGTGGATGCACAACTCTCCCGCGGGGGTATCCATGAACGCACCCAAATCCAGTCTGGGTGACCGGATCGCGGAACTGCGGCTGCGGCGGAATATGACGCAAGAACAGCTGTCCGCGAGTTCCGATCTGTCCGTTGATGTGATTCGTAAACTGGAGCAGGGCAGGCGCAATACGGCACGCCTCACCAGTATTAACGCCCTGGCCCGGGCCCTTGACACCGAGCCGAGTTATCTCGTTGGGCAGCCAACCACCTTCGAGATCGGCGAGACGGAGGACAGCCTGCCTTCCGTGCTCGCTCTGCGACAGGCCGTCTCCCCCGTGGCGGACATCCTCGGCGGTGACCTTGACCCCGAGGACCCGCCAAGCATCACAGGGCTCCGAGACTCTCTGCTGTCGACCGAAGTCATTCGCCGTGAGGGCCGGATGGGCGAGATCGGGGCACTGCTTCCGCAACTTATCCGTGACGCCCGACTGGCGGTCCACGCCTACACGGGCGCCGATGCCGCAGCGGCGAACTCCGTTCTCGCTGTGGCCTACCAAGTTGCCGCGACCACGCTGACGGCGCTCGGCAAGGAGGATGCCGCTTTCACTGCCATGGAACGCTCCTTGGTTGCGATCCGCCAGTGCGACGACCCGAACTTGGAGACCCTGTCCGCCTCGACTCTGTCGTGGGTATTCACCAAACAGGGGCGGCTGGCTGACGCTGAGCAGATCGCGCTCGCACGCGCGCAGCAGATTGAGCCCGGATTCCGTTCCAGCCCTGAGGACCTCGCTCTGTGGGGCGTACTGCTGCTTCGCGCAGCCACCGCCGCCGTTCGGCAGGAGAAGCACGACGCAGTGAAGCAGCTGCTGAGGATGGCGAAGGGGGCCGCCGAGAGCATGGGCGAGGACCTCGACGTCTACGCGACACCGTTCGGGCCGACGAACGCGGGCATCGCGCAGGTCAATTTCCTGGTGGAGATGGAACGGAGCGACGAGGCGGTCCGGGCCGCCCGCAGCATTCCGAACCTCGCAAGTTTGCCGCCTACCTGGCGTGCGCGGTTCCACGTTGATCGCGCCTTGGCGTACAGCGATCTCGGCAAGGACCGTGCTTCCGAGAGTGCGCTTCTGCTGGCGGAGGGGGACGCACCTGAGTGGATGCGCTACCACTCCACGTCTCGCCGGTTGGTCGAAGAGCTGCGGGGGCGGGCCTCTCGGCGGGATGCTGTTCTGGGGCTGGCCGATCGGCTCGGCCTGGTCGGGTAGGGCGTAGCGTCCTACCTGATCCAGAAAGTGGGACAGCCCGTCACTGGGATCCGATCGCGCGGCTACCTAGCGTGATCTGCATGAGGCGGCGCCATCCGTCCCCCGCCAGGACCGGCCGGTGCTGCACCGCATGCAGCCCAGGAGCCGACCATGCCCACACCGACCGCCATCGAAAGCGCGATTATCCGATGGCTGACGTCTTCCAGCCAGGCCCCCGCTGTCGCCCACGAAGCGTGGCAGGACGGCCGACCGGCGATGCTGCGCACCGGCAACCCCTACGATGCGGTACGGATGCCGCTGACGCTGGTCCACGCGGCGGCCGGGAGCCGCGCCCCGGACGTCGTGGCCGGCGTCCTGGCCGAGGTTCTTGACGGGCCGGTGATCTGCCAACCGGGCACCTGGTACTACGCGTTAGTACCACCCGGGACGTGCGAGACCTGGCGCTCGGCGACTGCCCTGGTCCGCGGCCCGGGTGCCTGGCTCGGGATCCCCCGGCCGGACCGCACGGAACCGGCACCGGTCACCCCGTACTGGGCCGTCCCCGTGGAGCAGGCGGGAAAGCTGTGTTCCGCTGCGGCCGTGGCCGAGCTGCTCCGAGTCGGGCGGACGAGGCTGGAAGGTACAGTCCGGTGACCGCTGACGAGAACACCCGCCAGACCCCCAACCTCAGCGCTGTGCGGGCAACCATCGACCAAGCCGACGCTGTCGGCCGTAGCGTCGGCACCCTCGCCGATCTCACGGATATCGCCGACCAACTCCAGGCCCACATCGAAGCGCTGCTGCCTGCGGCCCGCGCGCACGCCGAGCAGATGTGGCGCGGCGACACTCCCTGGTACAGCCTCACGGCGCGGCTCGACAGAATCCAGAACCAGATCGGCGAGGGCCTTGGGGCGGGGGTGCTCGGCGCGCACGTCCAAGTCCGGCTGCTCGCGATCGACTGCGCCTGGCTCCTGGAGCGCTACGGCAGGAACCATGCCGGATCGGAGTCGGCACGATGCTGTACGTGTGCGGGCCCTGTGAGGGGCAACTGACTCTGCTGCTCGCCGCCGCCCTGCGGAGCCCGGTCCGGCCGTACGTGGGCGCCGGGCACCCCCATGTCTCCCTGCCTGCCGCACCCCGTTGGCGGGCAGCGTTGAGGGGCCCTGGCGACTGGGCGTCAGCCCGGGGGCCCTCTTGGGACCAACCCCGCGTGCGCAGGGACCACGGCGTCGACCACTCGCGGCGCATCGTGTCGACGGGACCAACCCCGCGTGCGCGGGGAGCGGTGTTCTGTAGACATACGCCGTGTTGCCTCATGTCGTGTTGCGGCTGAGGGAGTGAAGTGGCTTACGAGCGGCGGCTGTTCCGGGTCGGTGATGGCGGAACGCCCACCGCTCACCGGCCGGTGGCGGGGTGGGAGGACTTGGAAGCGCGTGAGCACGCGCCGGAGTTGCGTGAGCGGCAGCCGATCCTCGTCCCGCCCGAGGGCCGCCTCCAGCATTCGGCCCCTCACACCCTGCGTAGTTCGATCACCGTGATGTCGGGTGGCGCTCCGACCCTGATGGGCGGGAGGGAAGCTCCGACGCCGCGGGAGACGTAGAGCTGTGTGCGGTCGATGGTGGCTAGTCCCGCGGTGACGGGCTGGGTCAGCGGGACGATCAGGTTGCCGGGGAAGAAGGCGCCGCCGTGTGTGTGGCCGGACAGTTGGAGATCGACGTTGTGCCGGGCTGCTTCATGCACCTGGACCGGCTGGTGTGCGAGCAGGACGACAGGGTGAGAGGGGTCGCGATCGCCGAGGGCGGTGTCGTAGTCCGGTGCGTCGTGATGCTGTTTGCCCTCGATGTCGGTGACGCCCGCGAGATCGAGGGTTCCGCCGCGGTGCTTGATCAGTGAGCGGGTGTTGCGCAGGGTGGTGACGCGGAAGTCGGCGAGCGTGTCGATCCAGGTGTCGATGTCGTGGCGGTAGTCGTGGTTGCCTGTGACGAAGAAGGTGCCATGGGTCGAGGTCAGGCGGGTCAACGGTTCCGCGTGCGCGGCCAGGTCTTCGGCACTGCCGTCGGAGAGATCTCCCACGATGGCGACGAGGTCGGGAACCGTGTCGTTGATCATGCGCACCATGCGTGTGGTGTGGGTGCGTCCGAAGAACGGCCCGAGGTGGAGGTCGCTGGCCATGGTGATACGCATGCCGTCGAGTGAGGGGTGGAGTTGGCGCAGCGCCACCGGCACGGTCTTCACGTCTGGTGCTCCCAGCCCGCGGCGGAAGCCATAGCTGGTGGTGGCCACGGCGGTACCGGTGGCGAGCAGCGCGACCGAGCGGGTCAGAACGAGACGACGGTCCACCATCCGCATTGTGTCCTCGACAGGCTGAGGACAGGTACGGTCCGGGCCGGGAGCGCCGGCGGACCGCGCTTGGTGGATGACCGGTGTTCGAGGGGCCCGCGAAGGGGCTGCGGGGCCGGACCCGGTGCGCCGCCGCAGCGCACGCGACGAGAGGCGTACCGGAATCTCCAGGACGACGAGGATCATCATGAGGTAGGCGGCGACGGCGACCCAGACGAACGTCGGCCAGGCCAGCCAGGCGAGGTGCGCCGGGTTGGTGTTCTGGGCGGCGAGAACCCCTGTGGGGACCAGGACGGTGAGAGCCGCCGCCGCGGCCTGTCCGGCACGGCGCAGCCGGGTGGATGCCGTGACGTTTTTGACGAGCCGCAGGTAGAGGTAGCGGTGTCCGGCGGCCGAGACGACGATGCTCGTCGCGGCGACGGTGGCTTCCTGTGCGAGGGTGCTCATGCCACTGCCTTCTTCGTCGGTAGGAGCGAACTGTGGGCGAACCGTCTGCCGCGGCTGGTGGGGGCGGTGATTCGGGGCATGGCCGCGAGGGCAGTGAGGACTTCGCCTTCCCGGTCGGTCAGGTCGGCCAGTTGACGTAGCCGCTCCCGGCTGCCCGAGGGGGAGCCGAACCTGTGCGGGGAGTGCGAGGTGGTGAAGACGTCGATGAGTCCGCGGGGCAGGCTCGGTGAGGTGACGCGGTCTCCGGCCGCCACCGCCCGGATGCCGACGACGAGTTCCTCAGGTCGCGCGTCTTTCAGGAAGAAGCCGTCAGCGCCGGCTCGCAGGGCTTCGTAGGCGTACTCGTCGAGGTCGAAGGTGGCCAGGACCAGGACCAAGACCAGGACCAGGACCAGGACCAAGACCAGGACCCGGGAACGGTCGCCTGCCGCGACGATGCGCCGAGTGGCCTCGATGCCGTCGATGCCGTCGAGGCCGGGCATCCGGACATCCATCAGGACGACGTCGGGGCGGAGCCCGGCGGTCAGCCGGACCGCCTCCTGTCCGTGGGCGGCTCCGCCGACCACGGACATGTCCGGCTGCGCTTTGAGCAGCATGCGCAAGCCCAGGTGCTGCAAGGTTTGGTCGTCGACGATGAGAACGGTGGTCATATGTGGTGCTTCTCCGTGACGACGGTGGAAAGAGTGGATGAGGTGCTGAGGACGGTGTGGACCTGCCGGCCACCCGCGGTGGTCGGGCCGCCATTGATATGGCCCCGGTAGAGGGCGGCGCGCCGGCGCATCCCGATCAGGCCCTGCCCGCCACGCCGTTCACTGCCGGCCGCGCGCGGCGGGCCGGCGTCTCGCACCGTGACATGGACCGCCTCCCCGTCCCGGTGCAGGTTGACGAAGACCGTGGTGTCCGCCGCCGCGTGCTTGAGGGTGTTGGTCAGGGTCTCCCGCACGATCTGCACGATGCGGTAGACGGCGAGCCGGAGGCCCGAACTGAGCGGAGCCAGGTCCCCGTCAGTACGCAGATCGGCGGTCGGGCCGGCGGCCCGTACGCGAGGGAGCACCGCGGGCAGGTCCTGAAGTGTTGGCTGCGGGGACAACGGGGTGGTGCGGCTCTGCGTCGCGGGAGCATCGATCACCGTGAGAAGGCGGAGTAGTTCGGCAAGGGCCTCGCGGTCGCTGTCGCCGATGAGGCCGAGCGTTTCGGCTGGTCCCGCTCGGTCTCCTGGTTCCGCTCGGTCTCCAGGTTCCGCTCGGTCTCCAGGGCCACGACGTAAGCCTTCGACAGGTGCCCGGTGAGGGCCAGGCCCGCGCAGGTGGTCACGGCGGGCCGGCGGGCGGGGTCGAGGTGTACCGGGCGTGCCTATCCCAGGGGAGCGGGTGCCGTCGGCTCCCGGTCGGACGGCGTGGGAACGGAGACCTGACGGTCGCGTTCGGCCAGGGCGTGACGCAGTTTCTCGCCCTCGACGTCCACGTTGGGCAGCAGGCGGTCGAGCCGGCGGGGAAGTGCCCAGGCCCGCTTGCCGAGCAGGGTCATCACCGCGGGCACGAGGGTCATGCGGACGACGAAGGCGTCGAAGAGGACCGCGGTCGCCAGGCCCATGCCGATGGACTTCACCAGGGCGACGTCGTCGAGGAGGAAGCCGGCGAAGACCGAGATCATGATGACGGCGGCGGCGGTGACCACGCGGGCGCCGTGCCGGAAGCCGGTGACGATCGCCTCGGTGGGGCCGGCGCCGTGGACGTGGGCTTCGCGCATCCCCGAGACGAGAAATACCTCGTAGTCCATGGCCAGGCCAAAGACGACACCGATCAGCAGGATCGGCAACAGACTGACGATAGGCGCGGTCTCATCCACGCCGAAGACGTCCTTCAGCCAGCCCCACTGGAACACCGCCACCAGCACGCCGAGGGTGGCGACCACGCTGAGCAGAAAGCCCGCTGCGGCCTTCAGCGGGACCAGCACCGACCGGAACACCAGCAGCAGCAGGACCAGTGCCAGACCGACGACGATGGCCAGATAGGGCGCCATCGCCTCGCCCAGCTTGGCGGAGACATCGATGTTGACGGCGGTCGTGCCGGTCACCATGAGGCGCGCGCCGCTGTCCTCCTCCACCGTGGCACCGCGGTCACGTATGTCGGCGACCAGGTCGACCGTTTCCTGACTGGTGGGCGAGCTGCGTGGCACCGCGGTGAGCAGGGCCACGTCACCGGCCTCGTTGAACACGGCAGGCCGCACGGTGACGATGTCCTCAAGACCGTCCAGCATGGCGGCGGTCTCCGTTGCCGCCGTCTTCGCGTCGGCACCGCCGCGCGCGTCGACGACGACGGTCAGCGGGCCGTTGAAGCCCGGCCCGAAGCCCTTGCTCAGGGTGTCGGAGGCCACTCGCTGTGTACTGCCGGGAGCCGCCATGCTGTCGTCCGGCAGCGTCAGCCGCAGCGACAGCGCGGGTATGGCCAGCACACCCAGACCGACGACGGAGGCCAGCAGCATCTTCCAGGGGTGCCGGGTGACGAAGCGGCCCCAGCGCACGCCCATCGTGACGCGCCTGCCGCGCTGCGCGGCGCGCATGCGCCGCGTGGTCAGGCGCCCGTCGGCCACGCGGGTGCCGGTGAAGCCCAGCGTGGCCGGCAGCAGGGTGAGCGCGACCAGCACGGCGACGGTGATCGCGAAGGCTGCGGCCAGACCCATGGTGGTGAGCATCGCGATCCCGATGACGCTCAACCCCGCCAGCGCGATGATGACGGTCAGGCCCGCGAACACCACGGCTGAGCCCGCGGTGCCCAGGGCACGGCCGGCGGCTTCCTCGGGGGGATGCCCCGCCTGAAGCTCCGTGCGGTAGCGGGAGACGATGAACAAGGCATAGTCGATCGCCACCGCCAGGCCCAGCATGAGCGCGAGGATCGGCGCGTTGGAGGCCATGTCGACGAACGACGACGCGACGGTGATGGCACACAGGGCCACCCCGACGCCGACGATCGCGGACAGCAGCGGCAGCCCGGCCGCGACCGGCGAACCGAAAGTGATCACCAGGACGAAGGCGGCGACCAGCAAACCGATCAGCTCCGCGGCATTGCTCTGCTCCTCCGCCAGCACCGCGTTGCCGCCCAGGCTGACGTTCAAGCCCGCCTTCCCGCCCCGGTCCACCACGTCATGCAGGGCGTCCGACGCGGCAGGAATGATGTCGGCCTGGGGAACGGTGTAGGTCACCTGGGCGTAGGCGATGCCGCCCGAGGAGCTGACCAGGCCGGCAGTGAAGGGATCAGTGACGCTCGCCACCTGCGGCGCCTTCCGCAGGTCGGCGATCAGGGACTCCACCTGCGGCCTGTGCGCGGCGGAGGCCACCTTCTGCCCGTCCGCGGCCTCGATGACCACACGGGCCGTGGCACCGGAGGCCGATGCCTGGGGGAACTCCTTCTCCAACAGATCGATGGCCTGCTGTGACTGGGTGCCAGGAAGGGTGAAGTCGTCCGTCGTCGTGCCGGACACACTGCTGACGCCGATGCCCGCGGCGACGAGCACCGCGATCCACGCCAGCAGCACCAGTCGGCGCCGCCGGAAGGCGAACCGGCCGAGCCGGTAGAGAAAAGTGGCCACGAAAGCTACTCCCGCAGGAAGGAAGGAGGGAAGGAAGGATGTGCAGAAAGGATGTAAGGGGCAGGCCGGACAGGCACTGCGGACAGACGTAGGAGCCGGGTGCGGCTGAAATGAGCTGCGCGAGGACGAATGTGCGCCCGGGGCGGTACTCCGGTACCGGTCGTCCGGTACCGGTCGCCGCCCTTCTTCCGACGGACGACTCAGGTCTCACGACGGACGGCTCAGGTCTCACGACGGACGGCTCAGGTCTCAGTCGACCGCGTGGTCAGCGAGGAGCGCCATGGTCTCCTCCCACAGCTCGTTCTGCACGAGCGGGGCCCGGCCGGGTTCGGGACACTCCAGCGGGCGGGCATCACGCACGGAGAGGTAGCCGCCGCTCGTCCCGGCGAGCGCCGGGTCGGTGGCGAGCCGCACGATGATGCCGGCGCCCTTGCTCGGATCACCGATCTTCAGAGCGTTCAGCACACGCTGCAGGACAGCGGAGCCGGGCAGGTCCCGGCCCAGACCGGTGGCATTGAAGCCGGGATCGCAGCAGTTGACCGTGATGTTGTTCGGATCCAGGCGTCGGGCGAGCTCCTGCGTCCACATGATCGTCATCAGCTTCGTGCGCCCGTACAGAGGCATCGACTCCCGGCGGGTGTAGGCGTCCGTACGACGCAGGTCCGCCGCCGGCGCGATGGTCTTCGCCTGCCGGGCGGCCTCGGAGGCGACGTTGACGACCCGGGCCGGCGCCGAAGCGCCGAGCTTGCCCTTCAGCGCTTCGGTGAGCACGAACGGGCCCAGGTAGTTCACGGCGGTCATCTCCGCGAAACCTTCGGCGGTGATGCGCTGCGCGAAGGCGTGCAGGCCGGCGTTGTTGACCAGGACGTCCAAGCGCGGATAGTGCGCGGCGATCTCCTCGCCCAGGCGGCGCGCGTCGGAGATCAGGCCGAGATCTCCATGGAAGACATCGACGGGCCCGTCGGTCACGGCCCTGAGCTCGTTGACGAGGGCTTCCGCCTTGCTGCGGGAGCGAGCCACAGTGCCGATGCGGTAGCCCAGCCGGGCCAGCTCGAAGGCGGCGATGCGGCCCAGTCCGGAGGTGGCTCCGGTGATCAGGGCAATGGGGCGGTCCATCCCGCGACTCTTTTCGTGAGGTACCTCATGATTGCGTTATGGGAGAATACCTGAACCATGGAGCAGCACAGAGCAACAGGTACAGCCAGTACGCCGGAGCAGGTGGGACTGTCCTTCCTCACTCTCGCCCACACCCTGCGTGAACAGGTCGACCAGCACATGACGGCGACCGCGGGACTGTCTCTGTCCCGCGCCAAGGTCCTCCAGGCACTGGCCGGCCGCGGCGCGCTGCACCAGGCCGAACTCGCCGCCGTCCTCGGGCAGGCACCGCGCTCCGTAACCCAGATTCTGGAGAGCCTGGAACGCCTCGACCTGGTCAGCCGGACCGGCCACCCTGAGGACCGCCGCCGCAAAACCGTCGAGCTGACCACTACGGGGCGCACGACCCTGGCGGCCGCGGAAGAGGCGGGAACTCGCGTGCTTCGTCAGCTCTTCGGCTCGCTGACACCGCAGCAGCTGGCATGCTTCGACGCGCTGCTCACGCATGTGGGGGCCACCCTGGCAGGCGACGAGGCCGACTGACGCGTCATGCGGTGCCCCGTGCCGCGCATCCTTACGCCGCGTACTCGGGCCGCAGCTCGACCGCATACCGCCGGACATCAACCCGCCCTCGCGGACGTGGCGAAGGGGACCAACCCCGCGTGCGCGGGGATCACAGGCGGCGACCTGGGGTTTCGCCTGTCTCAGTGCCTGGTTTTACTTACTTTCGTGGATTCCGGCATTAGGCACTTCTTCGCTTTAAGAGGGTGTCTGGGATGGGTGTCTTCGTTGGTTGCCACCGTACTTTCCGCGTCGCCTGATGGCATAGCGCACGCGGGGGTCGTGACGGTGTGGTCGGTTGATCAGCGTCAGCGTCAGCGGCGGATATAGGTCACCCGCCCCGCTACGGCCCGGAGATCGTTTCCCACGCCTTGATCTTGTCCCCGCCGAGGCTTTCGGACCCTGGCGGACCGACCGGTTGACCTCGCGTGACGCCCGGAGGTTCAGGGAAGCCCGAGGCGGGTTCGACCCATCGCCAGTTCGGACACATTTCCCTGTCAAAATTCGTAAGCGAAGTGGTGGAAGGGGCAGACGATATTCTCGCCGTCCACCAAACCTCCGAAGCCGAGATGGGCTCCCAAGTGCGGGCAATACGGGTCCACCACTCGCACGATGCCCTCACGCGTACGGTAGGCAACCAGATCCTCGCCCATGAACTGCCGTCGGACGACCTTTCCACTGGTTGCCCGCGTCGGATCGTGTTCGTGCCGTCCGAGTGGGCGAGTTCGCCGGGATGCCGGGATGCCGGGATGCCCGGACAGGCCCTGGTCGGCCGGAAAGCGCAGGCAGCGCGGACAGCGCGGACAGCGCAGGCACCACGGACAGCGTGGTCACGGCGCTGTCTTCTCGGCGATGCCCGGTCCTTCGGTCAGGCGCAGGGCTTCTTCGAGCAGGGCGTCGACGATCCGGTGTTCGGGGACGGTGCGGATGACTTCGCCTTGCACGAAGATCTGGCCCTTGCCGTTGCCGCAGGAGACGCCGAGGTCGGCTTCGCGGGCTTCCCCCGGCCCGTTGACGACGCAGCCCATGACGGCGACGCGGATGGGATGGGGGAAGCCGTCGAACGCTGCCTCGACCCGCTGGGCGAGGTGGTGGATGTCGACTTGGAGACGGCCGCAGCCGGGGCAGGAGACGATCTCCAGCTTGCGGGGGCGCAGGCCGAGGGACTGCAGGATGTGTGCTCCGGCCTTGACCTGTTCGACCGGGGGCGCGGAGAGGGAGACGCGGATGGTGTCGCCGATGCCCTCGGTGAGGAGGACGCCGAAGGCGACGGCGGACTTGACGGAGCCCTGGAGGCTGGTGCCGGCTTCGGTGACACCGAGGTGGAGGGGGTAGTCGCAGGCCGCGGCGAGCAGGCGGTTGGCGGCGATGACGGTGAGCGGGTCGTGGTGCTTCACGGCGATCTTGATGTCCTCAAAGCCGTGTTCCTCGAAGAGCGAGCATTCCCACAAGGCTGATTCCACGAGCGCCTCGGGGGTGGCGGAGCCGTGTTTGGCGAGCAGACGCGGGTCGAGGGAGCCGGCGTTGACGCCGATGCGGATCGGCACCCGGGCCGCGCCCGCGGCCTGGGCGATCTCGCGGACCTTGTCGTCGAATTTCCTGATGTTGCCGGGGTTGACGCGAACGGCGGCGCAGCCGGCGTCGATGGCGGCGAAGACGTAGCGAGGCTGGAAGTGGATGTCGGCGATGACGGGCAGGCTCGACTTGGCGACGATGGCGGGCAGGGCGTCGGCGTCGTCCTGGGAGGGGACGGCGACGCGCACGATGTCGCACCCGGCGGCGGTGATCTCGGCGATCTGCTGGAGGGTTGCGTCGATGTCGGTGGTGAGGGTGGTCGTCATGGTCTGGACGCTGACGGGTGCGTCGCCGCCCACGGGGACGTTGCCGACGTGGATCTTCCGGGAGTGGCGGCGCGGCGGCGTGCGTGTGGGCGGGGGTGGTTGGGGAAGCCCCAGGTCGATGGAGGCCATGGTCGTTCCTCTGGGCTTGCGTGGATCGGGTTCGCTTGGGTCGGGCTCGCGTGGGTCGGGCTCGCGTGGGTCGTGTTGGTCGTTGGCCGAAGGAATCGAGCAGGGCGGTGGCGGCGGGTGGAGCCCGAACCACGGATGTCCCAGAGGCCGGGCGGTGAGGGTACGCGGGGGCCGTCCGGGCTGCGGTGGTCGTGCTCGTACAGGCCCGCCCCCGGGCGCCTCCGTCCGACCGGGGCGTCGGTACGTGTGGCGGATCGACGCGCCGACTGTGGTGCGGTGTTCCCAGGGCCTCGGGGCCCCGAGGCCTCGGGGCGGTATCGGTCGGCCTGAGGCGGAGGCGCGGGGTGTGTCCTTGCGTGCCTGGTTGATCGCTGTGGCGAGTCCGCAGCAGCGGTTCGGCTCGCCGGCTCTCCAACTAGGCCCGACCGGTCTCCAACTGGGCCCGACGGATCATTCCGCTTGTGTCGGCGGTCAATGCGCTGATCTCCATACCAGCAGATCCACGGCCGTTCCGGTACGGCGCGCGGCCGGGAAGTCGAAGCACGGCCTGCTCCGACTCACGCCCCTCGTCGCCGTCCCCGCGCCCGCATCCGCCGCGCTACCGGCCGGTGCGCGGGAGGCGCGCGGTGGGGGCGGCCCTACGCGAAGCGCCTCGGCTACCGTCTGCGGCTGTTCCAGATGACGGCGGCTACCAGGAGCACCATCGCGTAGGTGCGTCGGTCGGTCCCGTGGCTGCCGGGGCTGTTCCCAGCGGTGTTGATGCGGAGGGTGAGGTCGCGGTCGGTGAGGTCGCGCAGGATGTGGCGTGTCTGCTGGAGGCCGGTGGGGGCGGCGATCATGAGTTCGAGGGCGATACGGGCCGCTTGCTGTTCGGAGAGGGTTTCCTTGGCGAGGCCGAAGACGATGGTTTGCAGGATGTCTTCGAAGACCTCGGTGATGGACAGTTCGGGGCAGAGATGGCGGATGGAGCCTTCGAGATTGGCGAAGGATTTCCCCAGGAGGGCGATGACGGGGCTGGTGCTGATGCCCCGGCGAGTGGCGTGGGTGAGGACGGCGGTGAGGGTGACGCCGACATGGAGTTCGTCGAGCGAGGCGGAGAACACCTTGGGGATCAGGGCGCTCAGGTCGCTGCGGAAGCCGGGCAGGTCGGCCCAGGGGGTGGCATGTCCCATCTCGGTCCAGGTTCTCGCCAGGCCGGAGCCGTCGTTGGCGGCGATGTTCAGCAGAGCCAGGACGAGGCTTTTGCTGACGTTGGCCTCGATGCGGCCGGTCATGCCCCAGTCGATGAGGTGAGCGGGGTGGCCGGGGGCGGCGAAGACGTTCCCCGGGTGGGGGTCGGCGTGGAAGAACCGGTCGAGGAAGTATCCCCGGTACATGAAGGCCATGAGGTCCCGGCCGATTCCGGTGCGTTCTTCTTCGGTGAACACGGCGGGATCGGCGTCGCGGACGGAGGTGCCGGGGGCCAGGGACTGGATCAGGACCCGTGGTGTGGGTTCGGACAGGACGCGGGGGACGGTCAGATGGGTGAAGTCCTCGGTGAGGCGGCGGGCGCGGCGCATATTGGCGGCTTCTTTGCGGAAGTCGGTTTCTCCTTCCATGGCGTCGAAGAGGACCGCGAGCATGGCGGGCAGGTCGATGACGGTCGTGAACCGGGGTGCGGCTCTGGCGATCAGACGGGCCGCTCTGGGCAGGACGGCCATGTCCTGGGTCATCAGCGCCGCCACGCCGGGACGCTGGATCTTGACCGCGGCGGGCGTGCCGTCGGCGAGAACGGCTCGGTAGACCTGGGCCAGTGAGGCGGCTCCGAGCGGTGTGCTGGTGTCGATCTCGCGGAACAGGCGGGGCCAGTGGGCTCCGTACTCGCCGGCCAGGACCGGTTCGAAGACGCTGAACGGGGCGGGGGAGACCTGGTCGTGGAGGCTGGTGAACTCTTCGATCATCGCCGGGGGGATGAAGTCGGGGCGGGTGGAGAGCATCTGCCCGATCTTGATGTAGAAGGGGCCCAGCGACTCAAGTGCCTCACGTACCGCCCGCGCGCGCTTGCGCCCGCCGTCGGGCCCCTCGCCCGCGAACCGGTCCGTGCGGCCCGCCTGTTGGGGGCGCCGCAGCTCGTCGGCGAGCAGGCGCCCCAGGACTCCGGACACAAATCGAGCGCGAGACAGCACCCGTCCTCCAAGGGCAGGCCGACCAGTGATACGCGGGAACCGACCGGCTCACGCGCGGAGCCGGGATCGGCCATGGGCGGATACGGAGTGGTACGGCGGGCCTGTCATCGTTCTCGTCCGGTGGTCCCGGTCCCGGTGGTCCCGGTTCCGCTCCCGGTCCCCGTCCCCGTCCCGGGCTCGGCGGGCGTGAGCGCGGTGAGGAGGATCTGGACGAGGACCCGGTAGGTGCAGTCAGTGCCGTGCTCACTGTCGCGGGCCTGGAACCGGTGCCCGCGCCGCACGTCGTCCGCCAGCTCCTCCGGGGTGACGGTCCGGCCGGCGGAAGGATCGAAGAGCAGGCCGTCCCGGGTCCGCAGCACAAGACGTACTCTCCGGTGCCCCGCCGCGGCGGGGCCGTCCGCTCCGGTCACTGGCTCACCGTGCCGGGTTCGGCGGGCAGTGCCGTACGGCCGGCGCCGACCTGCGGGCCGGCCGGTTCGGTCGGCCACCGGGCGGGGTCAGACGGCACGGGTGGTGACGGTGTGGGCGAACTGACGGAGCCAGAACGGTCCGGTGGGTTGCAGATGGGTGGCGGCCAGGGCCTCCAGGGCCTGGTCTCGTTTGTCGATGATGAGCTGTTCGGTGGCGGCCTGGGCGCCGCTGTCGGTGAGGACCGTGCGGAGCTGTTCGGCGTCGGCCTCGTTCAGCCGGGGGTGGCCGAAGCGGTGGCGAAGGCTGCGCTGCTGAGGGACGGTCGCCTGCTCCAGGGCGGTCGCGACCAGCACGGTGTGCTTGCCCTCGCGCAGGTCGTCCAGGGTGGACTTGCCGGTCTGCTCGGGGTCCCCCCAGACGCCGAGGAGGTCGTCGCGCAGCTGGAACGCTTCGCCGAGCGGCAGCGCGTAGGCGGTCAGGCACCGCAGCTGGGCCGCGGTCGCGCCGGCGAGGGTGGCGCCCAGGTGGAGGGGGCGTTCGATGGTGTACTTGGCGGTCTTGTAGCGGATGATCCGCCAGGCGGTGTCGGTATCCGCGGTCGGGTCACCGGTGGCGGTGAGGTCCAGATACTGCCCCACCAGGGTTTCGGTGCGCAGCGCGTTCAACAGCGGCCATACGGCGGCGAGTTCGGCGGGGGTCACGTCGGGGGCGTGCAGGAGTTCGTAGGACCAGCCGAGGGCGAGGTCGCCCAGCAGGATCGCGGCGTTGACGCCGACGCTGTCCGCGTCTGGCCGGGCCTGGTGGTGGGTGGCGAGGGCGCGGTGGGCGGTGGGTCGGCCGCGCCGGGTGTCGGAGTTGTCCATGATGTCGTCGTGGATGAGAGCGAAGGCGTGGAACAGCTCAAGTGAGGCGGCGACCCGCCACACCCCGGGCGGCGGGGTGCGGTCGGTGATGGCGTGCCAGCCGGTGAGGCACAGGATCGGACGGATCCGTTTGCCGCCGGCCCGCAGCATGTCCCTCAAGTTGCCGGTGAACAGGTTGAGTTCGGGGAGTTCGGGGGTGGCACGTTCCTGTTCGTCGAGAAACCCGTACAGCAACTGGTCGACGGCGGTGCGGATCGCGGCGGGGTCCAGGGGCGAGGGGGGTGCGGTGGTGGTGCTCATCCGGTGTTGTCCTTGAGGTCGGGTCCTAGAGGTCGGGGTCGGGTCCTTGGGCGAGAGAGAGTGAGGGCTTCTCCGATGAGGGCTGTGGCGATCGAGTGTTCGGGGACGGTGCGGACGTCAACGCCCCGTCGCCGACCACCGCGACGACCGCGCCCGGATCCCCCGACAACTGGCGGGCCTTGGCCTGGCCATCCGCATAGGACAGGGTCGCGGAAGCGTGCGAGTTCTCCACCCAGTCATGCGGGGACTCGGCCCGCGAGGGGTAACCCGACAGGCCGCCCGTCCGACGAAGCCGCTCGAAACCGGCCCGGCGGCCGGTCAGCAGCTTGTGGACATATGACTGATGCCCGGTGTCGAACAGGACCACATCACCGGCCACCACGTCGAAGGCCCGGTGCAGCGCCAGGGTCAGCTCCACCACGCCCAGGTTCGGCCCCAGATGCCCGCCCGCGGCAGACACCTTCTCGACCAGGAAACCGCGGATCTCGGCGGCCGGCGAGGGCAGTTGCCCGGCCGGCAGCCGGCGTACGTCCGCGGGCCCTGCCGTCAGTTCCAGCAACGGCCACGCCGTTTTCGGGGCGGCAACAGCGACCATGCGACACACCAGCCTCGCCTCGGCAGGACACGTCCTGTTTCCGCACGGTCCAGCCCCCGGGACACCGCACGCGGCTCCCAGCATCGCCCGGACGGTCAGTTCCGAGAAGGCGTACATCACCCACCGTTGACGTGTACACGTACTACGAAGTGCGCCGCGGCGTACATTCCCCGGACCCGCCGGAACGGTGCTCCCACACGCGCCCGGGGCGCGCGATCCACCGTGCGCCCCGGCGGCCGGCACGCGGCTGCGAGGGCAGCTGTTCGCCAGGCGGATCCACCCGTCCTCTGAGGCGCCGTCAGGGATGCGTGGAGTCAGGTCAGTTCGGGGACGGGCAGGTCGACGGTTCCCGTGGTGTGTTTGTAGCGCCCGGTTTCCAGCTGCCAGGCGAGGCCGCCGCCGAGACAGGTGTACGCCGCTTCCAGCCGGCGCCAGGCGGCGCCCTGCTCGGACCGGGTCAGGTGAAGTTCGTCCATGACCGCGGGAAGTTGTCGCCGGGCGGCGAGTGCGTCCCGGGATACGTTCCGGTACATGGTGTGGGTGCGGTCCACCGCTTCTTGCATGTTGTGTGTTTCATGCCGGTAGAGGACATAGACCAGGTTGTTCACCGGGTGGAATCGGGCTTCCATGTCCAGTGAGATCACTTCGTTGGACCAACCGGTCATATTGCTCAGGTCGGTGGTGAGCTGATCGATGACCTTGTGCCTCATGAACCATTCGGGCGGTGCGACCCGCGCGGCGTATTCGACGAGGTCCATCGTCATCTTCATGCCGGAGGTCCACAGCCGGTTGGACGTGAACTCCGCGAGGCCGGGGACGCGATCCTCGATGCGCAGGGCGGTCTCCCACAGATAGCCGCGGAGCCATGCGTCGTTGTGCTCGACGAACCTGTTGTTCCACGCCGTCGGCATGGCTGCGAAGAGTTCTTCGCAGAGGTGGTACAGCGCCCAGTTGCGGAGGTCGGAGGGGTCCGGCCGGTGCCCGCGGAACACCTTGAGCGTGGTCTCGATGGTGCGCCGGGTGCCGGGCAGGTCGAGGCCGAGCGGACCGCTGAACTGGTCGTCGTAGTAGAAGTACCACCACGTCCAGTTATTGGCTTGCTCGCATTCCTCCAGGGGGGAGGTGGGGTATTCGAGTGAGGCGAGACGGCCGCTGTTGAGAGCGCGGTAGGAATCGATGGTGGAGTCATCGATTCCCATGCGCTTCGCCCAGGGCTCCTCGCTCCGGATCACCATCTGCTCGAAGGGGGCCGGGCGAACCGGGACAGGGATCTCGTAGCTGGGCAGAGTCACGGTGACTCGCTGCTTCCACATGATCGGGTCTCACTCCTGTGGCGGGTGACGGGTGGCGCTGTGGGTGGCAACGGGCCCGGGAGCGGGCCCGGGAGCGGGCCCGGTCGTGTGGGGAGGGTTGCCGGCACGCAGGTCGTGGCGGAGTTCCCTGGGGAGAGCGAAGGTGATGGACTCGTCCGCGGTCTTCACGGTCTCGACGTCCTGGTATCCGTGGTCGGTGAGCCAGTGGAGGACGCCGTCGACCAGCACGTCGGGCGCGGAGGCTCCGGAGGTGAGGCCGACCGTGGTGACGCCCTTCAGCCAGGTCTCGTCGATGCCGTCGGCGTTGTCGATCAGCTGGGCGGCGGGGGCGCCGGCGTCGCGGGCGACCTCCACCATGCGGACCGAGTTGGAGGAGTTACGGGAGCCGACGACGAGGACCAGCTCAGCCTCCTCGGCGAGCTTTTTGACCGCGGTCTGGCGGTTCTGTGTGGCGTAGCAGATGTCGTCGCTCGGAGGTGAGGTCAGCCGCGGGAATCTGGTCTTGAGGGCGTCGACGGTTTCCATGGTCTCGTCGACGGAGAGGGTGGTCTGGGAGAGCCAGACGACCTTGGACTCGTCGCGGACCTGGATGTTCGTGACGTCGTCGGGGCCGTCGACGAGGGTGATGCGGTCGGGGGCCTCGCCGCTGGTGCCGATGACTTCCTCGTGGCCTTCGTGGCCGATGAGGAGGATGTCGTAGTCCTCGTTCGCGAAGCGGACGGCTTCTCTGTGGACCTTGGTGACCAGGGGGCAGGTCGCGTCGATGGTGGCGAGGTTCCGGCCGGCGGCCTCCGCGTGGACGGACGGTGCGACGCCGTGCGCGGAGAGCATGAGGATGGAGCCCTCGGGCACCTGGTCGGTCCGCTCGACGAAGATGGCGCCCTTCTTCTCCAGGGTCCGGACGACGTAGGTGTTGTGGACGATCTCGTGCCGTACGTAGATGGGGGCGCCGTACTGCTCCAACGCCTTCTCCACGGCCTGGACGGCCCGGTCCACGCCCGCGCACCAGCCGCGCGGAGCGGCCAGGAGTACCCGCTTGCGCGGTTTCGGTGTGTTCATGTCTGCCTGCGGACAGCGCTGTCGGCGAACTCCCGCAGGAGATCGGCGGAGGCGGGCTCGAACGGGGCGCTCTCCAGGTGCCGGAGAGCCCGTTCGTAACGGTCGGCGATCATGGTCTCGACCCGGTGGGCGGCGCCGGTCGCGACGATGATCTCCCGGGCGGTGTCGGCCTGATCGTCCGTCAGAGTGCGGCAGCCCAGGAACAGGCGGAGCTGATCCGCCTGGACACGGGAGGCATGGCGCAGCGCCAGAGCGGCCAGGACGGTGGCCTTGCCCTCCCGTAGATCGTCCAGCGCGGGCTTTCCCGTCAGCGCGGGATCGCCGAAGACGCCGAGGAGGTCGTCGCGGAGCTGGAACGCCTCGCCCACGGGGATGGCGTAGGCCGTCAGGGCGGCCAGGGCCGCGGGTCCCGCCCCGGCGAGGGCGGCGCCGATGTGCAGGGGCCGTTCGACGGTGTACTTGGCGGTTTTGTAGCGGCAGATCGACAGTGCCCGTTCGACATCGCCGGTGGGTGTTCCGGTGGCGGTGACGTCGAGGTACTGGCCGTACATGACCTCGGTGCGCATGACGTCGATCAGTGGCAGGACGTCGGTGAGCTGCCGGCGGGTGAGGCCGGCGGTGTGGAGGAGTTCGTCGGCCCAGACCAGTGCGAGGTCGCCGATGAGGACGGCGGCGCTGGTGCCGAGCCGGTCGGCCGCGGTGCTGGTGCGGCCGTGGGTGTGGTGTGCGGCGAGGGTGCGGTGGACGGCGGGGTGTCCGCGGCGGGTGTCGGACTGGTCCATGACGTCGTCGTGGATCAGACAGAAGGCGTGGAACATCTCCAGGGACGCGGCGGCCTGGCCGATGGCGCGCGGGCGGCCCTGTCCTCCCGCGGCGTGCCAGCCGGCCAGGCAGAGCAGGGGCCGGATGCGCTTCCCGCCCGCGTGGAGGAAGTCCCGTAGAACGTCGGTCACTTCCGCGGGCAGCTGCTGCTCGGCGAAGGTACCGGCCTTCCTGGTGAGGAAGCCGTCGAGTACACCGTCGACCTCGTTACGGACCAGGTCCTGGTCGAGGCCGCCGGGGTCGGGCGGGGCTGTGGCGGTGGTCATGAGGACTTCCCGTGCTGGGCGGATGAGTCGTGGGAGTTGAGTTCGTCCGCGAGTCGGAGTGCTTCGTCGAGGAGTGCTTCGACGATCTTGTTCTCGGGGACGGTGGTGATGACCTGGCCCTTGCGGAAGATCTGGCCTTTGCCGTTGCCGCAGGAGACGCCGAGGTCGGCTTCCCGGGCCTCGCCGGGACCGTTGACGACGCAGCCCATCACCGCGATCCGCAGGGGGTGGGGGAAGCCGTCGAACGCGGCCTCCACCTTGGCGGCGAGTCGGTGGATGTCGACCTGGAGGCGTCCGCAGCCGGGGCAGGAGACGATCTCCAGCTTCCGGGGGCGCAGGCCGAGGGAGGACAGGATGTGGCAGCCGGCCTTGACCTGCTCGACGGGTGGGGCGGAGAGGGAGACGCGGATGGTGTCGCCGATGCCCTCGCCGAGGAGGATGCCGAGGGCGACGGCGGATTTGATGGAGCCCTGGAACGCCGGTCCGGCTTCGGTGACGCCGAGGTGGAGGGGGTAGTCGCAGCGTTCGGCGAGGAGCCGGTTGGCCGTGATCATCGTGAGCGGATCGTGGTGCTTGACCGCGATCTTGATGTCCCTGAAGCCGTGTTCCTCGAACAGGGAGCACTCCCACAGGGCCGATTCGATCAGCGCTTCGGGGGTGGCTTTCCCGTACTTGACGAGGAGACGGTGGTCGAGGGAGCCGGCGTTGACGCCGATACGGATCGGTATCCCCGCCGCCGCGGCGGCTTTCGCGATGTCCCCCACCCGGTCGTCGAACGTGCGGATGTTGCCCGGGTTGACGCGTACGGCGGCGCAGCCTGCGTCGATGGCCGCGAAGACGTAGCGGGGCTGGAAGTGGATGTCGGCGATGACGGGGATGGGGGACTTGGCGGCGATCTGTGGGAGGGCGTCGGCATCGTCCTGGGAGGGGACGGCGACGCGGACGATGTCACAGCCCGCGGCGGTGACTTCGGCGATCTGCTGGAGGGTGGCGTCGACGTCGGCGGTGAGGGTGGTGGTCATGGTCTGTACGGAGACCGGCGCGCCGCCGCCCACCAGGACATCGCCGACGTGGAGTTGGCGGGTGCGGCGGCGCGCCGGAGTGGAGGGGAGGGCGGGCAGGCCCAGGTCGGTGGTCATCGTGTCTCCACGGGAGGCTCGGGGTGCTCAGGGGTCTCGGGGTGCTCGGGGGTCTCGGCGTACTCGGCGTACTCGGCGTACTCGGGGGTCTCGGCGTGCTCGGGGTGGCGGGGGAGCCGTGCGCGGGCCCGGAGTACGGTCCGGACGATGCCCCGGGCGTCGAGGCCCGCCTCGGCGAGCAGGCCGGCGCGGGTTCCATGGGGGATGAAGCGGTGCGGCAGGCCCAGGACGTGGACGGGCACCGTGCTCGCGATGTCGGTGAGTGCCTGGGCGACGGCTGTTCCCATGCCGCAGGAGCGGATGTTGTCCTCGACGGTGACCACCAGGCGGTGACGGGTGGCGAGTTCGGTGAGCCGACGAGGAACGGGCAGGGCCCAGCGGGGGTCGGCGACCGTACATCCGATGCCCTGGCCGCTGAGGTAGGCACCGGCCTCGACGGCCGGCGCGGCCAGCGGGCCGGCGGCGACGAGCAGAACGTCCCGGACACCGGAACGGAAGAGGATGTCGACGGGGCCCTGACGCTCCAGTGCCGTCAGACCGTCCCCGGCAGGGGCTTTCGGGAAGCGCAGAGCGGTGGGCCCGGCGCTGTGGGTGACGGCCTCGGTCAGGAGTTCCCGCAGCTGTACGGCGTCGCGCGGAACAGCCACCCGCATGCCGGGGACGGCGCCGAGGACGGCCAGGTCCCATATGCCGTGGTGGGAGGGGCCGTCGGGGCCGGTGATGCCGGCCCGGTCCAGGACGAAGGTGACCGGCAGGCGGTGCAGCGCGACATCCATCAGCACCTGGTCGAAGGCGCGGCCCAGGAACGTGGCGTAGAGGGCGACGACCGGGTGCAGACCGGCCATGGCGAGCCCGGCGGCGGAGGTGACGGCATGCTGCTCGGCGATGCCGACGTCGAAGACCCGGTCCGGGAACTTCTCCCGCATCCGGTGCAGACCCGTCGGCCGCAGCATCGACGCCGTGACGGCCACCACCTCGGGGTGCTCGGCCGCCACCGCCGTCAACTCGTCCGCGAACACGCCCGTCCACGACCGCCCCGAACCCCCGGCCGCTACCGCGGGGCGCCCGGTGGACGGGTCGACGACGCCGACCGCGTGCAGACAGTCCGCCTCGTCCGCCTCCGCCGGCGCGTACCCCCGGCCCTTGACCGTCACCACATGCACCACCACCGGACAGGCCAGCCCCCGCGCCCGCCGCAACGCCTCCTCGACCGCGGCCGTGTCATGACCGTCGACCGGGCCGGTATAGGCGAACCCCAGACCGGTGAACACATTCGGGCGGGCCGCCGCGACGCCGGATTCCCTCAGGACCGTCAGATGGTCGGCGAGCCCGCCTTGAGTCGGGTCGTAGGAACGGCCGTTGTCGTTGAGCACCACGATCACCGGACGCGTCCGCGCGGCCCCGAGGTTGTTCAGGGCCTCCCAGGACATTCCCCCCGTCAGCGCGCCGTCCCCCACCACCGCCACGACCGCACGGTCCGACTCCCCCGCCAGCTCACGGGCCTTGGCCAGACCGTCCGCGTAGGAGAGGGCGGTGGAGGCATGCGAGTTCTCCACCAGGTCATGCGGCGACTCGGCCCGGGACGGGTACCCCGACAAGCCCCCGGCCCTCCGCAGCGACCCGAAATCCTCACGGCGGCCGGTCAGTAGTTTGTGCACATATGCCTGGTGCCCGGTATCGAAAACGATCGCGTCCCGGGGCGAGTCGAACACCCTGTGCAGCGCGATGGTCAGCTCCACCACCCCCAGATTCGGCCCCAGATGCCCTCCCGTCGCGCATACCGTCTCCACCAGGAACGCCCTGATCTCGGCAGCCAGCGCGCCCAGCCCCTCCCCGGGCACCGCCCGGAGGTCCGCGGGGCTGCCGGCCTCGGCCAGCAGCGGAAAACGGGAGACGTATTCACTGGCGATACTCATCGAGTTGTCCTCACTGCGGCGGTCGGTGCGATGTGGGTGGGCCTCGGTCACGGCGCCGGCCCCGGAGATCGCGGGCATCAGGAGCTCCTCACTGGGGAAGGGACCCGGCCCAAACCGCGGAAGGGAACCGGCCCAACAGGACCCGGCCCAACAGGACCCGGCCCAACAGGAACCGGCCCTCGTTGGCGCACCGGGATTGAATGACCGATCCGGGCGGGTAACTCCCATTCAGTACATCCGCCGACCCCGCTCCCGTATAGGGGAGTTGCGTGGGGGATGTGCTGCGCGTGCTACCTCTATGCGCCCTTGTGAAGAGCGCCGCAGCCGGTTCACCTTGGCCAGGGCATGTCTTCGAAGTGGCGCCGTCTGCCCACAAGGCGGGCCCGGTGGCGTCCGGTACGTGTGATCGCACGGTGGAAGGTCAACCTCGTACTGGACGTACGTGGACGATCCCGACAACGCGGCGAGCGCGCGCCGGACGCGACCGGGCAAACGGGACTTCGAAGACACGGCCTAGGGCTGAGATCGGGGAAGAAGTGTCCTCTCAGCAACCCAACGCACGGCTCGCGCGGCTACTTGAGGAGGCGGGATGGAACACGGTGCAACTTGCCCACGCCGTCTCGTCGTTGGCATCCGAACGCGGTCACGACCTGACCGTGCACCGCTCGACGGTGACGCGCTGGCTCGCGGGCGCCCATCCTCGTCCCCCCGCGCCCGCCTACATCCTGGAAGCGCTCGCCCGGCGCCTCGGCAGACCCCTGGCCGCCGACGACGCCGGCCTGACCCGAGCCCCCGCCCGCATACCGGACTGGTCCTGGGAGGCAAACCCCGTGCGACAACTGGCCAAACTCACCAACAGCCAACTGGACCCCAGCCGGAGAAAACTCCTGGGCGTGGATGTCTACAGCCTCGCCGCACTGACCGTCCCGAACTGGGAGGACCTTCTCTCCCGGACCACGGCCCGCCGCGCGGGAGTCATGGCCGGGCGCCGGGTGGGCCGCGCGGAGGTCGAGGCGCTCCAGAGCATGACCGTCTTCTTCGCGGCCTCGGCCGGGGCGTTCGGCGGCGGGCACGCCCGCACCGCGCTCACCACCTACCTCGCCGACGACGTCACGCCCTGGCTCCTCGCCGACGCCGGCGAGGACGTGCACAGACAACTTCTCACGCAAACGGCGCGGCTCACCGTCCTGTTGGGCAACATGTGCGCCGACGACAGTGCCGACGCCCTGGCCCAGCACTACCACCGCACAGCCGCCCACCTGGCCGCCGAAGCCGAAGACCCGCACACCTACACCATCGCCCTCAGAGCCCTCGCCACCCACGCACTGGAACTCGGACACCGGCAGCCCGCGCTCACCCTGACCGAACAGGCCGCCGCCACCGCCGCCCGCCACTCCTCGCCCCTGACGCAGTCATTCACCCAGTCGCAACTGGCCCTGGCTCACGCCCGAGCCCACGACCGCCCTCGGGCACTCCTCGCCCTGCAGACCGCGGAAGTCCTCCACAGCCGCGCGGACCAGGACCCGTCCGACCCCTTCGGCAGCTACCCGACCGCGGCTCTGCACTACCAGCGGGCCCGGACACTGACCGCGCTCAGGGACCACCAGGCCGCCGACCGGGCCTTCCACGCCTCCCTGCACGCCCGCGCCCCGCAGGCACGCCGGGCCAGGGCACTGACCACAGCCCTCCTGGCCGAATCACAGCTTCACCAGGGAAACCTCGAAGAATCCCTCACCACCTGGAGACGCTTCCTCGACGACTACCCGGGCCTGCGATCGGCCCGCGCCACCGCATCCCTCACCACCATGCGTCAGGCGCTCCGCCCCTACAGCACCCACCCCGACGTGGCACTCCTGACAGAACAAGCCGCGTCCCTGTGAGGCCAAGCCCCCCCCACACACACACGGGATTCACCGAGGGCCCGCGGAACCGTCGGAGCGCCTCGACCACCAAGCGGCCCACAGGGCCGGCCAGCGCCGACCGACCGTACGCCGCCGCCTACTTGGCCTTTCCGGCCGCCCTCCGCGAGACGCATCGGATGTTCTGGTTCGGTTCACGGGACTCAGAGCAAAAGGATCATCCATGGCTGGTGTTTAGCCCCGACCACAGTGGCGTCCCCGTGCACGGACGGTGAAAGCGCCACGTGTTCACCCGGAGAATCGTTCCTCACCGCCCATTTGACCCGAGCAACGGCGCGGGTATCCCCAGTCGGGGCGAGCCTGGCAACCGCGCCGTAGGTCGAGCCGGGCCTGTCCGCCGTCAACACGGCGGACAGAGCCCGTTCCTGCCCCGTTCCTGCCCTCCTGGCTCATGGCCCGCTGGAGAATCTGTAGCCCGCGCGCCCCGTTGCGCGGGGAACTCGTCAGGTGCTCACCAGGCGATCACGACCAGGCCGTCCGCGCCACCGTCGCCCGGCTTACCGTCACTTCCGGCGAGACCTTTGCCCGGTGAGCAACTGGCGAAGCCGCCGGCGCCACCGTTGCCCATGCTCATGTCGAGAAAATCGCTTCCGACGCCTCGTCCACCATTGCCACCATTGCCGGTCGACGCCGGGGGTGTGTAGGAGGTGCCGGCCGGGAAACTGATGGCGCCGCCGTTGGCGACAGCTCGGCCGCCCGCGCCGCCGGCCCCACCGTTCGCACCCGAAGACGACTCGCGCCGGCCTTTGGGCACGGGCCGGCTTCCACCACCATCTCCGCCCGGGCTGCCGGAGCCACCCGTGTGCACCTCCCCTCCCAGGCTGGCGCCCCCGCCTCCCTTCCCGCCCGGCGTGCCGCCGACCCCGCCCATGCCGTCTTCCGTACCGCCACCGGTGCCTCCGTGCCCACGGAAGCCTCCTCCGCCCTGCCAGGTTGCGGGCTTCCCGCCCTCGGCCTTGTGCACGAGCATGTAGGAGCTGTCGGAGCCGCCGCGACACCGCACGAAGCTTGCTCCTCCGGCACTGCCGAGATCGCCAGGTTGACCGTTCTGGCCATCAGAGCCGTTCACCCCGACGATGTTGGTGCCGGCTGCTCCTCCCTTACCGCCCTTCCCGCCGTCGCCACCCTTGCCGCCCTCGCCGACCTGGACCTGGAAAGTGAATTCGGAGCTGACGGAACTCATGGCGCGCAGGTACCCACCGGCACCTCCGCCGGCTCCTCCTCCGCCGCCTCCGCCTCCACTGCCGCCGCCCCCGTCCGAAGCGCTGATGAGCACGCCGCCGCCTGTTCCCTCCCCGCCCCCTCCACCGCCGTTGCCGCCGGCGCCCGCACCGCCGGCACCGGCCCCCCACATGTAGAAGTGGGCGACCGTCACCCCTGCGGGCACCTGCCAGGTCGTGACTCCGTCAGCGGCCGTGACCACCAGATGACCGTGCTCAGCAGCGGCCTTGTCGTCCTTCACCGGCGACCTTCACCGGCGACGAAGCGCCGGACTCCACAGCTGCCGAACCATCCGCGTCGGGGTCGTAGTCCCCGTCGGGGTCGTCAACGCCTTTGTCTCCGCGGTCTTCGGACACGGCCTCCTCGCCGTCCCTGTCAGGGTCGTAGTCCCCGTCGGGGTCGTCGGCGTCCGCGTCTTCGCGGTCTTCGGATACGGCTTCTCCGGTGCTGTTGTCGGGGTCGGATTCCCCGTCGGAATCTTCACCACCCGGGCCGCCTTCGGAGTCTTCGGTGTCTTCGGCGTCTTCGGCGTCTTCGGAGACAGTCTCCTCGCTGTCCCCGCTGTCCCCGCTGTCCCCGCTGTCCCCGTCGGGGTCGTAGTCGGCGTCAGGATCCCTTTCCACGTCGTCACCCGTACGGGAATCGTCCTCCTCGTCGGGAACGTCACCGCCAGGTTCACGATCGCCGTCCTGCCCCGACTCCTCCTGAGCTCCGTCGTCGTCTCCTGGTCGACCGTTCTCGGTGCCATCGGGATCGCTCCTGTCCGGTTCCGACGGTTCGTCGCCGCCATCGGTGTCCCGCGGTTCCTGGCCGTCGCCCGGATCCTCGGATTCCTCGCCGCCATCGGTGTCCCGCGGCTCCTCGCCGGCACCCGGGCCCTCGGGCTCGTCGAAGTCCCCGTGCGCCTCGTCCGGTTCGCTGTCACCGTAGCGATCGCCCTCGCCGGGATTCCGGCCGTCCTCGGCGTCGCCGACATCATCCGGGCCCCCTACGCGCCCGCCTTCGTCCCACCCGGTGCCCTCGTCCAGCTCCCCGCCAGTGTCCGGCCGGTCGGGCTCGCCGCGGCCGTCAGCCGTCAGCCCGTCAGTGTCATGTGGCTTAGGTACGTTTGTTTCCTGCTCGGCGGGTTCGATGCCGTATACGAAGTCGCCGATGTCATCGCCCTCGCGGACATCTCCGGCGACTTCACCGCCGACATCCTGCGAGCCGCCCCGGTCCTCGAACCTCTCCCCGCCCGGCCTCCCCTGAATACCCTCCGTGCCCGAGTCCTGCCGCGGGGCCGCGTCGAATTCACTGTCGATGCCCTCGGGATCCTGCTCCGCCATGGGGTTCCTCTCTCCGGCATGAACGCTCATAGCCCCACGCCCCCGCCCCGCCCCACAACACGCCGACAGCTCCAGCCCACGCAGGACAAGGCGCCACGCGAGCCACGCCTGTCCACACAGAAAACCGCAGACCACAGCCCCGATAAGAAGTACGAACGACGCATTCACCCGATCGGGCCTTCAGCACGCAAACCAGGCAGACTCGTTTGCACTCAATCGTGGATCTTCACTGGCCGATCCACGCCCGAGTCGTGAATCGTTCTCCCTGCCCGACGCGCAGGGCTCGGGCAACAGCGACAGGACCTACGCCATGCACCGCCGCACCCGCACCCGCACCCGCACCCGCATCCGTACACCACGCCTGCTGCTCGGCGTCACCGCCGCCGCGCTCATCGCGGGCGCGATGCCCGTCGCCGCCCAAGCACACACCACCATCAACACCCCTGTGCATCAGGCCGCATTGCCATCCCTGGGCATCCCGCCTCAGCAGAACGTCCCCGAACTCGACGCACCGGGCGAGCCGAAGACCATCACCTACAGCCCCGACAACCGCGCCCGTCGAGGTCCGGGGACCTTCACCGTCACCGCCCCCGCGCACACCCGCATCACCGCCCTCGACATGCGGTGCATCTCCAACGGCCGCTGCTCAGTCGCCATCGCCGCCGACGGCTCCACCGCCACCGCCCGTCTGCGACCAGGCCGCTGGACCTACAGCAGCCCCGTCCAAGTCCATGTCCAGGCCCTCACCGATGCCCCTCTCAACCGCGCCGAGTACACCGGGACCTTCGACGTCGCCGGAGAGACCCAACCCCTGACCGTCGTCATCACCGAAGGCAAACAAGGCGGCCTCGGCCTCACCTCCAAGGACGCCCCCGGCGGCAAGGGCGCCCTGGTCGCCACCACCGTCCCCGGCGGCCCCGCCGATACCGTCGGCATCCGCGTCGGCGACACCATCACCTCCGTCAACAACACCCCCGTCACCAACGCCGCCGAACTCCGCGCCGCCCGCATCGGCAAACTCCGCTCCGGCGCCACCGTCCCCCTCACCTACCGCCAGCCCAACGGCACCACCCGCACCACCGAAGTCACCCTCACCTGACCCAACCCCACCGGGAACGTCTCATCGGTACCGGGTCAGGTTCCGGATGCCGTAGAGAGCGCCGGCGGTTGTCTGGATGATGGCTTTGCGGATGACGGGATGGGATTCCTCGATTCGCTCCAGCGCGAGGTGCATGAGTTTCTCCTCAGTCCGCAGGACGGCTTCGATCTCGGGCGATGGATCTCGGTGCGGGTCCCAGTCCGGGCCCTGAACGATCCGGGCGGCGTTGGTGAAGCGCTTTCCGTCGGAGTTGTGGCGTGCCTTCCACGTCAGGATCATGTCGACGCAGAGCGCGAAGTACTTGCCGCAGTGTTCCAGGGCGTTCTGGACCGGGTCGCTGTAGAACTGGTCGGTGGCGAAGTGCGCGTCCTGGCCCAGCAGGTCCAGGAGGACGGTCAGATCGGCCCCGATTTCGAACCTGCGGATGTCCAGGTACTCCTCGATGGCCGGTGGGCGGCCTGCCGCCTCGATGTCGATGATCTGCTGGACGCCGTGGCCGTATTTCGCGAATTCCTCGGCGAACACGCTCCGCTGTTCGGGACGGACCATCCGGTCGGAGGCGTCCACGAAGGGGGCGAACTGCTCGTCGCCGGAGCCGTTGCCCCGGATCACTTCGAGTAGTTCCGCGAGGATGTACCGGGCCTTATTCGGATCGGTGAAACTGTCCACCAGGTCGTCGAGAATCGCCCAGTACACCATGAAGTCCGAAATCGCCGTCGCGTAACTTGTCGGCGCATCGGGAGTCATCGCGGCCCATAGCGCGCCGGCCTCGGCGGTATAGCCCCGTTCCCGGGGGTCGTACACGGGACTGGTCGTCGGTTCGGATGTCGCGAACCGTGACAGCCATTCGGACACCGGGAACCGGGACAGCCACGCCTGGGTGCCCGCGGTGATCTGTTCGTGATCGGGGTGGAGTGTGACCGGCCATGGCCAGCCGATGACGGTGCCTGTCGGACCGTCGAATTGGATTGGATACGTCCGGGTGTTCACGGATCACCTCATATGTCGTCTGGATAGCCGGGATGTCATCCGCGGGCCTTTGCGGCCGAGACGACATCGAAGGAAAGCTGCGAGGCGCCGACGGGCGCGTGGGCGGCTTTGCGCGGGACAGGCCGGACACCGTTGTCAGCGGCCTGCCCTGCCCGTCAGGAAGTTGTCCAGTACCTCCTCGACGACGCTGTGGGATCTCTCAAGATCCAGTACGGCAGCGGGACGGATCGCGCGGGCACGGCCACGGCCCTCTGCGACGAGGGTGGTTGCCGGTGTGGTCACGGCTGGTTCTTCATCGGTGCTGCTTCCGGGGCCCGGCGGTAGAACTGGTCGGCCCAGCGGCGGAACGGGCCGATGCGGCCGTCGCCCCGCGCGAGATGGGGCGGGGCGACGAACCGGCGGTGGTTCCAGACATCGGCGTCCTGCCTGAGGGCCATGAAGAACAACGGCATGACGGCGCGGGAGACAAGGCGGGCGGCGGCGCGGCGCACGACCGAGTCGCGTTTCCCGATTCTGGTGATCATGGCTGCCTTGAGTGTCATGCGGGCCCCCCGCAGTGGGCACGGCGCAGACCCAGACAAGGATCGTGAGGCCGAGCGCCGACAGATCCACTTCCGTGCGGAACAGGCCGAGTCCGTAGTGGGTCAAGTGCAGGGGCAGGGGCGGCAGGCGGCGTCCGATGGTGGAGCTCCGCAGGAGCAGGCGCACGTCGTGGACCGGGCCGAGTTCCTTGTCCTCCACCGGCTCCACACGGAGTTTGTGGAGGGAGGGGCCGTGGCCGTAGTCGAAGACGTTCTCCATCACGTCCTGGGGGTATCCGCCGAGCGACATGTCGCGCAGTACCGGCTTGTGGGTGCCGTGGGGAGGAAGGGGCGGTACCTCCCAGTCGGGCGGTTCACCGTCCGGGTGGTACCACACCATGATCAGTCCCGCTTGCTCCCGTACCGGCATCATGGCGACGGACAGTTTGGGGACCTGCTGGTCATACGGCGTGCCGGTGCACGTCCCGTCGGTGTCGAAGGCGAAGTGATGGAAGGGGCAGAGCAGTTCCTCACCTCGGACCTTCCCACCGCCCAGGTGCGCTCCCAGATGGGGGCAGTAGGGACGGGTCGCACGCACGGTGCCCTTGCGCGTCCGGTACAGGACGACGTCCTGCCCGGCGAGTTGCCTGGTGATCACCTGCCCGCGGCGGACTTCCTGGCTGAAGGCCGGGCAGAACCAGCCCACGGGGTAAGGCAGCTGCGGCGGAAAGGCATCAGCGGCACTGGCCCCCGGGATACCCCGGTACCGGGACGGCTTCTTGGGCATGGTCAGATCTCCCTGGCTTGAAGGTGACGCGGCTCCCGTGGAGACGGTTCGAGTCCGACTCCTCCGGGATCACCGCAGGCTGGCTGGCGAGTCACTCCGAGGCACTTCCGTCATGAGGCCCCACCGCCGCACTCAAGACCCGGCGCGGCAACGGGTCCCAACGGCACGGCCACGCATTCCCGGACCCCGGACCCCGGCCCCCGGACAGCCGCGACGCACGCCACCCGGCTTCACCGCTGCCCGCCTCTGGCCAGTACAAGCCCGCACAGCCAGTTCCGGAAGGGGAAATTGCCCACCAAACACGCTCACATGTTGCGTACTTGCGCCCTTGTGAACACACCGCCCCCACGAAGAACCCCGGAGACCACAGGGAAAGCCGACACCGGCCGGTCGATCCCGTCGTCCGTGACCGGTTCGGGCAGGGTGCGGTGAGCGGACGCTTGTACTCCGTACGGGGGACGTGCTGCGGCCGGGGCGGAGGGCCGCGCCCGGCTGTGTGCCGATCGCTGACGTGCAGTTCCGGGTGTCCGGCCGGGATCGGCGGGCCGGTGGGCCGTAGTTGGGCTCTTTGTCAGGTCCGGAAGTTTTTGATCAGTAGTCGTGGTTCCGATGTACGGCTCGGCCAATTAGTCGAGTTCGACGTCGTCCAGGGCCAAAAGGGCCCGCGGGCCGAGAACATCAGGACCCTCTGACCCACGCACTCCGTACGACCGACATCCCCGGAGCCGGAGTTGTGGAGCTTCCCGGCGGCGTCGAGGCGGTCTCGCCGGGAGACACCGCCCAGGTGGAGGTCACGTTGATCAAGACCATCGCGATGGAGGACGGCCTGCGGTTCGTCATCCGCGAGGGCGGCGGGACCGTCGGCGCCGGGCTCGTGTCCAAGATCATCGAATAGACCCCGGCCTCACGGCGACGCACAGCCGGCCCGGCCTGATCCGAGACGGCCCGCACGGACTCCTTCGAGTGAACGCGGCGTGCCCGCGGCATGGCACCGGGCCGGCGGTTGATCACGCCGGTGGACTGCGGTCGGGTTCGGTGAGCGTGCGCGCTGATCCCCGTCTGATGCCCGGTAGCGGGCCGACCAGTCTCAGTAGGAGATGCAGTGGCTGACACCATCAAAATCGCGATCGCGGGTCCGAAGTCCGGCCCGGTGACCCAGTACGGCGACATGCAGTTCATCGGCGCCAAGCAGGCCATCAAGGACATCAACGCCAAGGGCGGCGTCGACGGCAAGATGCTGGAGGCCAAGGAGTACGACGACGCCGCCGACCCGAAGCATGCCGTCGCCGTGGCCAACAAGGTCGTCAACGACGGCGTGAAGTTCGTCATCGGCCACCTCACCTCGCCCGCGGCCCAGCCGGCCTCGGACATCTACGAGGACGAGGGCGTCATCATGATCACGCCCGCCGCCACCAGCCCCGAGATCACCGCCCGCGGCTACCGGCTCGTCTTCCGCACGTTCGGCCTCGACAGCGCGCAGGGGCCGGCGGCCGGCAACTACATCGCCGACCATGTGAAGCCGAAGACCGTCGCGGTCCTCCACGACAAGCAGCAGTACGGCGAGGGCCTGGCCATCGCGGTCAAGCAGACGCTGGAGGGCAAGGGCGTGAAGGTGGCCGTGTTCGAGGGCCTCAACGCCGGGGACAAGGACTTCTCCTCGGTCATCCAGAGGCTCAAGGCGAGCGACGTCGACTTCGTCTACTGGGGCGGCTACCACCCCGAGCTCGGCCTCATTCTGCGCCAGTCGCGGGAGAAGGGCCTGAAGGCCCGGTTCATGGCCGGAGAGGCGTGCGCGAACGACTCGATCTCCCAGATCGCCCAGAACGCCTCCGAAGGGCTGCTGGTCACCATCCCGAAGGCGTTCGACGCGGACCCCGGGAACAAGGCCATCGACGACGCGATCAAGGCCGACGGCAAAGACCCCAGCGGTCCCTACGTCTTCCCCGCCTACTCCGCGGTCGCCCTGATCGCCCAGGGCATCCAGGCGGCCGGCTCGGACGACACCGACGAGGTCGCGAAGGCGATCCACAATGGCGTCTTCCGGACCCCGACCGGCGCTCTGAGCTTCGATGAGAAGGGCGACCTCAAGAACTTCCGCTTCGTCGTCCACGAGTGGCACTTCGGCAGGCCGAAGACCGAACTGTCCCCCCAGTAGAAGTCCACCCCGGCCGAACCCGGTGCCCCGCGGTCGCCCCTCGACCGCGGGGCACCCGCCGTCTACGCCGGTGGTACGCCCTCCGGGGCCGACGCGAGACCCCGCTACGTGGCCGGGCCGCGGGGCCGGGCCGCGGGGATCCTCTCCGAGGGAGCGCGGGTGCGGTTGGCGGATCCCTCTGCGGGAGGACGCAACGCGCCGCCCGCGCGGGCCAGTTGTGTTCCTTTCGCCTCCCGTTCCGCGGAGCTGTGCGGAACGTGCGGAACACTCCGTACGCAAAACACCCTCCGGATCGCGTTTCCGCAGATCAGGAGGGTGTGAGAGCGGTAGCGGAGGGATTTGAACCCGCTTGCGTGACCCGTCTCACCTACGGTTTTTCCTGAGAGTGGGACATACCACTTGTTTCTATCCTGCTGCGTCCTGCTCGATCGGCCTCTCGCGGTTCCCGTGAGGCACGTGCCTCACGGCGAGGAGGGGTTCCACCGACGCCTTGCACCTGCCTTCTCGGCGGTTGACGCGGGCTGTGTGATGACCGTCGCTTCTGTAGCCCTGGTGCTGGCGGCTCCTCCACATTGCGTTTGATGTGGATCGATCCTCGCGGATGGTCACATTATGTAACTGATATGCGGGGTGACGCGGGCTGAGAGGCTGGACTGCCCATTGCTCGATGGGTAAACCGGGGCCTGGGATCAGTGGCGGGACGTCCAACGATGTTGGCGGCCATCGATATATCAGCCGGGCCAGCGAGTTCGGTGTGGGGCCAAGCGTGTGCGTGCGAAGCCGGCGGCAGCATCTCGGGCACGTTGCGGAGGATGTCCCTGCGGGTGTGCGGCCGATGAAGCGCCGCTCACGGTTGAGCCCGAGGATCCGGGAACACCCCCGCGGGCGCGGGGCCGACCCCAGCGAGGAGACGAAGACAACGCCGCCCACCGGAACACCCCCGCGGGCGCGGGGCCGACGGGCAGGGACGCCCGTATGGCCGCTCTGGAGCGGGAACACCCCCGCGGGCGCGGGGCCGACCTCGGTGTCCATCTCATCGTTGCCGCGCAGCGGGGAACACCCCCGCGAGCGCTGGGCCGACGCCTTGGCAGTGCGCTCGCGGGCCTCCGCCGTCGGAACACCCCCGCGAGCGCGGGGCCGACGACGCGCAGTCCCCAGTCGTCGGTGAGTGCCGCGGAACACCCCCGCGGGCGCGGGGCCGACGCTGTCATCTGTGTTTGGTGCGACCGACTGTTAGGAACACCCCCGCGGGCGCGGGGCCGACGACGACTGGCAGTGCTCGCAGTGCGGCAACTGGGGAACACCCCCGCGGGCGCGGGGCCGACACATGGTCATCTGTGTCCGCGCCGGTGCTGAACGGAACACCCCCGCGGGCGCGGGGCCGACAGGTCCAGGTCCTCGGCAGCTGAAGTGGGGCGCGGAACACCCCCGCGGGCGCGGGGCCGACGAGGGGTGCGCGGCCACCAGGTCCGACCACGCCGGAACACCCCCGCGGGCGCGGGGCCGACTCGACAAGCCCTTGCCCGCCAGCGTCACGGACAGGAACACCCCCGCGGGCGCGGGGCCGACCCGCTCAGCCCCTACGTCCGTCCGTCCGTCCGTGGAACACCCCCGCGGGCGCGGGGCCGACTGGTCCCTCCCGCCGTGGTCGGCGGTCTGTCGGGGAACACCCCCGCGGGCGCGGGGCCGACGACCGGGACAAGGCCGGCGGGATCGGGATCGGAGGAACACCCCCGCGGGCGCGGGGCCGACTGGAGCAGCGTCAGCTTGCGCACGGGGCCGTGCGGAACACCCCCGCGGGCGCGGGGCCGACCCTGGGCGCGTTCGGCACGTGGCTGGCCGCCGGGGAACACCCCCGCGGGCGCGGGGCCGACACCGTCCTCCTTAATCTGGGGCGCATCTGAACCGGAACACCCCCGCGGGCGCGGGGCCGACACCGGGCGGACCCGGGATACGAACGTGGACGTCGGAACACCCCCGCAGGCGCGGGGCCGACTCGTGTGCCGGGCGCGAGCAGCGCTCCACGACCGGAACACCCCCGCGGGCGCGGGGCCGACGCGGCCAGGAAGTCGTCGCCCAGGGCGTCCAGGGGAACACCCCCGCGGGCGCGGGGCCGACACCTTGGTCCAGCCCTCCCAGATCCACCCGTCCGGAACACCCCCGCGGGCGCGGGGCCGACTCGACCAGCACCGCGACCTGGTCGAGCGCGAGCGGAACACCCCCGCGGGCGCGGGGCCGACCCTTGTTGACCTGCGCTTTTATCTGCAGGGAGCCTTGATTTCATTCAGTGGGATCGGCCTGAGACGTTGATTGAGTCTCTGTCGATAGGCGGCCGAAATGAACAATGTGGTCGATCCCTCGCATGTTGTCAGCGCTGACATGTAGACCGTCCCATCACCTTACTGAACTGACGGGAGTTGGTCTTTGGTGACCTGGCTGGGGTGGAGCCGTGGTTCTCCTCGCGGGCGGTGCGGCTGGATCTGAGGGGGCTCGTCGTGATGGCGGACTGGATCGTCGGCGACGTGGCCGGGCTGGGGGATCGTCTCGGAAGGACCGCACGGGGCAGATCCCTCCGCGGGAGGGCGCAACGCGCCTCGGGCGCAGGCCAGTTGTGCTCCTGTCGACTCCCGTGCCGCACGGCCGTGCAGTGCGTGCCACACGCAAAACACCCTCCTGACCGCGTTTCCGCAGATCAGGAGGGTGTAAGAGCGGTAGCGGAGGGATTTGAACCCTCGGTGAGTTTCCCCACACTCGCTTTCGAGGCGAGCTCCTTCGGCCGCTCGGACACGCTACCGAGAGAGAGCTTAGCCCAAGGTGGGCCGTGCTCCGAAATCGATATCCCGAGTGCTGCCCGAAGGGCGCCCGATTGCTGGTCGGCGATTGGTCGGCGGCTGCGCGACGACCCGTCAGCGGTCGCGGAAGAACGACGTCAGCAGGTCGGAGCAGTCCTCCGCGAGTACCCCGTGGATCACCTCGGGACGGTGGTTGAGCCGGCGGTCGCGTACGACGTCCCAGAGCGAGCCGGCCGCCCCCGCCTTCTCGTCGAGCGCGCCGAACACCACCCGGTCCAACCGGGACTGGACGATCGCGCCCGCGCACATCGTGCACGGCTCCAGGGTCACCACCAGCGTGCACTCCGTGAGTCGCCAGGCCCCGAGCTTCCCGGCGGCCCTGCGGATCGCCAGGATCTCCGCATGTGCCGTCGGGTCGCCCGTGGCCTCGCGTTCGTTGTGGCCCGCGGCGAGCACCGTGCCGTCCGGGGACAGCACGACGGCGCCGACCGGCACATCACCGGACAGGGCAGCGCGTGCCGCCTCCTCCAGGGCAAGCCGCATGGCCGCCTGCCACGGTGCGCGTACCGGGTCGGGCGCGGGGTCGTGCCGGATCACTATCGGACGGTCTCCAGCACCTCGGCGGCTCCCAGAGCCTCCGCGATCTCGGCCATCGCGTCCGAATCGAGCGCCAGCAGATCGGCCTCGGACAGGCCGAGGTCGGTGAGAATCTCGCGGTCGCCGACGGCTCCCGTGGGTACGGTCTCCCCGTTCTTCAGGGGGATGTCCTCTTCCTCCTCGTCGTTCTCGTCCGGTTCGCCGTCCTCAGTACCGTCGAGGTCCAGCGTGTCCAAGTCGTCGGCCGGGTCGTCGTCGTCCCTGCCGAGCAGTTCATCAATGAGGATCTCCCCGTACGAGGAGCGTGCGGCCGCGGCCGCGTCGGAGACGTAGATGCGAGGATCTTCCTCGCCCTCCACGCGGAGGATGCCGAACCAGGCGTCCTCCTGCTCGATAAACACGAGCACCGTGTCCTCGTCCACCGAGGCTTCGCGGGCCAAGTCGGTCAGGTCCGACAAGGTCTCCACATCGTCGAGCTCTGTGTCGCTCGCTTCCCACCCGTCTTCGGTGCGCGCGAGCAGTGCGGCGAAGTACACCGTGACTCTCCCACTGGTCAGAGGTGTGACGATCCGGCGGTGCGCTGATCTGCCCCGCCCACTCGGAATCGTGGCAGAAACGAACGCTTCGCGAGAGGTCTTCCACCGTTGCGTCGTCGGGCCATTTTATTAGGCCCCTGTTCGGCTCCGGGCGCCGGATGCCTTCCATGAGCATGCGGGATGGACGTGACGTACGTCGCGCGCCGGGCGCGGCTACCGGCCGGTCACCACCGGAACGTACGCATCCGCATCTGCTGGCGCATCCGCGCGGCGCGGGCCTGCCGGGGTTTTACGCGCTCGCGCAGCGCCTTGGCCTCGTTCAGCTCACGCAGGAACTGCGCGCGCCGTCGGCGGCGCGCGGCCTCGCTCTCCTGTTCGTCCGACGGGGGCTCCACCCAGGCCTCGTCCTGACCGTCCTGGACGTCCTCCGCTTGGCCCGCTCCCCGGGCCTGGTCCGCTTCCCGGGCCTCGGCCTCCACCTGCTCGGGGCGCTGATCCCGGCCTTCCCGATCCTCGTCCGGCATGGCTGCGTCACCACCTCAGGCCGCTTACTCAGCTCCGCGGTGTACCGGGGCCGACCTTCTGACACCTTCCCTCGCTGACAGGGGTTGATGCCAGCCGGGTAGTGGCAGCGCGTACGGCCTTGGCCCCCGGTTACTGTGTCGCCATGCGGATTCATGTCGTCGACCACCCGCTGGTGGCGCACAAACTCACCACGCTGCGCGATCGGCGCACCGACTCCCCGACCTTCCGGCGCCTCGCCGACGAGCTGGTCACGCTGCTCGCGTACGAGGCCACCCGGGACGTACGGACAGAACTGGTCGACATTCAGACACCGGTGACCGGCACGACGGGCGTGAAGCTCTCGTATCCGCGCCCCCTGGTGGTGCCGATCCTCCGGGCCGGCCTCGGCATGCTGGACGGCATGGTGCGGCTGCTGCCGACCGCGGAGGTGGGCTTCCTCGGGATGATCCGCGACGAGGAGACCCTTCAGGCGTCCACGTACGCGAACCGGATGCCCGAGGACCTCTCGGGACGCCAGGTGTACGTGCTCGACCCCATGCTGGCGACCGGCGGCACGCTGGTCGCGGCGATCCGTGAGCTGATCAAGCGCGGCGCGGACGATGTGACCGCGGTCGTGCTGCTCGCGGCGCCCGAGGGCGTCGAGGTGATGGAGCGCGAGCTCGCGGGCACGCCGGTGACGGTCGTCACCGCGGCGGTCGACGAGCGCCTCAACGAGAACGGCTACATCGTCCCGGGCCTCGGCGACGCGGGCGACCGTATGTACGGGACGGCCGAGTAAGTCATCCCCGGGGGCATTCCCCCTGGGGCAACAGCCTCTGACGTCCTCTTGACGTAACCGCTCGGGGCCCGGTTCGCGCGGCAGGCGAACCGGGCCCCTTCGGAAAGCGTGGGGTCAGTTCTTCGGGGCCGCCCCCAGATCCCCGCAGGCGGGATCCGACGCGGCGCTCGACTGGGTGGCCAGGGCCTGGTCGGCGTCCTTCTGGTCGGTCAGCGCCTCGAAGGTCATGCCGAGGATCAGATCGACATCCGGTGTCTTACGGGAGTCGGTCTTCGACGTGGCTCCCTTCAGCTGGGCGCCGAGGACGGTGAAGAAACCGTCCTCGGGCTTCAGCGCGCCGAGCAGTATCCCGGTACCCGGGACCTTCTTGTCGTACGCGGCGGGGGCGTTGCCCACCTTGCCGATGACGAAGCCGCGTTTCTTCAGCTCGTCGGCGGTGGTCTGGGCGAGTCCGCCTCGCGGGGTCGCGTTATAGACGTTGACCGTGATCTGGCCGGGCTTGGGGAGCGCCTTGACGGGCTCGGACGGGTGCTTGCAGCCGGACTTCCCGGCGGCGGCGACGCTTTTCGTGCCGCCCCCCGTGAAGACGTCGATGAGCTGCAGCGTTCCCCAGCCGGCCAGGCCGAGGGCAACGACGGACGCGACGGCCGCGAGCACGATCCTGCGACGATGACGGGGGCGGCGCATGCGCGGGTATTTGTTGCCCGTAATGCGGTACTTTCCGCCCATGCCGGGGGGAGTCAGCATGCTCATGGCCGCAGCGTAGTGTGCCCCGGTGGTGTTTCCTACTAAATGATCAACTGGTTGCGCGGTCCGGGTGGTGAAAGACCCCGAAAGGCTCAGTGCCCGGAGGCCCGGCCCTGCCGGAGCCCCCTCTGCCGGACCGTGTCGATACCGGTCCTACGGACACGATCAGCGCGGGTCCAGCTCCAGCACCCGCGCGTGCAGCACCTGGCGCTGCTGGAGCGCGGCGCGCACGGCGCGGTGCAGACCGTCCTCCAGATAGAGATCGCCCTGCCACTTCACGACGTGGGCGAAGAGGTCCCCATAGAAGGTCGAGTCCTCGGCGAGCAGCGTCTCCAGGTCGAGTTGACCCTTCGTGGTCACGAGCTGATCGAGGCGGACCGGGCGCGGCGCGACATCCGCCCACTGCCGGGTGCTTTCCCGGCCGTGGTCGGGATACGGCCGCCCGTTACCGATGCGCTTGAAGATCACACGGAAAGCCTACCGGGCGACCGGCTCCGGGCGCAGCCATGGTGCCCGAGTTCAAAGGTCACTTTCGGTGACAAAGGGGGAGTGAAGCGTGAATGGAACCAACCCCTCCGGTGCCTCGGCACCCGCGGGAGCGCGACCCTCGGCCGCCGGGGCGTCCCGCTGATTCGCTCGAAAGGGGTCCGGTGGGGTGGGCGACAGCGGCTCACCCCGCCACTCCGCCCCGACTGTCCGGCGGACCCGTCAGACGGGCGGGGTCCCGGGCGGGGACTGCGGGCGCGGGTTCGGCGGCGGATGCGGGCCCGGATCGGGGGGTAATTTGGGGCCGCCCGGTTTCGCGTGCTTTCCGTTGCTCGTTCGCGTTCTACGGTTCGACAGCCCGAAGATTCCGAACGGCGGAAAGATATCCACGCGCCTCGGGAAATTCGCCTCGGCACACCCGAGGCACAGCAGGTCCATACAGCCGTCCTGAGTGGTGCGTGCCGCCTCCACGCTGTTTATCCAGCAGGATTCGCAGTACCAGCAGTCCGTCTTTGAAAGCAGCACGGTGGTCAAGGTTGCCCTGGGCATCACGTCACCTTTCCATGTGCCGCGTTCTGATGCCCTCCGAGGGATAGTCGATAATAAACCGGCTCGTGCAATTCACCTGCTTCGGCGGGTAGTTGTTCCGCCCGGCGCCGCCGGAGCATAGTCGTGCCGAGGACCACGGCCTCCAATTCAGGGGGACGGTGTGTCATTGAGTTCGATTCCTCGCGCATTGTCGTCCTCGGGGCGATGCAACTACGTTGCACAGGACAAGGGTTGCGTTGCACAGGGCGGGCGCACAACGTCGCACGCGTTCCAGTCGAGATCTGTCACATGACATGAGGGGAGCGGCCATGGGCCGACGCAACGCAGGGGGCGGGGAGAAAGGCGCCAGCACGGCCGATGTGTTCGGCGAAGTTCTCAAGCACTGCCGTGAGTCCATAGGTGTTACGCAAATAGCACTGGCTGGCGAAGTCCCCTGCGATCGCTCCTACGTTGCCCGTGTGGAAGCCGGAACACGTGTTCCTGACGAGAAATTCGCTGAGACGTGCGACATCGTGCTGCGTACCGGCGGCATCCTCCAGAAGCTCTGGCACAAGATCGACTGGTATCCGGAAGTGGACCATCCGGACTGGTTCAAGCGCCGTGCCGCCATGGACGCCGAGGCGACCGCGCTCCGTGAGTACCAGACCCAGATGATGCCGGGGCTGCTGCAGACCGAGGACTACGCCCGCGCGTTGCTCTCGCGCCGGGCCGGCGGGGACGAACTGGAGAGGCGCGTCCGCGCGCGGCTCAGCAGACAGCACAGGTTTCTCTCCCCCGAGGGGCCGCTTCTGCTCATGGTCCTGGATGAGAGCTGCATCCGGAACACGGTCGGAAGCGCGGCCGTCATGCGGGATCAGTGCGCACATCTGCTGCGTGTGGGAAAGCAGCCGAACATCCGTGTTCAAGTCGCCCCGGCGGGTGTCCCCGGTATTTGGCGTCCCAATACGTCCATGTCTCTGATCACCCTCTCGGATGGCCATGTCTGGGTGTACTCGGAATCGCTTGACCGCGGGCACTTCAGCGACGATCCGGAAGTTACCGGCCGTCATGCACAGACCTATGCTGTTCTGAGGGCGGATGCGCTGTCCGCCTCCGAGTCTGCCGCGTTGCTCAATGACGCGATGGAAGGGTACGGCCACCATGATGAATCGCGATTTCAGAGCGACAACGTGGGTAAAGAGCAGTTACAGCGGCGACAACAGCGGAAACTGCGTGGAAATAGGCACCGGTATCCCGGGCATTATCCCCGTACGTGACAGCAAGAATGCCGAAGGTCCGGTCCTTGTGTTCAGCAGAGCTGTTTTCTCCACTTTCGTTTCCGGCGCCAGAACCGCCGCGCACCCCACCGCCTGAACGCAATGGGGTGCGCCGTGCCGTTGAGTCTCCCGGTTACGCGGTGGGCGTGTGGCCGCGGGAGTGCGAAACCGTCTCGGTCTCGCCGCGCTTGAGCGGGATCCGCGCCGCTTCGGCCGTCGCCGTCGGCTTGGCCGCCGCGGGCTTGGTCACCGAACTCAGATCGTGAGCGTAGGTGCCCACGGCGTTGGCGATCACATCGATGTTAATGCCGAACGCCTTCATATTGATGTTCGAGAGGTCGTCGCAGGCCGAGTGGTAGCACTTGTCGTACGCGATACCGGCCTCGCCGCCGTACTTCGTCGCCTGTGCCTCGGACTTGATGCCCTCGGCGCCGGTGAAGGTGCCGCCGGACGGGATGCCCGCGTCGATGAAGGGCCCGTAGTCGGAGCGGCCGTCGAAGTCCGTGCCCTCGTGCGGAACCTTCTTGCTGTCGAGGAAGTCGGTGATGCCCTTCTCCAGCTGGGCGGAGCCCTCGGGCCCGGGGCCCGCGCCCACGCCGTCCGAGTCGTCGCCGTCGTACACGAACTGAGCGAAGTTCGGTGAGGCGATCATGTCGAAGTTGAGGTAGAGCGCGATGTCCGCGCGCTGTGCGGCGGTGAGGCCGTTGACGTACGCCTCGGCGCCGAGCAGGCCCAGTTCCTCCGCCGACCACCAGGCGAAGCGCACCTTGTTCGCCGGCTTGTCATGCGTCTTGGCGAGCTTGAGGGCGACCTCCAGCAGCCCGGCGGAACCGGAGCCGTTGTCGTTGATGCCGGGGCCCTCGGTGACGGAGTCCAGATGGGAGCCGAGCATCACGGTCCGGTCCGCCCTGCCGCCCTTGGTCTCGGCGACCACATTGCGGGTGGTGCGCTCCTCCTGGAGCTGGCGGATGTCCAGAGAGACCTTCACCGCGCCCTTGGCGGCCTCCGCGGCGAGCGCCTGGCCCTCGGCCTGTGTGATGCCGCCCGTGGGGATCTTGCCGGCGTCCGGGCCGCCGAGCGTTCCGCTGAGCGCGCCCTCGGTGTTGTTGTAGATGATCGCGGCGACCGCTCCCGCCGCGGCGGCCTCCTTCTGCTTCGTCGCGAAGTCGCAGCCGCCGCGCTGGATCAGCGCGATCTTGCCGGTGAAGGCGCCGGCGGCGTAGTCGGCCGGCTCGCAGCCCGTGGTCGCGTCGACCGGGACGGCGGCGAGGTCGGCCGCGATGCCGCCCTCCTTGGTGGACGTCGTGTACGACATGGCCGTGATCGCGACGTCGCGCGGCGTCGGCGCGGTGACCGTGAGCTTCTCGGCGAGCGTCTCGATATAGGTGATGTCGAACGTGTTGTACGAGACCTGGTAACCGGCCTTCTTCAGCTGGCTGTACACATACGCGGCGGAGGCGTCGTGGCCGAGCGTGCCGGCCGCCCTGTTGCCGTTGGCCGAGTCCGCGATGGCCTGGAACTTCTCCAGATGCCGGTAGGCGTCGCCGGCCGATGCCTCGCGCACCAGCTTCCGGGAGAGCTTCGCCGCGTCCTTGGCGGCGTCCTTGGCCGGGTCGTGGGAGCGCGCGGAGGCGGGCGAGGCGGACAGCAGCAGAGGGGCGGCGAGCGCGGTGGTGGCCGCGACTGCCAGGAGTCTGCGGGATGTTGCGTTCACAGGGGCTGGGATCCTTCCGGTGCGAACGAATGTGAGGGAAAGCTAGCCAGCGCCGCGCCGCGTGGGAACAGTTGTGTCATAGGTCATGGTGCGTATCGGTGGAACAGCCGCGGATCGGGCGCGGACCGGGCCCCGTTCGCGCCTGGATCGGGGCGCGGCCGGTCCGGTTCCGCCGACGGTCAGTCGGCCTTGGGCGCGGGTGTCGCCTTCGCCGCCTTCGCCGCGCGCTTCGCCTCCTGCTTGAACGCCCGTACCTTGACCAGCGATTCGGGTCCGGTGATGTCCGCCGCCGAGCGGTACGACCCCACGTCCCCGTACGCGCCCGCGGCCTCGCGCCAGCCCTTGGGCTGTACGCCGTACTGCTTGCCCAGCAGTGCCAGGAAGATCTGGGACTTCTGCGTGCCGAAGCCGGGCAGCGCGTTCAGCCGGTCCCGTACCTCCGCGCCGGTGGCGACATCACGCCAGATCGCGGTGGGATCGCCGTCGTAGTGCTCGACGAGGTACTGGCAGAGCTGCTGGACGCGTCTGGCCATCGACCCCGGATAGCGGTGCACGGCGGGCTTGTCCGAGAGCAGCGCGACGAACGCCTCGGGGTCGTACGCGGCGATCTCGCGGGCGTCGAGGTCGTCGTGTCCCATGCGTACGGCGATGGTGTACGGGCCGGAGAACGCCCACTCCATCGGGACCTGTTGGTCAAGCAGCATGCCGACGAGCGCGGCCAGCGGGCTGCGGCCGAGCAGTTCGTCGGCCTCGGGCTGTTGTGCGAGCCGGATTGTGGTGCTCATTCAGCGATGATCACCCCGGCCGTGCGGTGGCACGCGTACGCCACGCGCTCATCATGTGTTCATATGACTAATTTGTGGTCCGGATGGCGGAGTCGGGCGAGGGGTAGATCACCACCCAGGAAGAAACCGCCGGAACCGTCGGGAAAGGCCGCTCGCCCGTGACACAGCCGTTTGAATTGCCGGATTTCTATATGGCTTATCCGGCCCGACTCAATCCGCACCTGGAGGAGGCCAGGGCGCATTCCAAGCGGTGGGCCAGGGACATGGGCATGCTGGAGGGTTCGGGGGTCTGGGAGGAGCGCGACCTCGATTCCCACGACTACGCCCTGCTCTGCTCGTACACGCATCCGGACTGCGACGGTCCGGCGTTGTCGCTGGTCACGGACTGGTATGTGTGGGTGTTCTTCTTCGACGACCACTTCTTGGAGGTATACAAGCGTCCCCAGGACCGGGACGGCGGCAGGGCGTATCTGGAACGGCTGGCGGCTTTCATGCCGATGGATCTCGCCGCCGGATTCCCGGAGCCGACCAATCCGGTCGAGGCGGGGCTGGCGGACCTCTGGGCCCGTACGGTGCCGAGCATGTCCATGGCGTGGCGGCGGCGGTTCGCGGAGTCCACGGAGAATCTCCTCAACGAGTCCGACTGGGAGCTCGCGAACATCAACGCGCGCCGGGTCGCGAATCCGGTCGAGTACATCGAGATGCGCCGCAAGGTCGGCGGAGCGCCATGGTCCGCGGGGCTCATCGAGTACGCGGCGAGCGCCGAAGTGCCCGCCGAGATCGCCGACTCACGCCCGCTGCGGGTGCTGAAGGACACGTTCTCGGACGGTGTCCATCTGCGCAACGACCTGTTCTCGTATCAGCGGGAGATCGAGGAGGAGGGCGAGCTGAGCAACGGCGTGCTCGTCCTGGAGACCTTCCTCGGCTGTACGACACAGGAGGCGGCGGACGCCGTCAACGATCTGCTCACCTCGCGCGTCCAGCAGTTCGAGAACACCGCGCTGACCGAACTGGGGCCGCTCTTCGCCGAGAAGGGCCTGGATCCGCGGTCGTGCGCCGACACCCTCGCCTATGTGAAGGGGCTCCAGGACTGGCAGTCGGGCGGCCATGAGTGGCATATGCGCTCCAGCCGGTATATGAACGGCGCCGGTTCAGGTTCCGGTTCCGGAGCCGATGCCGGCGCGGGCACCGGGGGCGCGCCGGGCGGGGCGGGCGTGTCGTTCTCGATGGTGCCGGTCGGTCTCGGTACGGCCGCGGCCGATATCGCGAAGACGATCAGCGTGGGTGCGGAGGCGCGGGCGCGCAGACACGGTCATATCCCGTTCCAGCGGGTCGGCCCCGCCGTGCTGCCCGAGTTCCGGATGCCGTTCGGGCTGTCGCTGAGTCCGCATCTGGACCACTCGCGGGAGCACACCGTCGAGTGGGCCGACCGGATGGGGATCCTGAGGGCGCAGCCCGGTATCCCCGGCTCGGACGTCTGGGACGAGCGGCGGCTGCGCCGTATCGATCTGCCGCTCTGCGCGGCCGGTATCCATCCGGACGCCACGGCGGAGGAGCTCGATCTCACCTCGGACTGGCTGACGTGGGGGACGTACGGCGACGACTACTACCCGGTGGTCTACGGCAACGTCCGCGATGTGGCGGGCGCGAAGGCGTGCAATGACCGGCTGGCGCGGTTCATGCCGGTCGGGTCCATGGAGATGCCGGTGCCCGCGACCGGGCTGGAACGGGGGCTGGCCGACCTGTGGGTCCGTACGGCGGGCCCGATGGACCCGGACGCGCGCCGTGTCTTCCGTAAGTCGGTCGTGGACATGACCGACAGCTGGCTGTGGGAGCTGGCCAATCAGACGCAGAACCGTATCCCCGACCCCGTCGACTACATCGAGATGCGCAGGAAGACCTTCGGCTCGGACATGACGATGAGCCTGTCCCGGCTGGGCCACGGCCAGGTGGTGCCGTCCGCGATCTATCGGTCGGGCCCGATGAGGTCCATGGAGAACGCGGCACAGGACTACGCGACGCTGCTGAACGATGTCTTCTCGTACCAGAAGGAGATCGAGTTCGAGGGCGAGATGCACAACGGTGTGCTCGTCGTGCAGAACTTCTTCAACTGCGACTATCCGACCGCCTTGGCCATCATCGACGACCTGATGAACTCGCGGATGAGCCAGTTCCAGCATGTCGTTGCCCATGAACTGCCCACGCTGTACGACGACTTCGACCTCGACGCGGACGCGCGCCGGGTGCTCGACGGCTATGTGAAGGAGCTGGAGAACTGGCTGTCAGGGATTCTCAACTGGCACCACGGCTGTAAGCGGTACAAGGAGGCCGAACTGCTGGAGGACAGGGCCGGTATCACCCGCTGGCTGCCCCCCGTTCCGAGCGGGCTCGGCACCTCCGCGGCACGGATTCACCTACCTGGGTGGGAACCAGCGCGATCTTTGCCCCAAATGGCGCAGTAACTCGCTTACCTGCGCGCCCGTTTGTCATCCGGTCGATGTGATCGTTAACCGGATGGGGGCCGTGGGTGGTGAGCGGAAGCGCACTGTACGGGCGCGAGGAGGCGCGAGACCCGCGCGCGAGGGGGCGCGAAGAGAGGCGGGAGGGGGCGGAGCCACGGACGGCTGTGCTGGAGGCCGTCGCGGGATGGGTCCCGGGGGAGCCGGTCCCCAATGGGGCGCTGCCCGCTGAGTGGGGGGTGGATGACGCCTGGATCCGTACGCGCACGGGCATCGCCGGCCGCCATCGGGCGGCTCCGGGGATGTCCACGGGCGACATCGCGTACGAGGCGGCGAGGCTGCTGGTCGCCGATCCGGTGCGGGCGGGTGCCGCGGAGGCGGGATCCGTGCGGGCGGGCTCTGTACGGGCGGGTCCGGTAGGGGCGGGTCCCGTACGGACGGCGGACGCCGTGGTGCTGGCCACGGCGACGCCGGACCATCTGATCCCGGGGACCGCGCCGGCGCTGGCGGCGCGCCTGGGGTTGGGCACGGTACCCGCGTTCGATATTGGCGCGGTGTGCAGCGGCTTTGTCTACGGTCTCGCCGTCTGCCATGGACTCGTGGTGTCGGGGCTCTATGAACGGGTGCTCCTGGTGGGCGCCGATGTGTACTCCACCTGGCTGGACCCCGGGGACCGCTCATCGGGCGTGGTGTTCGGCGACGGCGCCGGAGCGGCGCTGATCGGCGCGGGCAGGGCCGGGGACCCGGGCGAGCTGATCGCCTTCGATCTGGGCAGTGACGGGACGGGATACGACCTGATCACCGTGGCGGGCGGCGGGGCGCGGTCGAGGTCGATGGCGGAACCGCCCGCCAAGGGCGACGAGTTCTTCCGGATGCGGGGGCGGGCGGTCTATCAGCACGCGGTCGAGAGGATGACCGGTTCGTGCCGCTCGCTGCTGCGCACCGTGGGCTGGGACGCCGCCGAGGTCGACCATTTCGTACCGCACCAGGCCAACGCCCGGATCCTGCGGGCCGTCGCCGAACGGGTGGGGATCGGCGCGCGGCGCTGTGTCACTCACCTCGACCGGGTGGGCAATACGGGCGCGGCCTCCATCCCTCTCGCCCTGGCGGACGCGGACGCGCGGGGACGTTTCCGCACGGGCGACCGCATGCTGCTGACCGCTTTCGGCGGCGGCCTCACCTGGGGAACGGTGGCGCTGCGCTGGCCCGCGACGGCCACGGGCGCGACGGCCACGGGCGCGATGACCACACCCGCGACGGCCACACCCGCGACGGTCACGGGCGCGATGACCACGCCCGTGACCGCCACGCCCGCGACAGACACCCTCACGATGAAAACGCCCGCGACGACCACGTCCGGGGCCGCACGGCCCGACAGCTCATGGGCCACGGCCCTCGACGGAAGGAACGGATCATGACACCGACGGCCGAGCGGGGAAGCGGGCAGGGGACAGGGCAGCGGAGCGGCCAGGAGAGCGGGACGGTCGCGGTGACCGGGCTCGGGGTCATGACTCCCGCCGGTCATGATGAACGGTCGTTCTGGGACGGGCTGTGCGCGGGGCGGTCGGTGGCCGGACGGCGCCCTGAACTGGCCGGTATGCCCGTCGACTTCGCCTGTGCGGTCGAGGGCATCGATCTCGACGCGGAGATCGGCGGGCGGTCGGTCTGGCGGATGGCGCGGTTCGTGAAACTGGCACTGATCGCGGCACGGCAGGCCGTCGCGGACGCCGGACTCGACCCCGTGAGCTGGGACAGCGGCCGGGTGGGCGTGGTGCTCGGCGTGGGCGTCGGGGGTGTCTCCCTGCTCGTCGACAACGCGCTGAAGCTCCAGGCGGACGGCCCCCAGGCGGTCTCCCCCGTACTGGTGCCGATGATGATCCCCAACGCGGCGGCGGGAGAGGTCGCCATCGCGCTCAAGGCCCGGGGGCCGAGCCTGGCCCCGGCGACCGCCTGCGCCTCCGGAGCCACCGCGATCGCCGTGGCCCGCGATCTGCTGACGAGCGGGCAGTGCGATGTGGTGGTGGCCGGGGGCGCCGAGTCCGTACTGACCCCGCTGGTGGTGACGGCCTTCGCGCGGATGGGCGCGCTGTCGACACGTACCGGTGACCCGGGCGAGGCGTCACGGCCGTTCGCGTCGGACCGGGACGGGTTCGTCATCGGCGAGGGCGCCGCCATGGTCGTCCTGGAACGGGAGGCGGACGCGCGGGCGCGGGGCCGGGCGCCGCGCGCGCTGCTGACCGGCGCGGGCGCCAGTACGGACGCGCACCACCCGACGGCGCCCGCGCCGGACGGCCGGTGGGCCCAGGCGGCGGTGGAGGGGGCGCTGCGGGACGCGGGCTGGAGCCCGTACGACGTCGAGCATGTCAACGCGCACGGCACGTCGACACCGCTGAACGACGCGATGGAGGCGACACTGATCGACCGGGTCTATCCACACCGGCCGCCGGTCACGGCGCCGAAGGGGGTGATCGGGCACACGCTGGCGGCGGCGGGGGCGATCGAGGCGGTGGCGACGGTGCTGACCCTCGAACATGGCGTGATTCCGCCGATCGCCAACGTGGACGCGCCCGCTGTCGAGTTCGACCTCGACTGTGTGACCAAGGAACCCCGGCGGCAGTGGGTGGAGACGGCGGTCAGCCACTCTTTCGGGTTCGGCGGGCACAACGTGGCGCTGGCGTTTCGGCGGGCCTGACGACAGGTCACATCAGGGAGCTGATCGTACGAATGTCCCATGGTTCTGCGGGTGGGAGAGTCGTTTCTTCGCCATTGATTGATCGTTATACCGGCGTGAGTATAAATATCAATACCGTTGCCGTGAACTCGGCCAACCAGAAGGGCTCATTGGACCGGACGGGCCTGGATCCGACGAATCCATTCGTCCGGACGGAGTCGTTCGTCCCGACGGAGTCGTTCGTCTCAACGAAATCATTGGATCCTGCGAACGCGTTTGCTACCAGCTCAGTGGATCCTACGGACTCATTGGACCCGACGGTGGATCCGACAGTGGATCTTCTGACGCGCGTGCTCTTCGGCGAGGACTTCGACCGGGAGCACGCGCCATGGCGTCGGCTCGCCGCCGCTGCGCCCTTCCGCCGCCGGCCCGGTGCCTCGTCCGGGGAACGACTGGCGATGGCGTACGAGCGGCTGCGTACCGTCAATGACACGCTCGCCAGCCCGGCGGAGCTGGCTGCCGACGCGCGTGGGCTCGCCGCCCTGCATGAGTGGCTGGGCCCGGTCGATCCGGCCTTCACGACGGTCGCGGGCATTCACTACAACCTGTTCCTCGGCAGTCTCCTCGACCACGCGGAGAGAGAGAAGGGCGCGGCACGCGGCACGGCGCGGGACGCGGCGGGTTCGGCGGACGTGGCCGACTTCCTCGCGCTGCGCCGGGTGGGCACCTTCCTCTGCACGGAGGTGGCGCACGGGAACGACGCGGTCGCCGTGGAGACGACGGCGGTCTACGACCGGGAGCGGGACGGTTTCGTGCTCCGCACGCCGCATGCCGGGGCGCAGAAGTTCATGCCCAACACCAGCCCCGTGGGCGGCCCCAAGTCCGGCGTGGTGGCGGCACGGTTGCTCGTGGACGGTACCGACCACGGCGTTTTCCTGTTCCTGACGCCGCTGACCGACGCCGTCGGAGCGCTCCCCGGTGTCCGGGTGCGCAGGCTGCCCGCCCGGCTGGGCAGCCCCGTGGACCACTGTCTGACCTCGTTCGACCGGGTCTTCGTGGGGCGCGACGCGCTGCTGGGCGGTGCGCAGGGGCGGATCGGTGACGACGGTGTGTTCAGGAGCGAGCAGAGCAACCGACGACGGCGTTTCCTGACGTCGATCGGCCGGGTCACGGCGGGCAAGCTCTCGATGAGCGCGTGCGCGGTCGGCTCGGCGCGGGTCACGCTGGCGCTCGCCGTGCGGTACGGCGGGCACCGGCGGATCTCCAGTTCCAGAGGAGGGGAGCGGGTACCGGTGTTCGCGCACCGCAGCCATCACGGTCCGCTGGTCGGGGCCCTGGCCACGGTCTTCGCGATGACCTTGCTGCACCGTACGGCGCTGGACGCCTGGGAGTCGCGTACCGAAGCGGACACGGACGAGGCCGAGCGACTGGTGGCCGTCGCCAAGGGCTGGATCAGCTGGCGGGCGCGCGAGGTCATCGTGGAGTCACGGGAACGGTGCGGTGCGCAGGCGCTGCTGGAGAACAACGGCATGACCGAGCTGTTGGCGGGTATCGAGGGCGTCATCACGGCGGAGGGCGACAATCTCGCGATCTACGCGAAGGCGGCGGCCGAGATGCTGTTCTCGGCGGCTCCGGAACCGGAACCCGAACCGGAGCGGGAGCGGGGTTCCGAGCCGGGTGCGGGTGCGGGTCCGAGGCCGGGGGACGGATCGTACGGTCCCGCGCACCGCGAGCTGACCGACCCGCTGTTCCTGGACGGACTCCTCGTCGCCGTCGAGGGCGTATGGCTGGCGCGGGCCCGCCGCCGGATGAGCCAGGTGCCGCACGGTGACTCGCTGGCACGGTGGAACGCGGCGTCCGGTGCCGCGCTGCGCGCCGTGGAGGCGCACGCGTACCGGCGCGCGTCGGAGGCGTACGCGGTGGCGATGGCGGGACTGGAGCCCGGCCCGGCCCCCTCGCCCGGCGCGTCGTCCGTCCGCTCCTCCGCTTCCTCTTCTGCTTCCTCCTCCGTTTCCTCTTCTGTCTCCTCGCCCTCGCCCTCGCCCTCGCCCTCGGCCCGTGACCTGCTGCGTTCGCTGCGCCGGCTCTTCGCGCTCCAGTGGATCGACCGGAACAGCGGCGATCTGCTGGCCGCGGGCCGGCTGGCCCCCCGTCATCTCGACGAACTGCCCGAGGCCGTCGAACAGCTCATCTCGCGGCTGGCCGGCCATGCCCCCGCTCTCGTGGAGTCCTTCGCGCTGCCGGAGGAGATGCTCGCCGACTGGCCCATCTCCGGGGCCGGTTACGTGGACGCCTACGACGACGCGGAGGGCGCGTGGCACGCCGTACCCGCCGCGCCCGCTTGAAACCACCGACCCCTTCAACCGACCCAACCCCTGGAAAGGACAACCCATGAGCGAGATCCACCCGAAGATCTCCGAGGTGCTGACGGAGACGTTCAAGGTGCCCGCCGCGGAGATCATCCCCGAGGCCACCATGGACAGCCTGGAGATGGACTCCCTCGCCGTCGCCGAGTTCGCCGTCATCATCAAGGAGACTCTGGGGATCGACGCCGACTCGGACTCGCTGCTCAAGGGCGCCACGCTGGCGGAGATCACCGCGTTCCTCGACGGGGCGCGCACGGGGCGTACGGCGCGCACCGCGCACGCGGTGCAGGCCGCGCACGCCCTCAGCGGGGTTCACGCGGCGGGCACGATGAGCGGCGTCAGCGAGACGAACGAGGCCGCGGTGGGCGTCGGCCGATGACCGGACCCGCCATCGCCATCACCGGTCTGGGGATGATCACACCGGCCGGGAACGACACCGACTCCACCTGGCACGGCGTGTGCGCGGGAGTCTCCCCAGCGCACCGGGTGCCCGAACTGAGCGGCTGCGCGGTCGACTTCGCCTGTACGGTCGAGGGCATCGATCTCGACACCGCGATCGGCGGGCGTACCGCCTTCCGGATGGGCCGGTACGTGAAGCTCGCACTCCTCGCCGCGCGCGAGGCGGTCGCCGACGCCGGGCTCGACCCGACGCGCTGGGACGGCGCCCGGGTCGCCGTCGTGGTCGGGACCAGCAGCGGCGGGTCGGCCAGTCTGACGGAACAGTCCGTCGCGCTCGACAGACGAGGGCCGGAGGCGACCTCCCCGTCCGGCATCCTGCTCACGATCCCCAACATGCCGGCCGCCGAGATCGCCATCAAGATGCGGGCGACCGGGCCCAGCATGGCGCCGTGCACGGCGTGTTCCTCGGGGGTCACGGCGCTGTCCGTGGCACGGGACCTGCTCTCCACCGGGCAGTGCGACATCGCCGTGGCGGGGGCGACGGAGTCCATCGTCTTCCCGGTCGCCATGACCGGGTTCGTGCGGTCGGGCGCCGCCGCGCTGGCGGAACCCGGCGAGGACCCGGCGCTGCTGTGCCGGCCCTTCGCCTCGGACCGCGCGGGGCTGGTCCTGGGGGAGGGCGCGGCGATCATGGTGCTGGAGCGCGAGCAGGACGCGCGGGCGCGTGGCGCGGAGCCACGCGCGCTGCTGGCGGGCGCCGGCGCCACGACCGACGCGCACCACCCGACGAGCCCGCACCCCTCGGGCGCCGTCGCCCAGCGCGCGGTGGAAGTGGCGCTGCGCGACGCGGGCTGGCAGTCGGGTGATGTCGAGCATGTCAACGCGCACGGCACCTCGACGCCGCTCAATGACGCGACCGAGGCGGCGCTGATCAGCAGGGTCTATCCGCACCGTCCGCCGGTCACGGCGCCCAAGGGCGTGCTGGGGCACTGTATGGGGGCGGCGGGCGCGATCGAGGCGGGCCTGACCGTGCTGACGCTCCAGCACGGCGTCGTACCGCCGATCGCCAACCTGGACACGCCGGCCGTCGAGTTCGACATCGACTGCGTGACCAAGCAGCCGCTGCGCCGGCGGATCGACCGCGCGGTCAGCCACTCGTTCGGCTTCGGCGGGCACAACGCGGTGCTGGCGCTGCAACGCGCCTGAGCCACGCCGCCGCCCGCACTGCCGCACGCACTGCCGCCCGCACCGCCGTGCGGACCGCGTCAGCGCGCACGACGCGCCGGTGCACACAATGCGCCGGCGTACGGAATGCCGTCCTCCAGCCACGCGCCGGGGGGCGGCCTCCCCTCACTCTCTCTCCGGAGGCCCCACCATGAGCAGGCATCCGCCGCTCCGAGGACGTACCGCCGTCATCACCGGCGCCGCGCGCGGCGTCGGCGAACAGCTCGCCCGGTCCCTCTCCGAGCGGGGCGCCCGGCTGGCGCTCGTCGGCCTGGAGAAGTCCGAACTCGCCCGTGTCACCGACTCATTGACGGGCGAGGCGGACCACTGGCACGCGGATGTCACCGACGCGTCGGCCATGCTGCGTACGGCCCGGCTCGTCGAGGAGCGCTTCGGCACGATCGATGTCGTCGTCGCCAACGCGGGGGTCGCGACGGGCGGGCTCTTCCGTCACTCCGAGCCCGACGCGTGGCGCCGTGTCATCGAGGTCAACCTGATCGGCAGCGCCAATACCGCCCGCGCCTTCCTCCCCGCCCTGCTGGACTCCCGCGGCTACTACCTCCAGATCGCCTCGCTCGCGGCCCTCGCCCCCGCACCGATGATGACGGCCTACTGCGCCTCGAAGGCCGGGGTGGAGTCCTTCGCGCACACTCTCCGTATGGAGGTGGCGCACCACGGGGTGGAGATCGGCGTCGGCTATCTCACCTGGACCGATACCGACATGGTCCGGAGCGCCGAGCAGGATGTCACGCTCCGCGAGCTGCGCTCCCGTATGCGCTGGCCGGCCAACCGCACCTACCCGCTGGCCCCGGCCGTGGACCGCCTCACCGCCGGCATCGAACGGCGCGCCCGCCATGTCTACGCCCAGCCCTGGCTCCGCGCGGCCCAGCTCGTACGCGCGGCCCTCCCGCCCGTCGCGGCGCGCCGCGCCCGCCGCGCCCTGCCCGCCCTGGAACCCGCCTCGTCCGGGACCCCCACCACCCTTCTGGGCGCGGGCGGAGCCGCGAACGAGATGGGCGACTCCACCGACCCGCGGTAGTTCGGCCTGGTGAGAGGCCCGGCTCAGGCCCGCGCCGGCGACGCGATGTTCGTGGTGCACGTCTCGTGCGCCCTGCATAGTCTGAGAACCCCCTGAGGCCCCCTGAGGAGCACAGGCTGATCCGGGCTGATCCGGGCTCATCCGGCGGAAGCCGCGTGGCGGAAATATGATGAAGGTGAGGCTTGAGCGAGAGGCCCCTCTGTACTCCGTTGCGAGGAACAACTCACAGCGGTCCACCAACGGACGTACCTCGGAGCGGTGCATGACCCGGCGTCGTCCCAGCCGGTCGGCGAGCGCCGACGACCTGCTGACCACACTCGGCCGGCTCACCGCCCAGGCGCGGCGGCGGGTGGAGCTGCAGCATGCCCGGGTGGAGCTGGCGGAGGCGCTCCAGCGTGCGATGCTGCCGCCTTTCCTGCCCGCCGTACCGGGGCTGCGGACGGCTGCCAGCTACGCGCCGGCGCGGGACGGTCTGGATATCGGCGGCGACTGGTACGACGGTTTCGTGCTGCCCGACGGAGCGCTCGCGTTCTGTGTCGGCGATGTCCAGGGGCACGATGTCGAGGCGGCCGTGATCATGGGGCAGGTGCGGATCGGTCTGCGGGCGGTCGCGGCGGCGGCCGGCGATCCCGGGCAGGTGCTGAGCCGGGCCAACGATCTGATGCTGTCGGTGGACTCCAGCCTCTTCGCGACGTGTACGTTTCTCCGCTTCGACCCGGTCACCCGCGTGCTGGAGAGCGCCCGCGCCGGCCATGTGGCCTCGGTGTGGGCCGCGGCGGACGGCAGCTCCGGTGCCGACGAGGACCCGGGCGGTCTGCCGCTGGGCATCCTGCCGGGGGAGATATACCCGGTGATCCGCCGTCGGCTGACGGACACCGGGGCGTTCGTGCTGGTCACGGACGGTGTGGTGGAAGGTCCCGCGTTCGCGGTCGAGGACGGCCTCGCGCGGGTGGCCCAGCTGACCACCGAGGCGGTGCTGGCCGCCCATGACGCCGGCGTCGGCGCGGACCCCGGCGAGCTGGCCACCGAAGTGCTGAAGGTGGCCGAGCTGACCGGTCACGCGGACGACGCCGCCGTGCTCGTCCTCTGCCATGACTCCGTACCGGACGGACCCATCGGCACGCGCGGCGATCACCGCTGACGCCGGAGCCGCTTCCCGGGCCACTCACCACGCGTACGGTCCGGGGTGACGCGGGCCCTCCGGCAGTGCGTGTCACGGCGTACCTGGGCGACGGGCGTTGTCTGATGGCTGATGTGGTGCGTACCGAGGAAGTCCGACGTCTGTCCATGGCCGCTGTCCGGATCCTCGGCGTCGCCGCCGCCTACGCCGGGGCCGCACAGCTCGGTCTGCTGAAGCAGCTGTTGATCTCGGGCGCGGTCGTGACGCCTCTCTGGCCGTCCTCGGGCATCGCGGTGGCCGCCCTCCTCTTCCTGGGCATCGGGATCTGGCCGGGGATCTCGCTCGGCGCCCTCATCACCATCGCGACGCTCGGTCCCGTCCATCTCTTCGACATCGGCGTCATCGTGGCGAGCACCCTCGGCCCGGTCTGCTCCTTTCTGATGCTCCGGCGCGTGGACTTCCGTACGCGGCTGGACCGGCTGCGCGACGGGGTCGCCCTGGTGTTCCTCGGGGCACTGGCCGGGATGCTGATCAGCGCGACGCTGGGCGTATGGATGCTGTTGCTCGGCGGCAAGCTGCGCCCGGAGGGGTTCTGGCCGGCCTGGACGGCGTGGTGGGTGGGCGACGCCATGGGGGTGCTGGTGGTCACGCCGATGCTGCTCATGCTCCGCTGGGCCCGGCTTCCCCGGGCCAGGGACTTCCGCCGCTGGCCCGAGGCGCTGGCGCTGCTGATCACCGCTGTCCTCGTGACGCCGCTGGCCACCATGAGCAGCCTCTCCGTGCTCTTCCTCGTCTTCCCGGTGCTCATCTGGGCCGCGCTGCGCTTCCAGCTTCCCGCGAGCGCGCCGTACGCGCTGTGCGTGTCCGTACTGGCGATCTCGGAGGCGACCGACCGCGTCGGGGCCTTCGAACACCACACCCTCGTCGAGCGCCTGGTCAGCCTTCAGGCCCTCAACGGGTCCGTCGCGCTGACCTCGCTGCTGCTGGCGGCGATCGTCACGGAGCAGCGGAACGTCCGGCTGAAGATCGAGCAGGCGTGTGTGGAGCTCGCCGAACTGGTGGCGCATCTCAGCCCGGTGGAGCCGCGGAAGCCGTGGGGGCCGGACCGCGGGAAGAAGCCCGGGGGCGGCTGAGCCCCGTCATCTCAGGGCCCCGCGATCGCACGCCGCGCGCCGCCCCTCGCGTCCCATGTCCGAGGAATCCGACGAAGCTCAGAGAGGTGAGGCAGCGCACCATGCCACTGACAGGAGCGATGTTCCTCGGCGCCGAGCGGCGGCCCGGCCGGGGCCCGGTGATCGCCTCGCTCGATCCCCGTACGGACACCCCACTGGAGCCCGGCTATGGCTCCGGCACCCCCGAGGACGTCGCCCGCGCCTGCGAACTGGCCGAGCTGGCCGCCCCCGGCTACCGCGCCACCTCCCCCGAGCGGCGGGCGACCTTCCTGGAGCGGATCGCGGACCGTATCGAATCGCTCGGCGCGGAGCTGATCGCCAGGGCCGTCGCCGAGAGCGGCCTTCCCGGTGACCGGGTCACCGGCGAAAGGGACCGTACGACGGGACAGCTGCGGCTCCTCGCGGCCGAGGTGCGCCACGGCGCCTGGGCGGAGGTACGGATCGACCGCCCGCTGCCGGACCGCGTCCCCGAGCCACGGCCCGATCTGCGGGAGCGTCATATTGGTATCGGGCCGGTGGCGGTGTTCGGCGCGAGGGACTTCCCGCTCGGCTTCTCGGTGGCGGGCGCCGACAGCACGGCCGCGCTCGCCGCCGGCTGCCCCGTCGTCCTCAAGGCGCACAGCGCCCATCTGGGCACCTCGGAACTGGTCGGCTCGGCCGTGGCCGCCGCCGTACGCGAGAGCGAGCTGCCGGAAGGCGTGTTCTCGCTGCTCTTCGGCTCCGGCGCGGAACTGGGCCTGGCCCTGGTCGCCGACCCCCGCATCCGGGCGGTCGGCTTCACCGGGTCGCGGGCGGGCGGCGAGGCACTGATGCGTACGGCCGCCACCCGCCCCGAACCGGTCCCGGTGTACGCCGAGATGAGCAGCGTCAACCCGGTCTTCCTGCTGCCCGGCGCCCTCCGCGACCGGTCAGCCGCGCTGGTCGAGGGGTTCATCGGCGCGCTGACGGCGGGGGCCGGGCAGTTCCGTACCCGGCCGGGGCTGCTGGCCGCCGTCAACGGGCCCGAGCTGGCGGAGTTCCTGGCGGCGGCCGGCCGTGCGGTGTCCGCCCGGATCGCGCAGACGATGCAGACCCGCGCCCTCCACGACACATACGAGCGCGCGGCGGCCACGCTGGCGGCGGTCGAGGACGTACGGGAGATCGCCGCCGGACAGCCGGGCGAGGGCGCCAACACCTGCGCGCCCCGGCTGCTCACGGCCCCGGCCGAGACGTTCCTGAGCCGGCCGGAACTCCAGGACCGGCCGTTCGGCGCCGCCGCGGTCGTGCTGACCTGCCGTGACACGTCCCAACTCATCGAGGTGGCACATGCGTTACGGGGGCAGCTGACCGCCACGGTCCACCACGGCCCGGAAGACCATGACACCGCCGCCGCCCTGCTGCCGCTGCTGGAGACCAGGGCGGGCCGCGTCCTCTACGACGGCTGGCCCACGGCGGTCGAGGTCAGCCACGCCATGGTGCACGGCGGCCCGTACCCCGCCACCTCGGATGTCCGCACGACCTCGGTCGGCACCCTGTCCGTCCGGCGCTTCCTGCGCCCGGTCTGCTACCAGGACGTCCCGGCCGACTTCCTCCCCGCCGATGTCTCGGACGGCAACCCCCGCGACCTGCCGCGCCGGCTGGACGGCGCCCGGGAACACCGCTGACCCGCCCCCGGACCGCGGCACCGAGGACCGCGGTCCTCGGTCGCGCGGTCCTCAGTGGTAGACGGGGAACGGCGTGGTCGCGGGGCTGATGAGGGCCGCGTACGGGTCCTCGTGCCGGCGATGGCGGCCGGACTGCCCGCTGTCGGAGGGCGGGGTACGGGGCGTGAGCAGCCCGTCGTTGGCCAGGGTCTGTACGCGGAGCAGCAGCGCCCGCAGATCCAGGCCCAGCTCGGCGGCGACCGTCTGGAGGTCGAGGCCGGACTTCCAGCTCCACAGCAGGACGGAGTCCATGCTGGCCGACCAGATCACCGACTCCTCCATCGAGGGGGTGTGGAAGTCGGTGGGCGCGGCGGCTGTCTGCGCGTCCTGCGGCGTCGTGTCCGGCTGCGGAGGAGGCATCTCGCCCCGGGGCTGGGGCAGCTGGACCTCCGACATCAGGAAGGTGTCGGTGGCGGGATCGGACATCGGCGGCTGTCCCTGTCCCTGCGCCTGTGGTTGCGTCTGTGGCGGGGGTGGGGGCGGTGGCGTCTGCGGTGGCCCCTGCGGGATCAGCGGTGGTGGCGGTGGCTGCGTTCCGCGGATCAGGAGTTCCTCGGCGACGGACCGGGCGTCCTCCCTGCCCACCGTGCGCCGGGCGACCCGGACTTCCCGTTCGTTCAGGCCCATCAGATCGGCGACCGCGCCGTCGTTCCCGACCGTCACGGAGAAGGCCGCGAGCGTCCTGCTCCGCTCGGCCTGCGCCTCGTCCAGCACTGACTGCGCCTGGCGCACACGCTCATCGCTGGCGCAGAACGCTTCGGCCAGGACAGTGTTCCGCTCCCAGAGTTCACGTGGATCCACGTGCGTAACAACGTCCATGGCGCGCACAGGAATGGACTATGTGTTCAATTGCACCCAAAGAGCCTAAAGATACAATAAGGGCCAGTTGGATCAGATCTTTCATGGAGATGTCATTGGATGACAATCTCCGGGCGATGGACCCGGGCTGGGTGGACTCAGACCGGCAGCCTGGCGGCGCGCATCCGCAGATACCGCGCCTCCGGCGTGCTGAGCGTACGCCCGGCGGCCAACCGGTACGCGGCTCGCGCGCCTTCGAGGTCCCCCGCCTTCTCCAGCAAATGCGCGCGTACGGCGTCGAGTCGGTGATGGCCTGCCAACCGGTCCTCCAGTACGGCGACCTCGGCCAGTCCGGCCTCGGGGCCGCGCACCATCGCGACGGCCACGGCCCTGCCGAGTTCGGCCATGGGCTCGGGCGCGCGGCGCACCAGGATGTCGTACAGGGCCAGGATCTGCGGCCAGTCGGTGTCCTCCGCGTGGGCCGCCTCGTCATGGAGCGCGGCGATGGCCGCCTGCAACTGGTACGCGCCGGCCGGTCCCTGGGACAGCGCCTCCGTCACCAGCGCGGTGCCCTCGGCGACCGCCTTCGGGTCCCAGAGGGAACGGTCCTGCTCGTCCAGCGGGATCAGTTCGCCGTCCGGCCCCGTGCGCGCCGCGCTACGGGCGTCGGTGAGCAGCATCAGCGCCAGCAGCCCGGTCACCGCGCCCTCCCGGGGCAGCAGCCGGCGTACGGCCCGGGTCAGCCGAATCGCCTCGCGGGCGAGATCGGCGCGGTGCAGATTATTGCCGGAGGTCGCCGTATAGCCCTCGTTGAAGATCAGATAGAGCACCTGGAGCACGGGCGCGAGCCGCTGGTCGCGGCCCTCGGGCCCCGGCTGCCGGAAGGGCACCCCTCTGATCCGCCGCTTGGCCCTGCTGATCCGCTGCGCCATCGTCGCCTCGGGCACCAGATGGGCCCGGGCGATCTCGGCCGTGGTCAGACCGCCGACGGCACGCAGCGTGAGCGCGATCTGCGCGGCGGGGGCCAGTTCGGGGTGGCAGCAGAGGAAGAGCAGGGTGAGGGTGTCGTCCTGGGACGGCGCGCGGCTCTCACCGGGCGGCGGCGCCGTGAACGCGTCGCGCGGTGTGAGCGCCGCGGCGGTCTCCTCGCGCACCTGCCGCGCCTCATCGGCACGCAGCTGGTCCATGAGCCGCCGGGAGGCGACCCTGATCAGCCAGCCGCGCGGGTTGTCGGGCACCCCTGTCTCCGGCCACTGCCGCGCCGCGGCGAGCAGCGCCTCCTGGACGGAGTCCTCAGCCGCGCCGAAGTGTCCGTATCTGCGTACCAGCGCGCCGAGGACCTGCGGCGTGTGCAGCCGCAGCAGGTCCTCGATCTCCGTTCCGGGCCTCATGCCGTACGTCTCACACATCGCCCCCGCCGGCGTCCGGGATGGGCCGGATGACCACGGGGTAGACGGGGCTGCCCTCGGGCGCCGGGGCCCGGAGGACGCGTTCGGCGATCTCCGTCACCCGCTCCAGGCTCTCGCAGTCCAGTACCCAGTAGCCCGCGAGCAGTTCCTTGGTCTCGCCGTACGGGCCGTCCGTGATCACGGGCCGGCCGTCCTCGCCGAGCCCGACGAGGCGCGTGGCGGCGGGCGCGGCCAGACCGTTCCCGTCCACCATCTCACCGCTCTCGGCGAGGTCGTTGTTGAGCTCTTCCATGAAGGAGGACATCGCCCGCAGCTCCTTCTCGCTCCAGGCCGGGCTGTGGGCGGACGCCTTGCCGCCCAGCGCGTCGTAGTCGGCCTGCGAGCCCTGCACCATCACCAGGTACTTCATGATGTCGTCTCCTCGGTTCCTCGGTACGCCGTCACCCCTCGTGGGCGACTCTCGGAGGGGACGTCGGAGCGGCCCATACGTTCTCGACAGCCGGCCGGACGGATTCGCGAAGATTTTCGCAGAACCGCTCTCGGACCGGAATCACTCGCGGAGAGGAATGCCCAGGGAGGGGAGGAGACCAGGGATCCTGATCAGCGGGCCGTCTCCCGCAGGGGTACGGCGCGCGACGCCTGCGCGGGGGTCCGTTCGGAGGCGGTTTCCAGTGGCCGGCGGGCCCAGCGGCCCGCGAGGACCGCGCACACCATCAACTGCACCTGGTGGAAGAGCATGAGGGGCAGGATCACCGGTCCGGCCGAGGCGCCGAACAGCACCGCCGCCATGGGAAGTCCCGTCGCCAGGCTCTTGTTGGAGCCGCAGAAGACGATGGTGATCCGGTCCTCCCGGCTGAACCCCAGGCGCCGCGCGGTGAACGAGGTCGTCGCGAGGGCCATCGCCAGCAGGAGCGCGGCCAGCGCGACCAGACCGGCCAGCCGCGCCGGGGTGATCCGCTGCCAGATGCCTTCCGCCATGCCCTGGCTGAAGGCCGTATAGACGACGAGAAGGATGGAGAACCGGTCCAGCAGGCCGATCCGCTTCTTGTGGCGGCCGATGAGCCCGCCGATCCAGCGGCGCGCCACCTGCCCGGCGACAAAGGGAAGCAGGAGCTGGGTGGTGATGGCCACCGCCCCGTGGGCCGAGAAGCTGACGGTGGAGCCGATCAGCCAGGCCGCGAGCAGCGGGGTGGCGATCATGCCGAACAGGCTGGAGTACGTACCGGCGCAGATGGCGGCCGGGACATTGCCCCGGGCGGCGGAGGTCAGCGCGATCGACGACTGAACGGTCGAGGGGACGACGCAGAGGAAGAGGAGGCCGGTGTAGAGCCGGTCGGTGAGGAGGAACGGTACGAGTCCGCCCGCGACCAGCCCGAGCAGCGGGAAGAGCGCGAACGTACTGGCTCCGATGACGAGGTGGAGTTTCCACTGCCGCAGTCCGTCGACCGCCTCGCGGGTGGAGAGCCGTGCGCCGTAGAGGAAGAAGAGCAGCGCGATGGCGAGGTCGGCGGCACCGCCGACGGCCACGGCCGCCCGGCCGCTCGCGGGCAGCAGCGTCGCGAGCACGACCGTGCCGAGAAGGGCGACGACATAGAGGTCGATCGCCCTTCCCAGCCGGCCCGGCCAGGACATCAGCCAGGACTTGGAGGTCACATCATTCACCGTTCTCGCCTTGGTACGGCGGATGCCCGATCTGTCCGATCTGCTCGATCACACCACCCGAGCCGGAGCCGGAGGAGCCCGAACCCGAGCCGGAGGAGTCGGAGGAGCCGGAGGAGCGAGAGGAGCCCGAGCCGGAGCCCGAACCCGAGGCCGAACCCGAGCCCGAGTCGGATCCGGAGACGTCCCCGGTCTGTACGTCGATGGCGCCACCACCCCCGTCGTGGTCGCTGCCCGCCGTGCCCTTGCTTCTGAACAGCATGTTGAGCGTCCGGTCGATCTCCAGCCATGAGTCGGCATGGGAGTTGTCGATCACCAGCAGGCCGACGTTACGTCCGGCGACGGGCCCCGACCGCTCCGGCTCGTCGTCGTCGGCCTGTGCGGCACCGGCGCCGCACAGGACGCTCGTCGTCGCCGCGACGATCACACTCGTCGTGGAGACTCCCCTCAGAAGGGGCGTTTTCTTCGGAAGACGGTGCCGGCCGGTGCCGGACCGAAGGAAATGAGAAGACAAGAGGGAATTCCCGTGGTCACACCGAGACCGAAACTCGACTGTCGTGATGTCTGCTGATGTTCTTTTCCAGCAATTCCGTTGATCCCTTGACCCCGATCGCCCCTGTCTCCCTGGTGTCCGGCAGCCGTCCGTCCGCCATTTTCAGATCGACCAGCGCGCCGTCGATCGCGCCGTGCGCGGCGAAAAGACACGGCGTGCTGTAGATGGCGAGATTGACGCCCAGGTCGGAGAGTTCGGAGAGGGAGAGCCTCGGCGACTTTCCGCCCGCGATCTGGTTGAACAGCAGCGGCTTGTCGCCGACGACGGACCGGATCTTACGAATCCACTCCACGCTCCGCACGCCGTCGACGAGGACGACATCCGCGTCCGTCTCCGCCAGCGCGGCGGCGCGCCGTACGATCTCCGACTCCTCCGTGGCGTCCGTACGCGCCACCACCAGCATCTCCTCCCTGCTGCGCAGGACCAGATCCAGCTTGGCCAGGTACTCCTCCAGCGGCAGGATCAGCTTCCCGTCCGCGTGTCCGCACCGTCGAGGTCGCTTCTGGTCCTCCAGAATCACCCCCGACGCCCCGGCGCGCTCCAGTCGCTGGACGACATGGCACGCGACCTCGGGGTCGACATACCCGTCGTCGATGTCGACGAGCATGTGATGGCGAGGAAACGCCAGACGGAGCCGTTCCGCGAAGGCCACCATGTCGGGCCAGGCGATGAAACCGATGTCCGGCAGCCCGTAATGGGAAGCGGCGAAGCCGAAGCCGGAGACAAAGAATCCGTTGTAGTGCTGGGCCGCGATCGAGGCCGAGTACATGTCGTAGATGCCGATGAGAGGTGTCGTGCGAGGAGATTCGACCGCTTCTCGCAAGGCGTTGCCGTAGCGCATGGTTCTCCCTCATTCCAGAACCCGCCCGCTCACGAGTTCAGGCGATGTGCTGTCGGGCACACATTTACAGAAGACCAAGACTTCGTAAAACGACACACCGTGTCGTCGCCCGATCTGGCAAAAAATACGGAGCGATCAATATGTGTGACATTTCAATGAAGTGACGATTCCCCGACGCTGCGGACCGCCGCCCGGTGCGGTACAACTGCCGTACGGGAAAGCCGACTTGCGCTGAACGGCGGGCGTGGGGGCGTAGGGGACCGGAACAGGGGATGATGGGGATGGCGGGGGAGCCCGTACTGGCGGATCTCCACTTCGGACGGGAGGACGCCGAGCGGGACGTCACCGACGGGCTGTTGCTGCGCGGCGGCTTCCTGTCGACGAACGCGACGCGCGCGGCGGTGTCCGGCCGGAAGATGCTGATCATCGGGCGCAAGGGGTCGGGCAAGAGCGCGATCTGTATGCGTCTGATGGCGGACGGCGTGCATACGGGCGGGAAGGTGCTGATCACGCCCGACGACGCCGCGGGGGACGAGATCCGCCGCTTCGAGCTCCAGGGGCTGCCCGGAGACTCGGCCAAGTCACTGATCTGGCGGTATGTGTTCGCCGTCAACGCCGCGCGCCATCTGGTGACCCATGCGGCGGACGCGCACGGCCGGAAGGCCGGCCCGGTGAAGGCGCTGCGCCGCTTCCTCAAGCAGAACGACGAGCTGCCCGCCGACCGTCCGGGTGACCGCTTCGGCGACCGACTGGCCCAAGGCGCACGGGGGTTGCAGACGGCGCTGTCGCTGGAGGCGTTCGGGTTCAAGGCCGGGGTGGAGCTGGCGCACGCGCCCTCGGAGGGCGCGCGGGCGGCCCGGCAGCTGGATGTGGTGGAGAAGGGGGTGGCGGACGCCTTCGCCGAGCTGGACTGCGCCGCCGCGCACGAGCCGTTACTGCTCCTGGTCGACCAGCTGGAGCAGGTCTGGTCGGTGGAGCCGGAGAGCAACTCGATGGTGATCGGGCTGCTGCTGGCGGCGAAACACGCGGCGGGGCTGTACGGACGGGCGGTGCGGTGTCTGCTGTTCCTGCGCGCGGACATCTACGACTCGCTGTCGTTCGGCGAGGGGGACAAGTTCCACGGCGACGAGCTGCGGATCGTCTGGACGGACCACTCCCTGCGGGAGCTCGCCCTGGCCCGCGCGCGGGCCTCGACCGGGGCCGCCGGTCTGTCGCAGGAGTCGCTGTGGCGGGAGATCTTCCCGGAGAGCGTGCGTGGGGAGGACACCGCGGCGTTCATCTTCAGCCGCTGTCTGCCCCGGCCGCGCGACGCCATCCAGTTCCTCAACCTCTGCCAGGAGACGGCCTGGCTGACCCATGGCCGTGACCGGATCACGGACTCCGATGTCCTCCAGGCGGGCCGGCAGTTCTCCGCGTGGAAGCTGAAGGACCTGGCGCAGGAGTACTTGATCGCCCACCCGTTCCTCGAACGGCTCTTCCCGCTCTTCCAGAACACGGGATACGTGGTGTCGCGCGCCGCGCTCGGCAGCCGCTTCGAGGAGGCCGCGGAGACGCTGCACCGGCTGTTCCCCGCGTACGCCGAGGCGCTGACGCCGTCCGGCGCGATCGACATCCTGTACAGCGTGGGCTTCCTCGGGGTGCGCCGCGGCAATGACGTGGTGTTCGCGGGCGGCGGGGAGCTGCCCGCCCAGCCGCACGAAGGGGAGTTCCATGTCCATCCGTGCTTCCGCGAGGCGTTGGGCGCCACCAGCGCGATCGACCTCCGCCGCTTCGAGCCGGTGGCGGCGGGTGCCCGTATCGCGTCCGGCAATATCAACGTCGGCGGGGCGGGCAATACGGGGGTGAGCCGCGAGTACCGGCTGCTGGCGGAGCTGACGCGGTCCTGTCACTCCATTCTCTCCCAGGTCGGGCGGGCGGTCGGGCTGGCCCAGGACGCGCGGGACGAGATCACCCAGCAGATCGACCGCGTACTGAACGACGTCAGCGCCGTCAGGCCCCGCTCCGGCGGGTACGGCGACACGGCGGGCCATCTCCTCACCGCCGCGCACTACTTCACCAGCCTCGCCGCCCAGCTGCGGGCCAGCGGACTGGACGACACCACGGGCGCGGGAAGCGTCGCGCAGCGGATCGAGGACGAGGCGCGCCGGCTGCGCCGGCTGGCCGGTGGGTCCTTCGGGAGTTCGGGCGACTCGGGGGGCCGCTGACACCCCCTAGGCACTGTTGTCCGGCCCTCCGGGTGAGACGAGACCCGTCTCGTAGGCGAGGACGACGGCCTGGGCGCGGTCGCGCAGGGCGAGCTTGGCGAAGATCCGGGCGACATGGGTCTTCACGGTGGCTTCGCTGAGGGTGAGTTCCCGGGCGAGTTCGGCGTTCGAGAGGCCGCCGCCCATGAGGGTCAGGACCTCCAGCTCGCGCGGTGTCAGCGCCGTGAGATCGCGGTGGACGGCGGGGAGTCCGGGCGGAGGTCCGGGACGGTGGTCGCTGAACGCGAAGCGTTCGACCAGGCGCCGGGTGATCGAGGGGGAGAGCAGCGCGTCGCCGGTGTTGATGAGACGTACGGCGGCGGCGAGGTGCTGCGGGGTGACGTCCTTCAGCAGGAAGCCGCTCGCGCCGAGGGCCAGGGCGGCGTAGACGTAACGGTCGAGGTCGAAGGTGGTCAGCATGAGCACCCGGCAGTCCGGGTTCTCCTCAAGGACGCGCCGGGCGGCCTCCAGACCGTCCATGTTCGGCATACGGATGTCCATCAGGACCACGTCCGGGCGCAGCCGGCGGGCCGCCGCGACGGCCTCGGCTCCGTCGGCGGCCTCGCCGGCCACCTCGATGCCACGCGTGGTGAGGATCAGCCGGAAGCCGGTACGGACCAGGGCCTGGTCGTCGGCGATCAGAACGCGCGGGGCCGGCTCGGGCCGGGCGTCGGGTGCGGTGTCGGGCGGGGCGCTCATGGCCGGTCCAACGGTATCCGCGCACGGACGCGGTAGCCGCCGCCGAGACGTCGCCTGGCGTCCAGATCGCCACCGTACACAGCGACCCGTTCCCGGAGCCCGAGCAGGCCGCGCCCTGCTCCGCCCCTGCCGTCCACGGCCGGTTCCCCCGGCGCGGGCCGGTGGCCGGACAGCACGCTCGGCCCGCTGTTCAGCACCTCCACCCGCAGACAGCGGTCGGCGTACCGCACCGTCACCTCCGCCTGCTCGCCACCGCCGTGCTTGAGCGCGTTGGTCAGGGCCTCCTGGACGATCCGGTACGCGGTGAGATCGATCCCGGCCGGGAGCGGTCGGGGCTCCCCGGAGATGCGCACCTCGACCGGCAGCCCGGCGAACGCGATCCGGTCGATCAGCGGGCTGAGCCGGCTCAGGCTCGGCTGCGGTGACAGGGCCGCCGAGCCGGCGGAGCCGTCTCCCCCCTCCCCGTCCTCGCCGCTCTGCGACGGTGCCAGCAGCCCCAGCAGATGACGCAGTTCGGTCATCGCGTCACGGCCCGCGCCCTCGACGGCCAGCAGCGCCGCCGCGGCCTCGTCCGGCAGCGTCGCCAGCACCTCGCGGGCGGCTCCCGCCTGGACGACCATGACGCTCACGTTGTGGCTGACGATGTCGTGCAACTCCTGGGCAATCCTGGCCCGTTCGGTGTCGACGGCGGTACGGGCCGCGCTCTCGCGTTCACGTTCGAGGAGCCAGCGCCGGTCCTCCAGGGCCTTGCGGTGCAGACGTCGTGCCCGTACGAGCGCCACGGCCAGCCGGCCGGCGACCGCACAGGCCGCCACGAGGGCGGCGATCAGCGCACCCGTCCCGGATATCCCCACGGATCCCACCTTCGCAGACGGCCCCCCGGGCGCGCATCAATCCCGAGGTCCAGCGCCGTACATCCGTGGGATGACGCGGCCGGGAGGTTACCTCCGGGGAGGGACGTCCGGCCCGTACCGCTCCTCCAAGCTTCTTGCCATGGCTATCCAAACCGAAGAAGAGACCGGACGGATCATATGAGCGCCGTGTGGCGGGCCTCGCGCGCGGCGGTACGGCGCCGCAGGCTCCAGACGATCGTCATCGGTCTTGTCGTCTTCTCCTCCACGTTCTCCTCCACGGTGGCGACCGTGGTGGCCCTCGGGCTGCTCGAAGCCGCCTCGGCGCCCTTCGACCGTGCCTTCGCACAGCAGCGGGGTGCCCATGTGGTCGCCTCGTTCGACCGGGACGGGGTCTCGGACGCGCGGCTGGCGGCGACGGCGCGGCGACCGGGGGTGGAGGCCGTGGCCGGTCCGTTCGAGCAGGCCGTCATCACCGTTCCCGAGGCCGGGGCGAGGGGGGAGTCCGGGGCCGGTTCCGCAGGCGGGTCCGCTGCCGGTGGGGAATCCAGGTCCCCGGCGGCTCCGCGCGTGATCACCGGACCCCTCACGGTCGTCGGACGCGCCGACCCTGCCGGTCCGGTGGACCGGGTGCGTCTCCTGGCCGGCCGCTGGGTCACCCGCCCCGGGGAGATCGTCCTGCGCGCACAGGGCGCCGACCGGGAGCTGGGCACGGTGATCAGCGTCCCCGGAGGCCCGCGACTCACCGTCGTGGGCTGGGCCGGCAGTCTGAGCCGGTCCGCCCAGGGCTGGGTCTCCCCCGACCAGATCGGGGCCCTGCGCCCGACCGCGAAGCAGATGCTCTACCGGTTCACCGGTTCGGCCTCCGCCACGGACGGCCGGATCGAGAAGGCGATGGCCTCGGCCACGGCGGACCTGCCGTCGGCGTCGCCGCTCGCCTCGCAGTCGTACCTCAGCATCAAGCGGGACGTCGGCCGCGCGGCCTCGGCCTATGTGCCCTTCCTGCTGGCCTTCGGGATCCTCGGCCTGGTGGTGGCGGTCCTGATCGTCGCCAATGTGGTGAGCGGCGCGGTCGTCGCCGGGCTCCGGCACATAGGGGTGCTCAAGGCTCTGGGCTTCACACCGAACCAGGTCGTCTCCGTCTATCTGGTGATGGTGCTCGTCCCGGCGGCCGTCGGCTGTGTCACCGGCACCGTCCTCGGCGGCATCGCGGCTCAACCCCTCCTGAAAAGCGTCTTCATGGGGATCGGGACCGACGATCTCGCCGTGGGCATCAGCCCGTGGGTGTACGGCGCGACGCTGCTCGGGATGCCCGTCCTGGTCATGCTCGCCGCGCTGGCCCCCGCGCTGCGCGCGCACCGGCTGCCGGCGGCCAGGGCGATCAGCGCGGGCAGCGCGCCCCGCGCCGGCCGAGGGCAGCGCGTGCAGCGCGGACTCGCGGGCGTCCGGCTGCCGCGCTCGGTCAGCCTGGGTCTTGGCCTGCCCTTCGCGCGGCCGGGCCGTACCGTCCTGACCCTGGCGGCCGTCGTCCTCGGCGTGACCACGGTGACGCTGGCGACCGGACTGTCCAACACGATGACCGCGTACGGCGAGGCCGCGCAGCGGGTCGGCCACGTACACACCGTGGTCCATGTGGGCAAGCCCCGGTTCGGCGAGCCCGCGCCGAAGCAGGGCGACGCCGAGACCGAGGCGCTGCTGCGCTCGCTGCCCGGCGCGGTCCGGGTGACCGCCGACGCGTGGATCGACGTCAACCTCGCCGGGTACACGGAGACCATCAGCTGCCAGTTCTACCGGGGCGATTCCGACACCCTGGGCGAGACGATCGCCAAGGGCCGCTGGCTGGAGGGCCCGGGTGAGGTGGTGGCACCGCCCGCGTTCCTGAACAAGCGCGGCCTGGAGATCGGTGACCGGGTCACCTTCACGCTGGACGGCAGGAAGGCGTCCGCCACGATCGTCGGCGAGTCCATGGCGGGCATGCCCGACGCGCTCCAGTCCAACTGGGAGACGCTGACCGCGTTCGCACCGGACCGCGAGGCCAATCAGTACGAGGTCCAGCTCGCCCCGGGCACCGCCGTCGGCACCTACAACGCGGCGGTCAGGGCGGCGGACCCCGGGCTCAACCCCGTGGCCCTCTCGGAGACGAACCGCGACGCCGTCATCATCATCGGCTCGGCCTCGGCGCTGACCGTGCTGCTCGCGACGGTCGCCGCGCTGGGTGTCTTCAACACCGCCCTCCTCAACACCCGTGAACGGCACAGGGATCTGGGCACGCTCAAGTCCCTCGGCATGACACCGCGTCAGGTGAGCGTGATGGTGGTGACCTCGATGGCGGCGCTCGGCGCGGTCGGCGGCGTGCTGGGCATCCCGGCGGGCATCGGCGCGTACGAACTGATCATGCCCGCCATGACCGACGCGGCGGACATCAGCCTCCCCGCCTCCATGACGGACGTCTGGTACGCCCCCGTACTGGCCCTGCTCGCCCTGACGGGCGTTGTGATCGCCGCGCTCGGCGCCCTGGTCCCGGCCCGTTCGGCGGCGCGGCTGACGATCGCGAAGGTGCTGCACAACGAGTGAGGCCGGTCGGACCGCCGGGTCACCGACCAGGCTGTAGGGCGTGTCAGACCGCCGGGTCGCCGACCAGGCTGTAGGGCGTGTCAGACCGCCGGGTCACCGACCAGATGGTCACCCGGGATGCCGGCCTTGGCCGGGTCGTAGTAGTCCCTGATGCCATCGGCCCAGGTCGCCCGCGCGATCCGGTCCGCGTCCGTGGGCCCGAACGCGTCGAAGAGGGTGTGGATGTTCGGGAGCCGGAAGCCGATGGCCGTCATCAGCGCGATGAATGTCGGCCGCGCGACCAGTCCGTCGCCCTCCAGATCTCCCAGGGCGGAGAGGGATTCGGCGAATTCGTCGACCGCTTCATCGAAGCGCTCCGGAGAGAGGACGCAGGCCACGTACTCGTCGAGACTGATCTTGCCGTCGCGGTCGGCGTCCAGCTCGCCGACCACGGCCGTCCAGTACGTCCGGAACGCGGCGACCATCGCGCTCTTCGCCGCGTCGTTGGCGCTGGGTACCGCCTGGACGACGTGAGTCGCCATGAGCTCGAAATCGTCGGCTTCGAGATATCCGTTGCCGTTGACGTCGAAGAGTGTGAAGACGAGCTTGACCCGGTTGAGTGCTTCCGTACGCATAATGTCTCGCCCTCCGTCAGGCCCTGACCGGCGTGCATGCATGCGTGTACGCACATATGCGTTTCCACTGTGCGAGGCAGGAGGGCCGTGCGTCCGTGAGGTGCTGGGGTATTCATCAGAATGAGTGAACGCGGCGTATCAGAGGGCGAGTTGAGCGTCCCTCGACACTTCGAGCGCCGCTCGCGCGAAGACCTGGACCGCGCAGCTGTCGTCCCCGGCCCGCCACACCAGGCCGTACCCGATGGGGTCGGCGTCCTCGAACGGCAGATACGTGACGCCCGGCCACGTGTAATACGTGGCGGTGTGCGCGGCCGACAGCAGGGCCCCCTTGCCACCGGCGACGAGCATGAGAGCTTCCTGCATATGGGTGACGGCCGGGCCGCGGCGGATCGGTCTGCCGCTGGGCGTGTGCGCGGGCACCCGCTGTTCCAGCCGGTAGCCGGGGAGTTCACCGGCGATCGTCAGCAACGGCACGTCGGCGAGGTCTTCGAGCGACACCTTCCCTCCGGCGGCCAGCGGATGGCCTGAACAGACCGCCAGCGCGCGCCCCTCCGTGAGGAGGGTGGGGCCCCCGCCGAGATCGTCCTCACGTACGGGGAACTCCGTGAGCTGGACATCGAACTCGCCGCAGCGCAGCTGCCCGAACGGGTCCGCGAGCGGCACCTCACAGATCTCCACGTCCAGCTCGGGATGGCCGGCGCGCAGCGCCTCCGCGGCCTTCATCACGATCTCGCCGGCCAGCGGGGCGGAGAATCCCACATGCAGCACGCCGCTGATGCCCCGCGCGGTGGCGGCGGCCCTCGCGACGGCGGCGCCGACCGCGCGATGGTGCGGTTCGAGGTCGGCACGGAGCTGCCGGCCGAGGGCGGTGAGGGCGACGCGGCGGCTCGTACGGACGAACAGCGGGGCGCCTACGCGGCGTTCCAGGCGCTGGACGAGCTGGCTCACCCGGGCCCGGGACAGCCGCAGACGGTCCGCCGTGCGGCCGAAGTGCAGCTCCTCGGCGAGGATGAGAAAGCACTCCAGTTCAACGCGCTCCATGGTGCCCCCGGTTCAACGCGCTCCATAGCTGCCCCCGGATCGGTAAGCCTGGCTTGACGAACGTTGCGATCTTCGCCGTTGTTCCCCCACCGCCACTGATCGATGGTGATCGAGCCAAGACTTCCCTACACCATCGAGGAACTCAGATGAGTACGCGTGACTGGGGCGTGCTGTTCGTCCTGTGCGGTGCGATCTTCCTGGAAGGCATCGACGTGGCCATGCTCAATGTGGCCCTTCCCTCCATCCGCTCCGAACTCGGTCTCGCCACCGGCGAGTTGCAGTGGGTCATGAGTGCGTACGTCCTCGGATACGGCGGCTTCATGCTGCTCGGGGGACGGGCCGCCGATCTCTTCGGCCGCCGCAGGATGTTCGTTCTCTGGCTCACCGTCTTCCTGCTCTTCTCGGGCCTCGGCGGGTTCGCCACCGACGGCTGGACGCTGATCGTCGCCCGGTTCGTCACCGGCGTCGCCGCCGCCTTCATGACCCCGGCCGGACTGTCCATCATCACCACGAGCTTCGAGGAGGGCCCGCGCCGCGACAAGGCCCTGCTCGTCTACTCCGGCACGGCGGCCGGCGGCTTCTCGATCGGTCTGGTCGTCGGCGGGCTGCTCACCGCGGTCGACTGGCGGTGGGTGTTCTTCGCCCCGGTCGTCCTGTCCTTCCTCGTCCTGACCGCCGCGCTCACACTCCTGCCCAGGTCGCCGCGGCCGGACCGGACCGGGGAGAGCGTGGACCTGGCCGGCTCGGTCACCATCACCGCGGCCATCGTGCTGCTCGTCCTCGGCGTCGAACGCGCCTCCCACACGGACATCGGCTGGACGCTCGGCACGTTCGCGGCAGGCCTGGTCCTGCTCGCCGTCTTCGTCGCCGTCGAACGACGCTCGGCCTCTCCGCTCGTACGTCTGGGCATCTTCCGCGTCGGACCACTGGTGCGCGCCAACCTCTCCGCGCTGCTGTTCGCGGCCGGCTTCTTCGGATTCCAGTTCCTGGTGGTGCTGTATCTCCAGGAACTGCGCGGCTGGTCGACGCTCCAGACGAGCTTCGCGATGATCGTCATCGGTATCGACGCCATCCTCTCGCCCACCCTCACGCCGAAGCTGGTGGCCCGCTTCGGCAACGCCAGGGTGATCTTCGGCGGTCTGCTGCTGGCCGCGCTCGCCTACGCGCTGTTCCTGCCGGTCGGCGCCGACTGGACGTATCCGATGATGTTCCCGAGCCTGATCATCCTCGGGCTGGCCTTCGCGCTGGCGTACGGCCCCCTCACCATCGCCGCCACGGACGGTATCGAGGAGCGCGAACAGGGGCTGGCCGGCGGCCTGCTGTACACCTCGTTCCAGTTCGGTGCCGCGCTCGGGCTCTCGGCGGTCACCGCCGTGAATGTCGCGGCCACCGACGCGGACTCGCCGGGGGCCCTGCTGGACGGGTACCACGCCGCACTGGTCGTCCCGCTCGCGGCGGCCCTGCTCGCCGCCCTCGTCAGCGCTTTCGGGCTGCGGTCGCCGAAGGGCACGGCGGTCGCGTACGGGGAGACACCGGCCCGTCCCGACACCCCCGCCACCCGCTGATTCGCCACCGGCGCAAGGAGACTTTCATGGCCGACCGAGCCAGCGCGTTCGCCGAGATCCAGGACACCTTCTTCAGCTACGTCCGCTCCATCACCTACGCCACGATGATCACCGTCGACCGCGAGAACCGCCCCAGGGCCCGCGTGCTGCTCCCCGTCTGGGAAGTCGTCGACGGCCACCCGGTCGGCTGGCTCGCGGTCTACAAGACCCCGGTCAAGACGGCACATCTGGCGGGCAATCCGCATACCACGTACACGTACTGGAGCCCCCGGCAGAACGCCGCCTTCGTCGACAGCGTCTCGACGTGGGCCGAGGACGAGGGGTCCAGACGCCACGCCTGGGAGCTGTATGCCGAGGGCGGTCCGCCGGGGGTGGGATACGACCCGGTCCGGTACTGGCGCGGCGGACCCGAGGATCCCGAGTACCACGTGATCCGTATCGATCCCTGGCGGATCCAGCTGGTACGGGGCGCCGATCTGCGGAGCACGCTGTGGTACCGGGACGAAGGGGCGGGCCGCGGCGGTTCCGACGGGTCCGTAGCGGCGGGGTCCGTCTCCGGCGGGTCCGTCTCCGGCGGGTCCGTATCGGACGGGTCCGTCTCCGGGGGCTCCGGGGCGCCGTGAGGGTGTGTGTCGGTCACGCCGCTGTCGGGTTCGCCCGACGGGGTAGTTCCAGGGTGGCGACGGCCCCGCCGGGCGTACCCGGCGGACCGGGGTGATCGGCGTTCGTCAGGGTGAGACTGGCGCCGATGACCTGGGCCTGGCCGAGGGCGATGGTGAGGCCGAGGCCGTGCCCGTGGCCGCGTTCGGTGGCTCCGGTGCGGAAGCGCTGGGGGCCGTGGGCGAGGAGCTCCGGGGGAAAACCGGGGCCGTGGTCCCGTACGACGACGGTCGTGCCGTCGATCGTGACCTCGACCGGCGCCGCGCCGTGCCGGTGGGCGTTGAGGATCAGGTTGGTGACGATGCGGTCGAGGCGGCGGGGGTCGGTCTCGGCGACCGGGCGGCCCCTCACCGCGATGTCCGCCGCCAGGCCCGCGCGCCGCACGGACTCGGCCACCAGGTCGCCGAGCGGCACCGACCGGACGTCGGCCTCCTCGGCCCCCGCGTCCAGGCGGGAGATCTCCAGCAGGTCGTCCACGAGGGCGCGCAGCACCTGGACGCGATCCCGTACCAGGTCGGTGGCCTCGCTCGGGGGGAGGAGGGAGGCGGAGGTGACGAGGCCGGTGAGCGGGGTGCGCAGTTCGTGGGCGACGTCGGCGGTGAAGCGCTGTTCGCCGCGCAGCCGGTCCCGCAGGGCGTCCGCCATGAGATCGACGGCGGAGGAGATCTCGCTGATCTCGTCGTGGCCGCGGCTTCGGGTCCTGGCGTCGAGGTCGCCGCGTTTGATGCGGCGGGTGGTCACGGCGACGCGGCGCAGGCGGCGGAGCAGCAGTTCGGCGGCGAGGACGGTGAGGGGGACGACGACGGCGAGCGTGGCGACGGCCGCGTAGCCGATGTGCCGGTCCAGGGCCTGGAGACTGCGCAGCTCGCTGCCCATGTCCACGTTGACGGCCAGGACGGTTCCGTCGACGCGGTACGCCGCCCACATCCGCGGTCCCTGGAACGGCTTGCGGATGTCGTACCAGGTCACGGGCGACCCGGACGTGGAGGCGGGCCCGGATTCCGGCCCGGATTCCGGCGTGGGTTCGGAGTCGAGCCGGCGCCGCAGTTCTGCCGGTACCTCGTCGCCGACCATGTACGCCGACGGGTACGGCTGGGCGGGCGGCGCGCCCCGGAACTCCGCCGCGGCCTCATCCAGCGCGGTCAACGCGTAGCCGCGACCGATGCTCATGGAGCGGGCCTCGGTGGTCCGGTGGACCAGGACCCCGATGCCCAGCGCCATCGCACAGGCCGCTGCGGCGACCCCGGCGGCGATCTTCCAGCGCAGGGATCGCGGGTTGGTGAGGCGCCGCAGCGCGTGGCCGAAACCGTCCTCGGAGGAGGCGCGGCCGACGTTGGTGCCGACGTTGGTGCTGGTGCTGGTGCTGGTGCTGGTGCTGGGCGTGGGCGTGGGCGTGGGGGCGGGCTCGGGCCCGGGAGTGGGCGCGGGGCCGGTCGTCTGGCCCATCTCAGCGCCGGAACTTGTAGCCGAAACCGCGGACGGTCTCGATGTGATCGGCGCCGATCTTCTTGCGCAGCCGCTGCACCGCCAGATCGACCACCCGGATGTCGCCGTCCCAGCCGTACTCCCACACCTTGCGCAGCAACGTCTGCCGTTGCAGAGCGATGCCCGGCGCGGCCACGAACTCCAGAAGCAGCCGCAGCTCGGTCGGGGTGAGCGCGAGCGGCCGGCCGTCGACGCGGACGACCAGGCCCCGGGTGTCGACGCTGAGATCACGGAAGGTGAGCAGGCCGTCGGCGTCGGCCGGCCGACTGTCGGCCGCCGGGCGAGCGGTGAAGGTGGCCCGGCGCAGCAGCGTGCGGATCCGGGCCACCAGGACATTGGTGTCGACAGGCTTGACGACGTAGTCGTCGGCGCCCGCCTCCAGCCCTGCCACCACATCCAGCGCGTCGCCGCGTGCGGACATCATCAGAATGGGCGCCTGGCTCGTCTCGCGGATCCTGCGGGCCAGTCCGATGCCGTCGAGGTGCGGCAGCATGATGTCGAGCAGCAGCAGGTCATGCCCGCCCTCCCGGAACATCTCCAGGCCCGTCAGGCCGTCGGGCGCCGCCGAGACCTGATAGCCGTAGCGGTCAAGCGCCATCCCGACGGACTTACGGATCGCTTCGTCGTCCTCGACCAGCAGGACGCGCACGGCGGCGGAGGGGCCGCCGTCGCGCTGTCCTGTCACGTCGTTGTCGCGCTCTTGCATGACGTCACCTGACGGTCGAATCAACGGTCGAATGAAGGGGAGAAGTCTCGGCTGTGGAGGGAGGTCCCGAGGGTACAGATCCGGTCATGATCGCGTGCGCGGCGGACGCGGCGGACGCGGCGGAGGTGGCGGAGGCGGCGGAGGCGTGGAGGCGGCGGCGAGGACCGGCGCCGGCCCGGTGCTCCCAGTTGGCCCGGTGCTCTCGGTCGGCCCGGTGCTCACAGTCGGAGTGAGGCCGCGACCGGCAGATGGTCGCTACCGGTGGGCGGCAGGGTCCAGGACGAGGCCGGTGTGACGCCCTTCACCAGAATCTGGTCGATCCGGGCCATCGGGAAGGAGGCGGGCCAGGTGAAGCCGAAGCCGTCGCCCGCCTCCTCCTGGGCCGGCCGCAGCTGAGAGGTCACCGGCCGCAGCGCGCGGTCGTCGGCGGTGCCGTTGAAGTCGCCGACGACCACGACCCGGGGCAGCGGCTCCGCCCGTACGGCATCGGCCAGTTTCCCGGCCGCCTCGTTCCGGCGCATCGTGGTGAAGCCCACGCTCGGGAGTACCCGTACCGACGCGAGGTGGACGGCGTACACGGCGACCGGCCCCTTGGGGGTGTCGGCGGTGGCCCGCAGGGCGCGGGTCCACGGCATGATCGCGACCGGCTCCACGTCCCGCAGTGGGTACGTACTCCACAGTCCGACCGTGCCCCGCACCGAGTGGTACGGGTAGACGTCGGCCAGCGCGCGCTCGTACGCCGGTGCCGTGCGCGCGGACAGTTCCTCCAGCGCGAGCAGCTCGGCCCCCGAGGAGGCGAGTTGCCGGGCGGTCGCGGCCGGGTCCGGGTTCTCGTCGTTGACGTTGTGGCTTACTACGGTGAGGTCCCCGCCCGTGGACCGTTTGTCCATGAGGACGCCGCCGAACAGCGAGCACCAGACGACGGCCGGAAGCAGCACGGCGATCCCGGCGGTCGCGGACCGCCGCAGCGCCGCCAGGGCAAGCAGCACGGGCACGCTCACGCCCAGCCAGGGCAGGAACGTCTCCAGCAGGCTGCCGAGGTTGCCGAACCCGTTCGGCACGCGGGTGTGCGCCGCCATGACGAGCGCGGACAGCAGCGCGGCAGCGGTGACGAGCCGCCCGCGCCGGGTGAGCCGCCGCCCCTCACGGACCGGGGCGGTGGACTCGCCGAACGATCGGACCTCCCGCGCGGTGGTCTCGTCGGCCTTCCGCGCTTCGGGTACGTGGGCCTCCCGTCCGGCGGTCTCGTCGGCGTCCCGCGCGGCGGCCTCGTCGGCCGTGATCTCCGGCCCGTCCTCCGCGCCCGCCCCAGCAGCACCACGTACCCGAAGCGCACCCACCGACAACCACCCCTCCCAGCCCGACGCACACGGGAACCCCGTACGTCCCCGAGCCTGAGAGAGGACCGCGTCCAGCCGATCAGGACCGTGCGTCCGGCACCGCGCGGATTTGTGTCAGCCAGGTATCGGGCCCGCTCCTGGCGAGAGGAAGACCGCCGCAATGCGCCGCATCGAAAATCGGACAGACGTACTAAGGGTGAATGCGCGGAGATTGCGATGTGCCCGGGGCCTGCTACCGGCAGTCTGCTGAGGGCCGATCGCGGGGGAGCAGCACGTATGACGGTTGAACGAGCCGACGCCGACGGCATTTCCGCCTTGTCGCCGGCCTCCGCACATCCGCGTCGCCCGGCCGCTGAGGACCGGCAGGGGAGCGTGCCACGTCATGTCGCCTGCGTCATGGACGGGAACGGCCGGTGGGCGGCACAGCGGTCATTACCCCGTACGTCGGGTCACCGGGCGGCAGAGGCAACGGTGATCGACGTCATCGAGGCGGCACGGACCGCGGGCGTGGAGTGGCTGAGCCTGTACGCCTTCTCCACCGAGAACTGGCAACGCCCGGGCAGTGAGGTCGATTTCCTCATGCGACTGGTGCGCCGCGTGGTACGCAAACACGCCCCGCTGCTGCACGCGCGCGGCATCCGCTGCCGGTTCCTCGGGGTGGCGGACCCGAGGATCCCCGCACCGCTGGCCCGGGATTTCACCGACCTGATGACGCTGACCAGCATGAACCGAGGCATGACGCTGACCGTGGCGTTCGATCACGGCGGACGCAGGGACATCGTCGAGGCGGCGCGGTCCCTCATCCGCGGCGGGGTGCCGGCCGACGCCGTCGACGAGCGGGTCTTCGCCGCGCATCTGCCCTTTCCCGACACACCCGATGTGGATCTCCTCATCCGGACCTCCGGCGAACAGCGCATCTCCAACTTCATGCTCTGGCAGGTGGCCTACGCCGAGTGGATCTTCCCGCCGGTGCTCTGGCCCGACTTCCGCGCGCCGCACTTCCTGGAATGCCTGCACACCTACCGACAACGCGATCGCCGCTTCGGCGGCGTGACGCCGCACGCGAACGGAGAACCTCACCCGTGACGGATACAGGCCCCAGCCGCCCCGAGGGCACGCGTTCCGAAGCCCCCGACACCCCCGGTGACCCCGCACGGGGTCCGGACCCCGTGCGGCCGGACCCCGCCCGGCCGGACTCCGCGCCACAGCCCGGCTCCCTGTTCGGCCCCGACGCGCAGTTCTACCGGTTCTTCAACGATCCGCGCTGGGCCCTGGCCGTACTGAGGGCCACGGTATTGGAGGCCGCCCACCCGCAGATCGGCGCGGCGCTGATCGACAACTCGACGTTCGTGGCGCACCCGTGGCGACGGCTGCGCAACACCCTCGTCAGCCTGCAGCGCATGTTCGGCGCCGACGACGACACGCGGCGAAGGGAGGCGGCGCGGCTCAACCGCCTGCACGCGAGGCTGAGCGGTACGGACGCGCGGAACCGGCCCTACGACGCGATGGACCCCCGGGTCCGCGCCTGGGTGGTCGCGACACTGTTCGAGAGTTCCGTCACCATGTGCCGACTGAGCGGGCAGCCGCTCGACCGGGCCACCATGGAACAGCTCTACGCCGAATTCCAGGCCTACCTCATGGCCTTCGGGGATCAGGCCGGTCATCTGCCGCCCACATTGAAGGAGTTCTGGCAGTACTACGACCACACGGTCCAGGAGGAGCTGGAGGACACCGAGGCCCTGCGCGTCATCCTCTACAAACTCTTCGACCATCTCCCGGCGCCGCCCCTGCTGGACGGCCTGCCCACCGTATGGGCGGCGGGTCGCGCGCTCGCCGGTCCGGTCCTCGGTACGATCACCGTGGCGTCCCTCCCCGAACCCTTCCGCCGACGGGCCGGTCTGCCCGAAATCCCCGGCGCCCAGGCGCTGATGCAGAGCGCCTACCTGGGCGTCGGCCTGGCGCGCTTCCTGCCCGACAGCTGGCTCAAGGCGGAGAACATCACCAGCCTGCTCTACCTGTCCTCCGACAGCGACGACCCGCGCGTCGCGACGCTCAACGAGCTACGCGGCCGGATGAAGCGGGCCGGCGCCCTGTTCCGGCTGGTCACGCCCTTTCCGCCGGAGGACGGCCCGGCAGCGGGAACCGAGCCGCGGCGGAGCGCCGAGGAATTCTTCACCGCGGTACTGGACCAGACCGGGAACGGCTACCTGGACTGGCCCGATCTCGCCGCCATGGCACGGGAGTTGTCCTCCCGCCTCGATCTGGACGAACCGGAGGAGACCAAGCTCTACAACGCGTACGCCGAGTGGTGGAGGGAGCTCCAGGCGGCTCTCGACGTCGACGGCGACGGCCGCGTCAGCAAGGAGGAGTACGCCGCCGCCGTCCCCTCCCTCGCCGGGCCCGCGCTGATCAGGGTCGCCGAGGTGCTCTTCAGCGTCACCGATACGGACGGCAACCAGTTCATCGACGCGGACGAGTACCGGGCCCTGTTCCGAACGGGATTCCGGCGCACGATGGCCGACGCCGACGCGACGTACTCCCGCAGCGCGTTCGTGAAGGACTTCCTCTCCTTCATGTCGGGTCGCCGCCACTCGACCGCTTTCGACCCGCTGCTCGCGGAGGCGTAAGGAGGACGCTCCCGGCCCGCTTGAGGGGCCAGTTGGACATCTCGCGTTTGATGCCGCGGGGGCAGGTCTGATGGTGGCGGGCGGACAGGAAGACCACGCGGGGCTCACCGCATCGCGCGCGTGCTGCGCCGGGCCTGGTCCAGGACTCGCACGCGAAGAAGGCTCTGACAAGTTGAGACTGGTCAGGGCCTTCTTCGTATCGCCCGGTGAGAGCAATGGCAGAGGATACGGGATTGGAACTCGTGAGGGGTTGCCCCAATACGCCTTTCAACTGTGCGCATGAAAGTCCGAGGATGTCCGTGGGGGTTCACGCCGCAGATGAGACACCCCAAGGCTGAAGCTTCATCGGACAGTTGGGGCGGTGTGCGCCTCAGTTGGTCATCTCGGCGCTGCTACAAACGTGAAAGTGGCCAGACCCAGCAGGCTCACAACGCAGTACCGAAACGTGTTTATCGCTGATCTGAGATGTCGGTGCCTCTGTGAGTGCTGAAGGATGTCCGTCCATAGTTCCGCAACAGCATGGCCAAGGATCGATCTAAGCTGAGATCGCCAACTTTCCTAGCGAAGTCACTATGGCCGTCAACGGACGTGAGAGTGTCGCCCCAGTTGAATAGAAATCTGGACGGGATCTCAGCTGAGTGCAACGCCCGCGTTGTTTTGCGTGCCGCGATCGCGTTGATCGAGCCCCAGAGGCTTCGCAGGATGAGCGACAACGTCAATACGGTAAGGGTGCCAAACAGGGACTCAATCCAAAAATCGCGAGGCGCCTTAGTGGTCTGCAGATGATAGTTCACCTGAACTGGATATTGTCTCGTCTTTGCTCTGGCCTGGGATCGATAGCTTCGGCAGACTCTTACCTGGTTCCGGTTGCTTGGCGCGGGATGTCCCAGCCATTGTATTGCCCCCCCTCTTTGTCCTGCGGGTGCAGCTCGGAGTGGTCAACTCACGGTCCATCCAATCCAACTTCATCGGTCGACTAGCCTAGGGGATAACGGAGCGGAAGGTCTGTTTTTCATGGAAGAGCGAGTGGGTCGTTTATGTGCAAGGCGGGATGGAGCGGCTCAAATATTCATCAACTACCGCAGAGAGGGTGGAGCTTACGCTGCGGCCCTACTCGACGAATTGCTGTCAAACCGCTTCGGGGAGATTCGGGTTTTCCGTGCCGCTAGATCCATAGCGCCGGGATCGGATTTCTCGAACTCAATTCTCGAAGCTGTGGCTGCGTGTGAGGTATTTCTTGTGATCGTGGACGAAGGTTGGTTGGGAAAATTCGACTCTGGGACCCGTGATTATTCTTCTGGGCGGGACTGGGTGTTGCGAGAAATTAAAGAGGCATTTAAGTATGAGCGAACCGTGGTTCCCGTACTGCTCTCCGGGGCTAAGCGTCTGGATGAGAATAGCCTTCCGGAAACCCTGGCTCGCGTGGCAAGGCTGCAATATTTGAGATTTGACTATCGAAACATTCGGCAGGATGTCAACTTTATAGCCGAACAGCTTATCAAGCTTTGCCCGAATATTCGAAGCGTTCGAGACGACTGCTAAGACTTCTTTCATTTCTGACCGCCCTACACGGGCTCGCCGATCCCATCGACTCCTAGCGTTACCGGATGTGGTTTTACGCCTGGGTGTACAAACTTTTGCCCGCCAAGGCAGATTGGGGAAATCTCAACGCCCTCAAGAGGTCTGGGGACTGGTGCCAACATCTGTCGGAACGAGTCGGCTCGTGAATCCACGCGACACGAGCCGCTCGTATGCCTGCGTCACGTCGCCGGGCACCTCCTGCGGCACCGTGAACCCGTGCATTGGATAGATCAACAGCCGTTGCAGCGAACCCACCAGCATGTCGACCACAAAGCGCGGGTCCTGGATCGAGTCGACGTATTCAGGGAGCGTCATCGAGGTGGAAGCGCATACGAATTCCGCCTCAGGCCACAGCTTTCGGGCGGTGGCGTAGGCCCGCCGTTCCTCGTACGGCTTGCTGACGAGCAGCACTGAGGACACTTCGATCCCGCGCTCTTCGAGTAGCGAGCGGGACAGGGTGATGTTCTGCCCGGTGTTGCGTGCGTTCGGCTCCACAAGGATGGCGTCCACCGGCACGCCCAGTTCGAGCGCCCGGTCTCGGTAGTGCTCGGCTTCACCGCGCGGCATGCGGCCCTTGGTTGTCTGGCTGGTCGCGCCCGTGAAGACGATCAGCGGCATCATGCCGCGCCGGTACAGGGCCACGGTGGTGTCGGCCACCCCCAGATCGTGACTGCCCAGACCGACGCCGACCGAGCAGGGGCGCGGTTCGTGGTGCATCTGCTGGTAGTCCCACAGCAGTCGAGTGTGCTCCCAGTCCTGTATGGAGATCACGCCGAACCTTCCTTGCCCTTGCACTTGCCCTGCTGGCTGGCGGAATCGGGAACGTCGAATTCATACTCCCACGCAAGGCGGGAGGCGGCATGGACGCCGACAGCTAACTCAACCACTTTGCCGTCCGCAGTGTATGCGGTCCGGTGCAGTTCGACGACGGGTTCGCCAGCACCTGAACCGCCCGACGCGCAAGGGACTGGTGGGCGAAGTCCGGAAGCTGGAGAAGCAGCGCGACCAGGGTTCGGCGCAACAGCCCGGTAAGCCGTGGACGGTTGAGAAGTAGCTGTTGCACTGGCTTGAGAACATCGCCAAGCCGACCCTCAGCGAGAACACCTACGACCGCTACGAGGTGGCCGTTCGCGTGCATCTCCGTGCCTGGAGTCGGCAAGCACCTGGAGAGCCTGTTTCGCCGCGTGCAGGCGACGGGGAGCGCAAGGGGCGGCACGGCCCGCCAGGCTCACCGCACTGGGGAACGCTGCCGCGTTGGCGAAGCCGCCACGGACGGAAGAGGACGAATCAGAGGTTGAGCCCTCCTCTGTGGAAGAGGCTCACTGCCTGCAGCTCGAAGCCAACGAGCACTGGAACAGTGTCCGTTGGGTGCTGGCGCTCGGACTGCGGCGAGGTGCAGGTCCGGCGCGAGACCACGAACACCAAGTCCCGAGCGGGCCGGCGTGCCGTACCCCCGCCCGGCCCGCTGGTCTCGATGCTCCGTGCCATGTCGAGACACAAGCGCGCGAGCGTAAGGCGGCCGGTGACCTGTGGGTCGAGTCGGACTACGTGTTCACCAAGCCGCTGGGTGGCCCCCTGAGCCCGAACATGGACTACCACGACTGGAAGCGGCTGCTGGAAGACGCGGGGGTTCGGGACGGTCGGCTGCACGACGACCAGTACACGGCCGCCACCGTGCTCATGCTGCTTGGTCTTCCGGCCCGGGTCATCAACCAGATCACGGGGGAGGGTGAGCCGGGCACCTCCGCAAGCATGCGGGCGCGGTACCTGCATGTGCCGGACGCCATGCTCATACGAGATTCGAACTCGTGAGGGTTTGCCCCCAACATGCTTTCCCACTGTTCGTGTTGGGGTTCGGGTAAGTACGGAGACTTCGTGACCTGCGGTGCAGGAGGGGCAGCCCCCTATAGCTCGGCGGTAGCCGCAACAACGAGATCCAGTGCGCCTGCACTGCGGTGCTGCTGGTGCTGGGTCAGCAGCTCCTGGATCTGCCAGGCCCGGTCGTACGCTCGGCCGTCGACGGGTACCCAGTCGAACAGCGACTGCATGTCCGCGATGCCGCGTGCGCGGTCTGCGGCGGATCCGGCACTGATACGAACTCCAGCTTGGTGGTCGAGTAAGTGGCGATGTCTCGGGCACCTGGATAGCTCACCGCACCGTTCAGGTGCTCCGAAGCCGACCAGACCCACCACCACGGTCCGCGTCCACATCAACCACTGACGGCCGTCCGGGCCGTCACCCGGCGTCGCCAACCACGCGCGTCCCAGCGCGTCCAACGCCTCTCGTGCGACATGTCGTTGGCGCTCCCGAGACGCGCGGAAGGGCTCTGACGAGCCCGACCGGCTGGGTGTAACTCGCCAACAAGCCATGTCGACTGTCCGGCGATTGGACGGGCGTGCACCGCGCCAGTGGTCCCAGCCTTTCCTGCACGCGTTCTCGAAACGGTGTTGAATCTCCGCACAGAGTTCGCCATTTCGAATTTCGGGCGCTGGGTGAATTGCGCAAGGTTGGAATGCGTCGACCCGGCAGGCGTGCGGAGGCGCTTGAACTGCGGGTGGGTATGCAGGGCGCCCGATTTCCACGCCCGCACGCCCTGTTGTGGAGGCTGCGGGGGATCCATAATTGATCCCAGGGCAGTGAGGAAGTGATTCTGGTTCCGTCGGACAATGCAAAAGTTCGGAGAGAATTCGATGGATGTTGATCGCTGGTGGGAGAAGATATTCGATTCCGGGCGGACCCTTTCCTACCGGTCAGGTCAGCCCATGCTCCTGAAGGGCAGCCAGAAGGGAAGTGTCCTGCGGGTGGTCGAAGGGTGGGCCCTGGTGACTGACCCGCACCTGGACGGCACGCGCACCTTCCTCGAACTCCGTGGCCGGGGGCAACTCCTGGGCGAGACCTCGGCCCTGTCCGGCGGGCCACGGAACGCGGATGTGACGGCCGTCTGTCGCACCGTCGTCCGAGCCGTCGGCAGCGAACGATTCCTCGCCGAACTCAGGCGCAACGATGTTCTGGTCGGGATGCTCCTGCATGCACAAGAGCTCCACCGAACGACCAACGTGCGGGCCGGCCTGCGGCGCTTCGGAGTGGTGAGTGGGCTGAGCGGGCTGCTGCTCGACCTGACCCGTACTGTCGGTGCACCCGTCGTAGTGGGGATTCCTCAGAAGGTGCTGGCGTGCGTCCTGGGGGTGACGCCCAGGACGCTGTACGACGCGGTCGCCGAGTTGGAGCGACGCGGCGCACTCTCGGCGCGCTGGCCCGTGGTCCACATCACGGACGAGACCGTACTGAGGGAACTGGCGCACAGCGACGAGTGAGAGGGAGCCCGTGCTCTCGGGGGCGCATGGCTGAGGAGTGACCGGCGTCACCGGACGGCTCGGAAGTTTTGCTGCCTGGTGGGACCGCCGATTCCCGATCGTTGAACCGGCCCCGCAAACCCGGACGCCTCTTGGAAGGGATCTCCGTCATGCCCGAACCGTTCCGGTCAGCCATGCCCGAAAGCCGTCCGCTACCACCGTATTTCGGTCTACTGGCCGTGGATGCGAAGGATTCGACCCGGCTGCCGTCCGTGCAGCACGCTCCGCTCAGCAGAGCCATCGCCGAAATCATCCATCGCAGCCTCGAAGCCGCCGGACTGAAAGAAATGCGTAGAGAATTCGAGAACAATTCCGGCGACGGTCTTTCCTTCGGTTTCGATCCGTCATGGGTTCCGTTTGTCATCAGCCCCTTTACGGAAGTGCTGAACAAACTTCTCCAGCGACACAATGCCGGGACCGGCCCGCGCATCCGGCTGCGGATGAGCGTCCACATCGGGCCGGTGCCTGTCACGCCAGGGCTGCCCGGCGACGGCAACGCCGCACCGCGCAGCGAGACGCATCGCCTCCTGGACTCCGAGCCCGCGCGCAGTTGTCTGGCCCGCGCGGACGCACACGCCACGCCCCTCGTCGTGATTGTCTCAGACGCCGTCCACCACGCGGTGGTCGTTGGTGGTTACTGCGCTCTGCAGCGCTCCCGCTTCACCGAAGTCCGGGCCGAGGTCGCGGGGAAGGACTTCGCTCAGACCGCCTGGATGTACGTACCGTCCCCGTCCGGCGAACTGCTGCACCAGCCCGCCGCGCAGCCCGAGTCCGCGAAGGGGTTGGCAGAGGAGGCCGACGATGCCGTCCCGGCAGGCCCGCAGTCGTGTCGAACCCGCTTCCAGCATGTGGAGTACGGAGTCGCCGTCATGGACAGCACCATGCGTGACGTTCACCATCACACGGTGCACCACCAGGGCCCGGGCCGCCTGTGAGTACTGCGTCGGACCGCGTCGATCCTGACGAGGACAGATGCCCGCCCCTCCTCGGTGCGCAGTACGTGGGCTGGGGTACCGCCATCCGCGAGGCCTCGGCCCACCAGATCACGATCAACAACACCTTTGCCGCAAGCACGCAGAACCCGTGGCCATTCCGGGCCATGCCCTACGGTCCGGGACCCGGCCCGTTCCAGGCCCTGCGACGGCTGCGGAGCTTGACCAGCCAGCTGGTCGTGTTCGCCGACTGTCTCCATGCGGCGGCCGAGGCCCTTGCGGCCCTCTCCCTGCCGTCCGAGGACCCGGCAACACCTTCGTCCTACTCCTGTTCCTCCGGTGCGCCGGGCCTCGATCGAAAGAATCGACAGAGGAGAAGCATGTGACCCTGCTGAAGTTCACCAGCCTGTTTGACAACGTCGAGGCGCACGTCGATACCCTCTCGGACCACACCTCCGCCAGTGCCTTGACGGGCGCTGGGTCCCCGGCCATCGCGTTGCGGGAGGCTCGGGCGCTGGTCCACGGGCCGTCGCGCCACGACGCGGCGGCCCAGGCGGTCTGGTGCGACGTCCTGGGCGAGGCAGCCACAGACCCGGCCCCCGGCAGTCCTTCGGCTCTCCTGCTCGTATGGTTCGCTGCCCCAAGACTCCGCCGCACCGTACGCCGCATCTCCTCGTACCTTCCGGCCGATCGTGCCGATCTTGAGGCCGAAGCGGTACACGGTGTCTTGGAGGGCGTCCACAACGTGGATCCGCTGGCCGCCGGCGCCGGTGAGCGCCTGATGCGGGCGGCTGCCACCCGGGCTTGGCGATTCGCTCGGAGCGCCGTACCTGAACGCGCCATCCCAGATCCTGGCCTGCTGCCGGGGGACATTGCGTGGCCGTCCGGGGACAGTTCCCCGACCGGCTGGGTCGTGCACATCACACCCCCCGACCGTGCCGAGGGACTTGCCGCCCCGCTCCTCTTCTGTGCGTCCAAGCAGCACATCGAGGGGGAACGCCTCGGTGCGCTCGCCGAAGGCATGGGGCTGCGGGACGTGGTCCACCGCGCTCGCCGCCCCCGTCCCGGGCGCCGCATCGGCACCCTGACCCTCCGCTCGTACGGGAGTTCACGATGAGCCGCACCGCCCGAGCCCTTACCTTCGCCGAGGTGTTCGACCTCCCGCTGAGCGTCGATCTGCGGACCGCCGCCCGTGCCTTCGCCATCTGCCCCGCCACCGCGTACCGGCTGATCCACCTGGGCCGCTTCCCCTGCCCGGTGGTCCGCCTCGGACACCAGTACCGCATTCCGACCACCTTGCTCATGCGGGCCCTCGGTGTCGAGAACCTCCCCGTCTACGCGGCGGACATTGAGGCTGGTGCCGAGGTGTCTGCCCTGATGAACCACGCCCATTACGAGCAGGAGGGGAGCCAGTGAGCACAGCGACCGACGCAGCAGCGGATGACCCGGACCGGATCACCGTACCGAGTTGCTTTGTGATCGGCCCCATCGGTGATAAGTACGCGGAGCACGGAAGTTCGGAGCGCCGGCTGTACGAGGAGTCACTGCGCGTCTACGACGAAGTGGTCCGCGCCGCCTGCCGTGAACATGGGCTGTCCCCGCTGCGCGCCGACGCCATCGCGGACACCGGGGAGATTACCGACCAGATCCACCGAAGGCTTCAGGATGACGACATCGTGATTGCCGATGTCAGCGGCGGGAACCCCAACGTGACGTACGAACTGGGCTTCCGCATTGGCCGCGGCAAGCCCGTGATCCTCATCGGCGAGAGCGGCAGACTGCCTTTCGACATCGCCCAGTTGAGGACTATCCGCTTCCGGCGGAACGAGTCCAGCCTGCATGAGGCCCGCGATCAGCTGAGCCGTGTCCTCCGTGAGGGCGTCACCCAGGGATTCCGGACCGCTGCCTACGTTGGTACGACCGCCTCCGGCCCGAGCGCGACGAACGAGGCGGACGACGAGGAGGTGGACGACGCGCTCGGCACCGTCGATCTGCTGGCACACGCCGAGCAACAGATGGAATCCGCAACCACGGACATCGAAGCAATGGGTGAAGCGCTCCTGCGGATCGCCTCGGTGGCGGAGGAATGCACGCCGGAGATGGACGCGGCCAACGAGGCCAAAGCGTCGGCGAGTGCCCGTCTTGCCCTGGTTGAGAAGTTCTCGACGGCCCTCGCGGAGCCAGCTGCCGCTTTCCGGGCGAGTGCCGACGCGTTTGTCGAGTGCATGGAGGGCATCGAGGCTGGCATCCACACGACGTTCGACATGATCGAGTCCCTTCCCCTGGACGAACGCGATGAGGACAGCATGCGTTTCCTCCAACAGACCATCGAATTGGTGGAGTCCATCCGGTTGGGGACGACACACGTCACCGAGTTCGGAGCGGTGATCAAGACGGTCGTCGGCTACTCCCGACTGCTCCGGGTCCCTGGCCGCGACATCGCCGTCGCGGTGCGTACGGTCGTCTCCGTCGCCGCCCGTATCGACTCCCTGGAACGCCGGGCCCGCGCCCTCCTCACCGCCTCCCCGCACTCGACGGACTGTGACACCGCGCCCTCCGCGCCTGCCCTCACCCACTTGACCGCCTCGTGACCCACCGGCACTAGGACGCGAGCCCCGCCCTGCCGCGGACGGCACCGCGCTACACCGCCGCGCCACAACGCCGATGGACCACGGCCAGCGGACGTCGAATGCCCCGATCGGTTGCCCGGTCGGGGCCCTTCGACGTATTGCCCGGCGAGAGCAGTGGCGGAGGACACGAGATTCGAACTCGTGAGCTGAACGGTCGTGAACGGCGCCGAGTGAGACGGAAACCGAGACGGGCGGCTGCGCCGGGCTCGATAGCATCTTCGCTGTTGAAGGGGGGAGTCATGGCACTGGTCCGCAAAGGCTCACGACGGATTGTTGTCGACGGCACGGCCTACCGATGGCGGCTGCGTGGCAGGCCGACCTACTTCCAGGGCCTGATCTGGTCACCATGCACGTTCGCTGTCGCGCATGCGGACACCCCAGGGACAACGCTCGTGGTGACCACCAACCAGCCGCATCCGAGCAATTGGTTCGGACATGAGGCCAAGCCTGTACTGCCGTCCGACGTTGCCCAGGCTATTCATCAGGCCCTTCGCATGGGTTGGACTCCAATGTCTCCCGGCTCCCCGTTCCACCTCAACCACTCCGCCGGCCTCATGCCCTCGTCCTGAGCGGAGAAGGCGGAGCCCTTGTTGTCTTTGGCTCGGCCGACGACAGTCGGCCACGACGGCGGGTGCGCCGACTGATCAAGCCGCGCGTGTGTGCTTCGGTGGCCCCCACCGGCCTCAGCCACGCTGCCTGGTGACGTCCACCGGAGCAAGCTGCGACGGCGGGGCGTGGACGTGGTGGCGAGGCATTGGGGCCGTGACTTCTTCGTTCCGAAGCGACTTGGGCGGGGGATTGGCCTTGGGCTGGTGCGCCGCTCACCTGCACTGATGGTCCGCAGACGTTCGCGCTCGCCCGCGCTGTTCATCGGCGTTGTCACGCACTTCGGCTGTCTCGTGATCAACTGGCGCGAGATCGCCATGGGCTGCCTCATTGCCGCCGAAGCGCACTTCGTGCGCTGCTTCCTTGAGGTGTCCGCGTAGTAGACCCAGGTTATGAAGCTCATTGATTTTCGCGATCAGGCTTCCTGTGGTGACGCCCTTCTCTTTCGCGGATGCCTCAACCACTGCACGGGCGAGCGCTACTGCAGCTCGGTCTGCCTTGATGGCGAGGCAATCGTGCGCTTCGACCGCGAGTGACTCGATGGCTGCGGGGACATCCGGGAACGCCCTGTGAGGTTCGCTGGGGGAAGCCAGCGTGGCTCCTGGGCTTGGGGGTGGTCCCAGAGGTCAGAAGGAACCTCGTCCCAGTCGTGCGTGGGCTGGAAGCCAGTCCGTCCGTAGGCGAGGATCAACCGACGGCAGTTGGCACATCGATAGGTCTCGAACCCGACGTTGAGGCGGCTGTCTCGATCGGAGGCCACCTCGGCACTGCCGACCGGTCTCATGCGAGCCAACCGTCCACACCATCCGCATGTCGTGCTCGCCGCGTAGCTACCTGCATCAACACCGGCTGCGCCAACGCCTCCGTGTATGGGACTTCCACGTGTTCGGTACGCGGTTGGGTCCTGGCGCCGGTCGAGACGGGCACCCCAGCGCCGCAGCCCGGACAGCGGAAGGACTCAACGGGGGGCGACAGCCTGCCTGCTGGCGGAGATGCGTGCGTCGCGGTCACATCTCGCGAGAGGGAGCTGAAGAAGATGGGACGTGGTGCGAGGGCGTAATGTCATACGATCCGATTAGCCTTTGAGGCATGGGACTGGGAGATGTTACGCGGCCGGGAGTTCTCGCGGCGGTGGGGGAGAGCAGATACCTGGGGCGTGAAGCCTTCCGGCGTCGCTATGGTTTCGGTCAGGCCACGGCGTATGAACTGGTGGTGGACGGAGATCGGTATGACTCCAAGGCCATAGTGGGCGTGGGACACATGTACGCCACCGGCATTCTGCTGAGCTCGGGTGATTTCAGCGGCGGTGCACACACGGTGGCGCGCCGACTGGATGCACTCGGCTTCACTGTGGCGGGGACCAGCTCCGTGGAGGCACCGGAGCCATACTTGCCGCAGTTGGTCCTGCAGCCGAGAGGCGGGCCCCATGTCCAGGGCCCGAAGAACTTCCACCGGTCGGTGAGGACAGGCGTCCCGATCGCAGAGATCCAGACGGCCCTCGGGAAGCAGCAGGCCAGCGTACTCAGCGACCTGTACGCGGACGGGATCGCCCGACTGTGGGGCTCGACCCCTGCCAAAAGGGTCAACGACCCGAAGGCGAAGGCGCTGAGGAATCGCCGTGTTGGCGATGATGTCTTCTTCTACGCCGATAAGGGCTTCATTGCTCGCGCCCGGATCCTTCACCTGTTCGACAGCCCGGTTGCGGCCCGTGCGATATGGGGCATCGACCAAGACGGCTCCACCTGGGAGCACATCATGGCGTTGGGGGCCATCGAGGAATTCCCGGAAATTGTGCCAGCCGCGCCGATCCTCCAGGATCTGGGTGTTCCAGCACCGCTGCGCTGCCTCACCCTGCGGTCGGCCGGGGACTACCGCCGCGTTGCCCACATGTTCCCGGAGACAGTCTCATCGTTGCCTCTGCGGCCTTCGTCTGAACCGTCCTCCGTTTCGAAGCCGATGACCGCGCTTGAGATGCTTGAGCGCATCGGGACTCTCAATACGCACCGCACCTCCAAGGGAGGACCTCCCAGCCGCCACCAGCCGCTGGCCCTTCTGTGGACGATTTCCCGAGTCGCTGCGGGAAAACCGCGCCTGGCTCCGTGGTCACGTTTTCGTGCTGAGGTAGGGCCGCTCTTGGCCGAGTTCGGGCTGCCCAGTTCCAAGGTCACTCCCGAGTACCCCTTTTGGCATCTGCAGGGCAGCGGTTTGTGGGAAGTGCTCGGCATCCCTGACGACGCCGGCGTCATGCCGCGGACCGGAGTTTTCGACACCCTTCAGCCGGTCGCCGGCCTGACCTGCGAGGCGGCCGAGATCATCAAAGATCCGGTCGCTCGTCTGGACGTTGTCGCGAGGCTGTGCCGAACCTATCTCGAAGGCGTTGATCGGCACGCACTGTTCGACGGGGTGGGGCTGTCCGGGTATGAGACTGCCGACGGCATGCTCAACCGCACTGTGGCGGCGATGGACCAGGCTGTCGATGTGGAGCGGGCGTCTGGCCCTGCGGAGCGACGCGAGTCGAAGTCTTCTCGTCTGGTTCGTGATGCAGCGTTGGCGCGAAGGGTGAAGGAGCTGCACAGCAACCTGTGTCAGGTATGCGGAGTTCGTCTGCAGTACAAGCGCAGCCCCTATAGCCAAGCCGCTCACATCCGTGGGCTTGGATCTCCGCATGATGGGCCGGACGAGCTGCCCAATCTGCTGTGTCTGTGCCCCAATCACCACATTCTTTTTGACGGCTTGGAGATCTACGTCGACGTGGACGGCATCGTGCGGTGGACTCATGGCGGTGAGCCCCTTGGCCCGCTTCGTCGGTGCCCATGCCATCCGCTCGACGCAGAACATCTCCGCTACCACCGGATGCTTTGCGCTCTCAGCGTCTGAATTCGCCCGCAGCTCCATTCGACGAGCTGCCGCCGCCCGTCGACGCTACCTGCCACGTTTTCTCGACGCCTTCTTGGAGGCTGCCCGTGCCCCTCGCTCGTATGTCCGCACGTGCGCTGCGCGAGCGCAGCCGCGCAGACTTGGTTGCGCACCTCACTGAGCAGTATCGCTGCGTACTCTTTCAGGACCCGTCGTCCGGCGAGTGCGGTGCCTGGCAGAACAGCCTCCCAGCCCTGGCGGAGGTCCTGTGCGACGCCGGGCTCGATGAGGTCGAAGTACTGATTGAGCAGAAATTGCCTCTCACCAGCCTGCGCGCCGACGCGGTCCTGGCCGGCTCGCACCCCGAGACCGGTATGCCGTCCTATGTCATCGTGGAGCTCAAACAGTGGAGCGAAGCGCGCCTTGTGCCGGATTCCGAAGACCTGTGCCTGGTCCCCAAAATGGGAAACCATGCAGCCCTGCACCCTGTTGCCCAGGTGCGGCGTTACTGTGACTATCTGCAGGATTTTACCAATCTGCTGAACGACTGCCAGGAGAGCGTTACCGGCGTCGCCTACCTGCATAACGCAGAAGATTTGGACGTCGACCAGCTGTTCGGGCTTCCCGATGCGAAGGCGCAGCTCTTCACGAAAACGACCCGCGGCGAACTCATACGGCATCTGCAGACCCGTCTGTCCGCGCTCAATGGGGCTCTTGAAGCGGATGCTCTTCTGGAGAGCCCAATTGCCCCTGGTCGCCAGCTCATGCGCGCCGCCTTCGACGAGATCACGCACGGCGGAAAGTTCCTTCTAGTCGATGAGCAGCAGGTGGCAGCATCCTTGGTGAAACGTGCGGCTGCCGCTGCGCGTCGAGCGGACCAGAAAGAAGTCATTGTGGTCTCGGGAGGCCCTGGATCGGGGAAGAGCTTGATCGCCCTTAACCTCATGAGTCATTTCAGCATGCACGGCAGGCCTGTCGTCCATGCAACCGGCTCCAGGTCTTTCACCACGACGCTCCGTCACGTAGTTGGCGAGAAGAACCCCAAGCTTCCGAAGCTTTTCCGATATTTCTTCGACTTCACTGCTGCTGAACAGAACGGACTTGATGTCTTGATCTGTGACGAGGCGCACCGAATCCGCCGCCATTCGGGAAAGGAAGGAACGCCGGACACATTCCGTGCCGGTCGCAGCCAGGTTGAGGAACTCATCGACGCGGCCAGGGTTCCGGTCTTCCTGCTCGATGAGCACCAGGTGGTGCGCCCGGGAGAGATGGGGAGTGTCAAGACGATTGACCAAGCCGCGCACGCCAGAGGCTGCATCGTCCGTCACGTCAATCTGAACGACCAGTTTCGGTGCGGTGGCAGTCGCGCCTACGAGAACTGGGTGCTTCGCCTTCTGGGACTGGAGCCAGGGGGGCCGGTGCCGTGGCAGCCGGAGAAGGATTTCGAGCTGCTCGTCGCTGACACTCCCCAGGAGATGGAGACCTATCTCCGCTCCCAGCAAGAGGCGGGCTACACCGCTCGCATGACTGCCGGCTTCTGCTGGCGGTGGAGCAGCCCGAAGAGCGACGGCAGCCTCGTCGATGACGTGGTCATCGGAGACTGGCGGAGGCCCTGGAATCTCAAGAGTGAGCGTTCCGTTGGCGGGGTGCCCGCATCCTCGCTGTGGGCCACGGAGTCGGGGGGAATCGGGCAGATCGGCTGTATATACACGGCACAGGGGTTCGAGTACGCCTGGAACGGCACTATCTTCGGCCCCGACCTGGTATGGCGTGACAATGGCTGGCGTGCCCGCAAGGCAGCGAGCAGAGACGGCAGCTTGAAGGAGGCTGAACCGGAGGAGTTCGAGCTCCTGGCGCGCAACAGCTACAAGGTGCTGCTGACCAGGGGGCTGGCTGGCACCGTCCTCTATTCGACCGACCCCGAGACGCATGCCATGCTGCGTGCACTCGTCCCTGGCCGGGCGAGTCAGTAGACCTGAGCACAGCAGCCGCGGCCATGCGCCGCACAGCCCTGATGGCGATCGGTCGCTGCGCTCCGCCGCCATAGCTGGGAGCACCTGGAGGACGACGGGGAACTTCTGATCCGTCGCTCTGTGCAGGTGGGTCGCCAGTGGTCATATCGGCCGCAGTAAGACCCGACGGGGACAGGGCAAGTCGCTGACGGTTGCTGTAGTTGCGGTACTCCGCTGCTGTACTGCTGGCTGAGAGGAAGAGCCGGTTGTACAGGACTTCAGGGGGACGCATGCAGTGGGCGACGCTTGTGGCAACAGCCGTGGGCACGGTCCTTGGTGTACTCGCCACGCTCGTTGCCGATCACGTCCGCTGGCGACGCGACCGCTCGGAGCGGGATCGTGACACGCTGCGCAACGCCTTCACGGAGTACCTCACGTGTCTTTTGGCAGCGAGGGATGCCTTCTCCCGAGCAGAAGCTTCACCCGAGCATGTAGGCAAGGGGCACGTTGCGATTGGCGAGCACGGAGTCTACGCAGCACAGCAAAATTTGGAACTTGTGGCCCATCAGACGCTCGTCGACAAGGCTGGTCGCGCAACCCTCTCGGTGCTCGACTTCCACGATGCGGTGGTTGCCGGCAAAGCCTCGGACTCCCAGGAGTACGTCCTTGCCTGGCGAGCCGCCCGTCAGGCCCGAGCAGCATTGATCGATGAGATGAAGAAGGCTCTGCAACGGACCTGACGTCGCCAAGTGGCGCCGTCTCATCGAGACCGGCACCCGCCTGATCGCGTACGGCCGCCGAGACGCGTCGGGCACGGATCACATCGCCGCCCAGGCCGCCGAGGAACTGGCCACGATCCGGGCAACAGACCGATGGCCGGCCCCGATCCCACTCGGCACACACGCGGCCCTACCCGTCTTTCCGGTATCCGCCCTGACGCCATGGATGGGGAACACGTCGCCGCCGTAGCCGAGTTCACCCAGACCCCACTGGACCTCGGCGCCACCATGGTGCTGGCCGCCGACTCCACGGCAGTGGGCGGCCGGGTGCATGTGGAGATCCGGCCCGGCTGGCGTGAGCAGTCCAATCTCTACCTCGTCTGGGCGATGCCACCGGCTTCCCGGAAGTCGGACGTGTTCGCCGCCATGACGGAGCCGATCTACGACGTCGAACGCCGGCTTCAGGAGGAGTCCCGCGCCCGGATCATCGAGGCCGAGACGGTGAAGGGAGCCGCACTCGCCGAGGCCGAGGGGCTCATGGCCAGAGCGCGCAAGCCCAGTGGGGCGTCGAAGCTCCGCAACAGCGCCCGCTGGGTCATCGCCCTGACGCTCGGCCTGCGTCAGGGCGAGGCGCTCGGGCTGATGTGGGAAGACGTGTACCTGGACGCCGGACACATCCGCATCCGCAAGAACCGTCGGCGCCCGGTACGAGCATGGGTGCGGCGACAAGTGCGGCCGGAAGCCCGGCTACGGCCCGGACCGCAGGCAGATTCGCCGGGAGCTCATCCCGAAGAACCGGACTATCACCGTTGGGAGCAGCTCCTGGAGGACGCGGGCGTACGAGACGGACGTCTGCATGACGCGCGTCATACGGCCGGGACCGTGCTGCTCCTCCTCGGGGTCCCGGATGTGGTGGTGGACGCCATCATGGGATGGGAGCCGGGCTCAGCACGGATGAGGCCCCGGTACATGCACGTCACCGGCCCCATGCTGAAGAACGTCGCGCACCAGGTCGGTGAAGCGCTCTGGTCTCGGATCCGCACGCGAAGAAGGCCCTGACCAGTCAAGACTGGTCAGGGCCTTCTTCGTATTGCCCGGTGAGAGCAATGGCGGAGGATACGAGATTCGAACTCGTGAGGGGTTGCCCCCAACACGCTTTCCAAGCGTGCGCCCTAGGCCACTAGGCGAATCCTCCGCCGCAAACAATACAAGACGCTGGGGAGTGCTCGCGAACTCGATCCGGGCCTCTCGCATCGGGTACTGTGTGCGGAGCCCCTCACGTGGCGCTATCTGACTGAACTCCCCCAGGGCCGGAAGGCAGCAAGGGTAGGTTGGCTCTGGCGGGTGCGTGGGGGGCGCTTGTGTTGGGGGTGGCGGCAGGGGGGCGTTGTCGTAGGGGGCCGATATCGTCGTAGGTGTGTCGTCCCTTGCGCTGTACCGCCGTTATCGCCCCGAGTCGTTCGCCGAGGTCATCGGGCAGGAGCATGTCACTGACCCGCTGCAGCAGGCCCTGCGGAACAACCGGGTCAATCATGCGTACCTGTTCAGTGGGCCGCGTGGCTGTGGGAAGACGACCAGCGCCCGCATCCTCGCGCGCTGTCTGAACTGTGAGCAGGGGCCGACGCCGACGCCGTGCGGGGAGTGCCAGTCCTGCAAGGACCTGGCCAGGAACGGGCCGGGGTCCATCGATGTGATCGAGATCGACGCCGCGTCGCACGGTGGTGTGGACGACGCCCGTGATCTTCGTGAGAAGGCGTTCTTCGGGCCCGCGAGCAGTCGTTACAAGATCTACATCATCGACGAGGCGCACATGGTCACCTCGGCGGGCTTCAACGCGCTGCTGAAGGTGGTCGAGGAGCCGCCGGAGCATCTCAAGTTCATCTTCGCGACCACCGAGCCCGAGAAGGTCATCGGCACGATCCGGTCGCGTACGCATCACTATCCGTTCCGGCTGGTCCCGCCGGGGACGCTGCGCGACTATCTCGGCGAGGTGTGCGGGAAGGAGCGGATCCCGGTCGCCGATGGGGTGTTGCCGCTGGTCGTACGGGCCGGTGGCGGGTCCGTGCGTGACTCGATGTCCGTCATGGATCAGTTGCTCGCGGGCGCGGCCGAGGACGGTGTGACGTACGCCATGGCGACGGCCCTGCTCGGTTATACGGACGGGTCGCTGCTCGATTCGGTGATGGACGCGTTCGCGGCGGGGGACGGGGCCGCGGCGTTCGAGGTCGTGGAGCAGGTCATCGAGGGCGGAAACGACCCGCGGCGCTTTGTCGCCGATCTGCTGGAGCGGCTGCGGGACCTGGTCATTCTGGCCGCCGTGCCGGATGCCGGGGAGAAGGGGCTGATCGACGCGCCCGCCGATGTCGTCGAGCGGATGCAGGCCCAGGCGTCGGTCTTCGGCGCCGCCGAGCTGAGCCGGGCGGCCGACCTGGTCAACACCGGGCTCACGGAAATGCGCGGCGCCACCTCGCCGCGGCTTCAGCTGGAGCTGATCTGCGCGCGGGTGCTGCTGCCCGCGGCCTTCGACGACGAGCGGTCGATTCAGGCGCGGCTCGACCGGCTGGAGCGCGGGGCGGGGGCGACCGCCTCCGTCGCGGGGGCCGCGTTCTCGGCCGGGGGGCCCGGTCCCGCCACGGGGTACGTCCCCGGGCCCGAGGCGCACGCGCCCGTATCGCCCGCCATGCCTGGACCGCCCGCGCCCGTACCGCCGGCCGCGCAGCATGCCGCTCCGGCGCCCGCCGTTCCGCAGCCGCCCGCGCCCCCATCGGCCCCCGCCGCCGCCCCCGCCCCCGTCGCCGAGCCGCAGCGGCCCGGTGCCTGGCCCTCCGCCGCGGCGCCGGAGGCTCCGGGGCGCCGTCCCGGCGGCTGGCCCACCGCGTCGGCCCCCGGACAGGGGCAGGGGGCCGCACCGACGCCGGGACCCGCGTCCGCGCCGGCCGCTCCCCAGCCCGCCGCCGCCGCGCCGGCCCCCGGGATGACACAGGGCGCCGGTCAGGTACGGAACATGTGGCCGGACATCCTGGAGGCCGTGAAGAACCGCCGGCGCTTCACCTGGATCCTGCTCAGCCAGAACGCGCAGGTCGCGGGGTTCGACGGCACGACACTCCAGGTCGGCTTCATCAACGCGGGCGCCCGCGACAACTTCACGAGCAGTGGCAGCGAGGACGTCCTCAAGCAGGCGCTCTCCGAGCAGTTCCATGTGCAGTGGAAGATCGAGGCGATCGTCGACCCGTCGGGCGGCACCGCCGCGCCCCCGGCCGGAGGCGGCGGAGGCGGTGGCGGTTACGGCGGCTCCGCCCCCGGTGGCGGCTATGGCGGGGGCGCGGGCGGCCCAGGCGGCCCAGGCGGCGCGGGCGCGCCCGGTTCCGGCGGTGGGTACGGGGGCGGTGGTGGCGGTTACGGCGGCGCCCCCTCCGCCTCGAACGCCGCCCTGGCCGCCCAGGCAGCCCCGCAGGCACAGCGCCCCGCCCAGCCCGCGCACTCCTCGCAGCCGTCGTCCGCCCCCGCGTCCCAAGGCCCGGCCGGTCCCGGTACGGCGCGATCCGAGTCCCAGCGCCAGAACGGCCCCGACCGCCCGGAGCGGACCGACAACAGACCCGTCACGCCCACGAAGCCCCCCGTGGCACCGGAGGACGACATTCCGGAGGAGGACGATCCGGATCTCGTCGACTCCGCGCTCTCCGGCCACGAACTGATCGTGCGCGAGCTGGGAGCGACGGTTGTGGAGGAATACACAAACGAATAGCGGTCCGTCTTTCGGCGACCCGTCCAAGACCGTCCGAGGCCCGCACACGGAGCGGCGCCCCGTCCCGGCTAGGCTGCCCCTCGTGAAGGTCCTTGTCATCGGCGGCGGCGCCCGCGAACACGCCCTGTGCCGCTCTCTCTCCCTCGACCCCGAGGTCACCGCTCTGCACTGCGCGCCCGGCAACGCCGGCATCGCCGAAGTGGCCGAGCTGCACCCGGTGGACGCGCTGGACGGTACGGCCGTGGCCCGCCTCGCCACCGAGCTGGAGGCCGGGCTCGTCGTCGTCGGGCCCGAGGCCCCGCTGGTGGCCGGGGTCGCCGACGCAGTACGGGGCGCGGGCATCCCGTGCTTCGGCCCGTCCCGGGAGGCGGCCGAGCTGGAGGGCTCCAAGGCCTTCGCCAAGGATGTGATGGCCTCGGCGAACGTTCCGACGGCCCGTAGCTACGTCTGCACCACCCCCGAACAGATCGACGACGCGCTCGACGCCTTCGGTCCGCCGTACGTCGTCAAGGACGACGGGCTGGCCGCCGGGAAGGGCGTCGTCGTGACCGCGGACCTCGCCGCGGCGCGCGCGCACGCGATCGGCTGCGACCGGGTCGTCATCGAGGAGTTCCTCGACGGCCCCGAGGTCTCCCTCTTCGCCATCACCGACGGCGAGACGGTCCTCCCGCTCCAGCCCGCGCAGGACTTCAAGCGCGCCCTCGACAACGACGAGGGCCCCAACACGGGCGGCATGGGGGCGTACTCCCCGCTCCCGTGGGCCGACCCCAAGCTGGTGGACGAGGTCCTGGAGACCGTGCTCCAGCCGACGGTCAACGAATTGCGCCGGCGCGGTACGCCCTTCTCGGGGCTGCTGTACGCGGGTCTCGCGATCACCGGACGCGGCGTACGGGTCATCGAGTTCAACGCGCGCTTCGGCGACCCGGAGACGCAGGTGGTCCTGGCGCGGCTCAGGACGCCGCTGGCCCGCGTCCTGCTGGCGGCGGCGGAAGGAGACCTCGCCGCGCTGCCCCCGCTGACCTGGCGCGACGACGCGGCGGTCACGGTGGTCGTCGCCTCGCACAACTACCCGGACACACCGCGCACCGGTGACCCGATCGAGGGCCTGGGAGAGATCGCGGAACAGGATGCACCCAACGCGTACGTCCTGCACGCCGGCACCCGGCGTGACGGCGACTCGGTCGTGAGCGCCGGCGGTCGCGTGCTGTCGGTGACGGCGACGGGCCAGAACCTGACGCAGGCCCGGGAGCGCGCGTACACGGCGCTGCGCCGCATCCGTCTGGCGGGCTCCCAGCACCGCACGGACATCGCTCGCGAGGCAGCGGAGGCAGCGGAGGCCACAGAGATCGCGGAGGCCGCGGGGACAGCGGAGACCGCGGGAGCCTGATCCCGTCCGCGGGACCGGGCGCCTGAGGAACGTACGGGCGCCCCGTCTCCCCGCCCCGGCACCCGCTGCCCCGGCCCCCCTGCCCCGCCCCCGCCCCGTCCTGCCCGGCACCCGCTGCCCCGGCCCCTGCCCCGCGCCCCGCCGCCCCCCGAGCACCCCGCCCCAGCCGGGCTGCCGCGCCGCACGGCCTCACCCACCCCCGCGCGTCAGCAGCTTTACCCAAAGCCATTCCATCGAGTGACCGTTGGGCCATCCGGATGACGGGTCTCCAGGGTCCAACTAGGGTGCGGCGCAGGCTTTCCGGCACTTGGCCCATCGGCATTGCGATGTCAGTGACGGGTGCCACAGTGGGGGAGTGAGCAACGCAGGCCGCACGGCAGAGGGGGTGAGGTCCGACCATGTCCGGTTCCGGTATCCGTGAGGAGATGGGTGCTCAGGGCGCCCGTGTACGGGCTCTCGCCGTGCTGCGCATCCGCAGCAGGGCGCTGGCCGTGGCGCTGCTGCCCGCCGCTGTCGCCGTCGTACTGCTCGTCGGCGGGGCCACGGGCCGTATCAGCGGCGGAGGCTGGGACATCGCGCGCTGGGCCGTGACGGGGTTCGCGCTCGCCGTGCTGCTGCTCGCGGGCGCCGTCGCCGCCGTGGTCGCCCGTGCCAGGCCCGCGCTCAGCCCCACCGTCCCGGTCACCGAGAAGGCCGCCCCCGACCTCTACCGGCTGGTGCGCGATCTCGCGGAGCGGCTCGATGTGCCCGCGCCCTCCGCCATAGCGCTGACCCCGGACTGCGACAGCTGGCTGGAGGACCGTACGCATCCGGCGCACGCCGAGGCGCTCTCCCGTACGCACTCGGACCCATTTACGCGTCACCGCGCGCTGTCCGGCTTCGGAAGCGGCCGTCGGCGCGCCGCCCGGCGGAGCCCCGCCGCCCCCGTCCTCGTGATCGGCTCGCCGTTCCTGTGGTGGATGCGGGTCGCCGAGCTGCGCGCCGTACTGGCCCCGGTCGTGGCGGGTACGGGACCCTCGGCGCATCCGGACATAGCCGCGGCCCGCCGGTTCGTTCGGGGGCTGGACGCGGCGGTGGCTGTCGCGTCCCGGCCGGGCTTGGGGCCGATACGACGGGTGGCGCTGGGTTTTGTCGGCCGGATCGCCAAGCTGCTGCTGCGCGGCTGCGGCGAGCATGCCGCGCTGATGGAGCGCGGCGTGGCGGCAGCCGCGTCCGAGCGCGCACAGGCGGTGGACTACGGTCTGCGGATCGTCGCCCAGGAACAGGTCGGTCTCGCGTACGCGGGCTGGGACCGGTTGCTGACTCGGGTCGCGCTGCCCGCTTGGCGCATGGGCCGCTGGCCCTCCCGGCTGGACGCCGGCGTGGTGTCCGCCCTCACCGAGCTGTCCCGTCGCGACAGCCTTGCCGAGGGCTTCGCCTCCCGGCTCGGTGAGCGTCCCGCCTGCGATCTGCTCGAAGAACCGGGCGTGGTCGACGAGGCGGCCTCCCTGCTGGCCGCCCGCCTCTTCCACGGCGGCCCGGCCGAGGCGGGCCCGGACTGGTCCCCGGTGGACTGGCAGCAGTATCCGGAAGAGGTCGTCGACCGTAAGTGGCGTACGGAAGCGGCCAGGCTGCACCGCGTCCTCGACACCATGGGGGTACGGTGCTCCGCCGACCCCGCGGGCTCCGCCCTGAGCCCGGGCCCGACCCTGGAACGGGTCATCGACCATCTCTCCCGGCACGACGCCGGGGCGGACGGGCCCACCGGGACTCGTGGCTTCACCATGGCCGGAGGGGCGAGCGAGACCAGCGACCCGGCCGGAACAGCCGACACCGCCGGAGCTGCCAACCCGGCCGGAACCAGCAACACCAGCAACACCAGCAACACCAGCAACACCGCCGACACCGGCCGACCAGCAGACACCGCCGACACCGCCGGAACGGCTGCGACCGCCAGGGCCGGTGGCGAGGGCGGCGACGCCTGTGAGGCCGGCGACGCCCTGGCCGCGGGCATCAGCGCGGAGCTGGCCCGCGAGGAGGCGGCGGCGGCCCCGTCCGCCCCGGCCGAGGCGGCGAGCGACGCCCTCGCGCTCTGGGGCACCGATCCGCTGCCCCTCTTTCCGCTCCAGCCGCCCCGCAGCGGCCGTGAGCTGCTCGCCGACCATGTCACGGCGATGGTCTGCTGCTCCGCCGTCGATACGGCGGGCGCCGTGCCCGGCCTCGACTGGCTCGACGGCCCGGCACTCCTGATCGACGGCGAGCGCCGAGCGGATCTGGGCGGGCGCGTCCTCAGCCTGGTCGAGGGCGGCGACGCCGAGCCGCTCCGTTCCTGGCTGGTCTCGCTCGGTGTACGGGCCGAGAAGCCCGTACGCCTGGTGTGAGTCCCGCCACACGCCGCTCAGACCCGCCACGCACCCGCCCGAGGGCCCGAAATCCCCTTACGCCGCACGACAGCGCACGACAGCGCACGGTACGGGGCTGGGCGATGGGCCCGGCGACAGGCCCGGCGCAGCCCCGCGCACGGCGATGGGAGCCCACCCTTTATCACACCGTGCATCACCATTGTCGCCTTCCGTTAAGGTTAATTCGCAACGAACGGTGACGGAGTGCGTGCGTAATGTGATGTGCTGGGGATCGCCGCTTACACCCGACCGCTTCACCGGCCGGATAAACGGTCGTATCACCGGCGCGTCGGCGCTCGCGTCGGCGCATTTATCAACGGTCGTGCCACCTGATGGCGCGGGGGCTCGGAGGAGGGGCGCACCATGGGGGCGGATCAGATCCGGCGGTGGGAATCGGGCGCGCTCGCCCACGCGGTCAGCGATCCTTTCGGCCAGGGCCCGCTGCCCTGGCTGCGCGGCAGTGAGAACTACTTCGACGACACCGGCCATGTCGTGCCCTGGTACGCCGATCCACACCTGGGCAGCGGCAGCCAGGGCAACCACGCCGGCCAGGGCAACCACGCCGGTCACGGCCACCACGGCGGCCATCACGGCGGCAGCGCAGGCAGTGGTGGCACCCGTACCGCCGACGACGTACGACGCCAGATCAAGGGCTTCGCGTCCACCGGCGCCGTCGCGCCCGGCGAGGCCATCGACTTCCATGTCACCGTCGACCCGCCCCAGCAGTTCTCGGTCGACATCTACCGGATCGGGCACTACGGCGGCGACGGCGCCCGCAAGATCATCACCAGCCCCCGGCTCTCCGGAATCGTCCAACCGCCCCCGCTCGCAGCCGACCGGACCGTCTCGTGCCATCACTGGTGGCTCTCCTGGCGGCTCCAGATCCCGGAGTTCTGGGCCCTCGGCGCCTACGTCGCCGTCCTCACGACGGTCGACGGCTACCGCTCCCACATCCCCTTCACGGTCCGCGACAGCCACCCCGCCGACCTGCTCCTGCTCCTCCCCGACATCACCTGGCAGGCCTACAACCTCTATCCCGAGGACGGCCACACCGGCGCCAGCCTCTACCACGCCTGGGACGAGGAGGGCCGGCTCCTCGGCGAGCGCGACGCCGCCACGACCGTCTCCTTCGACCGCCCCTACGCGGGCGCGGGGCTGCCCCTCCATGTCGGCCACGCCTACGACTTCATCCGCTGGGCCGAGCGGTACGGCTACGACCTCGCCTACGCCGACACCCGCGATCTGCACGCGGGCCGCGTCGACCCCAGCCGCTACCGGGGCCTGGTCTTCCCCGGCCATGACGAGTACTGGTCCGTCCCCATGCGCCGGACGGTCGAGGCCGCGCGGGACGGCGGCACCTCACTCGTCTTCCTCTCCGCCAACACCATGTACTGGCAGGTGGAGTTGGGACCCTCGGCCTCCGGCGTCCCCGACCGGCTGCTCACCTGCCGCAAGCGACGCGGTCCTGGCCGCCCCGCGCTCTGGCGTGAGGTGGACCGGCCGGAGCAGCAGCTGCTCGGTATCCAGTACGCGGGCCGTGTCCCCGAGCCCCGCCCCCTGGTCGTACGGAACGCCGATCACTGGCTCTGGGAAGCCACCGGCGCGACCGAGGACGATGAGATCGAGGGTCTGGTCGCGGGTGAGGCGGACCGTTACTTCCCGCGCACCGCGCTCCCCGAACACCGGGACCGGATCCTGCTCGCGCACTCCCCGTACCGCGATCTCGACAACAGCAGGCGCCACCAGGAGACCTCGCTCTACCGGGCCCCGTCCGGCGCGCTCGTCTTCGCGTCGGGAACCTTCGCGTGGTCACCGGCACTGGACCGGCCCGGTCATGTGGATCCCCGTATCCAGCGCGCGACCGCCAACCTCCTGGACCGGATCTGCAAGCGGGACTGAGGGGCCAGGGAGCCGACCGCGCACACAGCCGACCGCGCACACACCCAACCGCCCACACACCCAACCGCCGCCCACACACCCGGCCGGCCGCGCGTCTTCGGAATGGAGTAAACGGCTCACGGCACCCCTGCGAGCTGGGACTTCCCGCATACGGGAGAATCGAGGCGATCTCTCAGATCGGACAGAACCACGGGGAGGAACCGTGTCCGGATTCGTAGAAAAGCCCGAGCCCGTCGAGGTGCCGGGTCTGGTACACATCCACACCGGCAAGGTGCGGGAGCTGTACCGGAACGAGGCGGGCGACCTCGTGATGGTCGCCAGTGACCGAATGTCCGCGTACGACTGGGTGCTGCCCACCGAATTCCCCGACAAGGGCCGGGTGCTCACCCAGCTCTCGCTCTGGTGGTTCGAGAAGCTCAGCGACCTCGTGCCCAACCATGTGATCTCCACCGACCTTCCCCCGGGCGCCCCCGCCGACTGGGCCGGCCGCACGCTCATCTGCCGGTCGCTCCGGATGATCCCGGTGGAGTGCGTCGCCCGTGGCTATCTGACCGGCTCGGGCCTCGCCGAGTACGAGCAGACCCGCACCGTCTGCGGGCTCGCGCTCCCCGAAGGGCTCACGGACGGCTCCGAGCTGCCCGCCCCGATCTTCACGCCCGCCACCAAGGCGGCCGTCGGTGATCACGACGAGAACGTCCCGTACGAGGAAGTGGCCCACCAGACCGGCGCGGAGACCGCCGCCCTGCTGCGCCGGACGACTCTCGACATCTATGGCAGGGCCCGGGACATCGCCCGCGACCGGGGGATCATCCTCGCCGACTCCAAGTTCGAGTTCGGCTTCGACGGCGATCACCTGGTCCTCGCCGACGAGGTGCTGACCCCCGACTCCTCGCGTTTCTGGCCGGCCGCCACCTGGGAGCCGGGCCACCCGCAGCCGTCGTACGACAAGCAGTACGTACGCGACTGGCTGACCTCCCCGGCCTCCGGCTGGGACCGCCGGAGCGAGCAGCCGCCGCCCCCGCTGCCGCAGGTGATCGTCGACGCGACCCGCGCGAAGTATCTGGAGGCGTACGAAGTCCTCACCGGCCTGAGCTGGCAGTAAGCCCCGGCCCCGCACGAGCCGGGGCCGGTGCCGGGGCCGAAAGACGTCACCGGAACACGACGTCACCGGAACACGACGTCACCGGAACACAGAGAAGCCCCCCGATCGATTCGACCGGGGGGCTTCCGCACTGAGCGGACGACCAGGTTCGAACTGGCGACCTCAACCTTGGCAAGGTTGCGCTCTACCAACTGAGCTACGTCCGCGTGCGCCGTGGCGCGGAGCCAACTATACCCAACCTCGCTCGCGTGCGAGACGCACCGCCGTATGCCGGTTCTCCGCCCCCAGTTTGGAGGCCGCCGACGACAGATAGTTCCGTACGGTCCCCTGCGACAGCGACGCGCGCTCCGCGACCTCCGAGATCGGTGCTCCGTCCGCCGCCAGCTCCAGGACCTCGGCCTCCCGTGCGGTCAGCGGCGAGTCCCCGGCCGAGATGGCGTCAGCGGCCAACTCGGGGTCGACGAAACGGTTCCCGGCGTGGACGGTACGGATGATCTCGGCGAGCTGCCGCGCGCTCACCGTCTTCGGTACGAAGCCCCGTACGCCCGCGGCCAGTGCCCGCTTCAGATGGCCGGGCCGGCCATGGCTCGTCACGATCATCGTCCGGCAGCCGGGCAGATCGGTACGGAGCGATGTGGCGACTTTCACACCGTCCGCGCCGGGCATCTGGAGATCCAGTACGGCCACATCGGGGCGGTGGGCCCGTGCCATCGCCAGCGCCTCGGGTCCGGAGGCCGCCTCGGCGACCACGACGAGATCGTCTTCGAGCGCGAGCAGCGCGGCGAGCGCACCCCGGATCAGATGCTCGTCGTCGGCGAGCAGGACGCGAACAGGACTCATACCGTCACTTCCTCGCCGGTCTCGGTCTCGCCGGTCTCGCCGGTCTCACTGGTGAGAGTCCCGCCGGCCTTGCCGACCTCGCCGCCCGCATCGGACACGGGACGGACGCGCCCGGTGTGCCCCGGGTGTCCTGTGTGCCCCGTGGGCTCGGTGACCGTCCTCGGCAGCGGCACCCGCGCGGTCAGTACGAAGCAACCGTCCGCCGTACTCCCCGCTTCGAGGGTCCCGTCCAGCGCGGCCAGTCGCTCCCGCAGTCCGGCGAGCCCGGAGCCTTTCCCGGACAGTCCCGATCCGCGTCGCGCGAGCCCGGCGCCCTTCCCGGCCAACCCGTCGGCGCCGGCGGCCGGCACCCCGTCGTTCTCCACGGTCAGGACCGCCTCCCGGCCGCGGGATCCACCGCCGTATCCGCTGCCGGACCCACCGCCGGACCCATCGCCGGACCTGCGGCGCCCGGCCAAGGGCCCGGACTCCTCGGACTCCCCGGTCCGCGACAGCCGTACGGTGCACCGCCGGGCGTCCCCGTGCCGCAGCACATTCGTCGTCGCTTCCCGTACCACCCACCCGAGAGCCGACTGGATCTCGGCGGACAGCCCTTCGACATCGCCGCCGTTGATCCGGCAGTCGATGCCCGCCGCCTTCAACACCCCCCGGGCCCCTTCCAGTTCGGTGTGCAGATCCGCCTCCCGGTAGCCGCGTACGACCTCCCGTACCTCCCGCTGCGAGTCCTGCGCGATCTGCTGCACCTCGGTCATCTGGGTCACCGCTCCCGGCCGGTCACGCTCGGCCAGCTGGACCGCCAGCTCGCTCTTCAGCGCGATCACCGCGAGATTGCGGCCCATGACATCGTGCAGATCGCGCCCGAACCGCAGTCGCTCCTCCGCGATCGCGAGCCGCGTATGCAGCTCGCGTGCCTCGTCCAGCTCCCAGACGACGCTGACCAACCAGGCCGAGAAGACATAGGTGACGGCGAGAGCCGCACTCGTGGCGGTGACCCCGGCCGCGTTCGCGACGGCGTTGTTCCACTCCAGCCCCAGCACCAGACTCATGACCGCCGTCCCGGTCGCCGTGCCGAGCACGGCGTACACCCTGTGCGCCGCCGTGCGCAGGCCCAGAGCGATCGCCGCCAGGCCGAAACCGGCGATCCCCATCAAGAGAAACGCGTAGCTCTGATCCTGTGGAATGGAATTGGCATTCCGCAGTGCGAGCAGGGTGATGATGCCTCCGCCGGTCAGCGCGGAAACGCTCAGAATCAGCCGTACGGGCTGCTCACGTCGGCCGAGACGCCAGTCCATCGCCATGGACAGCAGCACACCGCAGATCACGGCATGCGTGATGACCAACAGGAACAGCCAGCCGCCGAGCTGCCCCCCGACCTCGCCCCCGGCCCCGTCGAAGAGCTGCGGAACGCCGATCGCGCCGACTTCGAGGCCCACGAGGGCATGGAACGTCCAGCGGGTGTAGAGCTCCACCTTGACCATGTTGCTCCTGGCCGGCCCGCCCCTGCCGTTCCACCAGCCCGTCAGTCTGGACATCGCGCCCTTCCTCGGTGTCCTGGTGCCTGTGTCCGTGTCTCAGCGACGTGGCTCCCAGCGGAACCATCGCTGTACAGCAAACACTGAGAGGATGGTCCAAACCAAGGCGCTCAGCGCCGCGCCGAGCAGGTCGTACCCTTCCGTCCCGCCGAGCCAGCCCGCGCGGATCAGTGTCATGGTCCCGGTCACCGGCAGCAGTTCGCAGATCGAGGCCATGCGCTCCGGCAGCGCTTCCAGCGGGATGAACAGCCCCGAGCCGATCACCGAGACCATGAACAGCGGCATGGTGCTGATCTGAGCGCTCTCGACGGTACGGGTGAACGCGGAGGTCACGGCGGCCAGCGCGCTGAGCAGCAGCAGCCCGATCAGCAGCCCACCGACCAGCACCACCGGCTGCTGCGGCGCGCGGACATCGAGGAACACGACTCCGGCGGCGATCATCACGGCGGACTGTACGAACGCCAGCCCGGCCGCCGGCAGCGCGGTGCCGATCAGGATCTCCCGGTCGGACGCCTCCATCGTGCGCAGCCGCTTGAGTACGAGTTCCTCACGCCGCGCGGTGTACGCGGAGGTGAGACTGCCGTAGACGGCCAGCACCAGCACCATGCCGATGCCGCCGGTCATCGCCGCCTCAAGGGCGCTGAACCCGGTCTCGCCGAGGTCGAGCTCGCCGAGCGACTGTCTGATCGCCACGATCATCCCCAGCGGCACGAACAGGGCGGTGAACAGCGCCGTTCTGTTCCGCAGGAGGAGCGAGAACTCGGCCCGGCCGAGCGACTTGAGGCGGTCTCCGGTCGTTGTCGTCCGTATGCCGGTTTCCCCGCTCCGGAGGCTTTCCGTCTTCTTCGAGCTCACCGTGCTCATCGCGCGTCCACCGTTCCCGCCGTTCCGACCGTTCCCGCTGTTCCCGCTGTTTCCGTCGTTTCCGTGCCGCGCGCCGCGATATCGAGAAAGGCCTCTTCGAGGGAGGCGGACCGCGCGTCCAGCGCCTCCAGCTCCACCCCCGACTCCTCGGCCCATCGGAGGAGTTCGCTCAGATCCCGCTGGAGCCGTCGCGTACGGATCTCCACCGCACGTCCGTTGGCCGCCGCCCGCAGGGACAGCGGGAGCCGTCCGGCGGGGATGTCCTCGGGCAGGACGAAGCGGATCCGGGCCGGCCGGGAGGCGGTCACCTCGGCCGGGGTGCCGGTGACATCGATCCGGCCCCGGTGCATGATCGCCAGCCGGTCGGCGAGGGTCTCGGCCTCCTCCAGATAGTGCGTGGTCAGCAGCACGGTCGTGCCGCCGTCCCGCAGCTCCCTGATCAATTCCCAGGTGTCGCGCCGTCCTTCGGCGTCCAGCCCGGTCGTCGGCTCGTCGAGGAAGAGCACCTCGGGGCGGCCGAGCAGCGCGAGCGCCAGATCCAGGCGCCGCTTCTCCCCGCCGGACAGCTGCTTGACCCGTACGCCGGAGCGCTGGGTGAGCCCCACCAGAGCCAGCGCCTCGGGGGTGGGCCGTGCCCCGGTGGTGCAGCCGGCGCACATCCGTACGGTCTCGGCGACCGTCAGATCGGACGGGAAGCCGCCTTCCTGGAGCATCACCCCCATCCGGGGCCGGACGGACGTCCGCTCGGTGTACGGATCATGGCCGAGCACCCGGACCGTGCCGCCGCTGGGCCGGGCGAGGCCCTCCAGCAGTTCGACGGTGGAAGTCTTGCCGGCGCCGTTCGTCCCCAGCAGCGCGAACAGTTCCCCGCGCCCCACGGAGAAGGAGATACCGTCCACCGCTGTGAAGCCGCCGGCGTATGCCCGCCTCAGCTCTTCCACCTCGATTACCGCGTCGTTCATCATGCTTCGAGGTTTCCGCCGGAGCGGTGGGGACGGCAGTGCGCGGTGTCATCGCGGCGGATGACATTTGTCATCGGCGGCGCGGACACGCACCGGGACATCGGGACACCGGGACAAACGAAGAAGGCCCCGGTCAAAGCGACCGGGGCCTTCATCTCTGAGCGGACGACCAGGTTCGAACTGGCGACCTCAACCTTGGCAAGGTTGCGCTCTACCAACTGAGCTACGTCCGCACTGCGTCGGAAGTCCGACGCGAGCACCACTCTACCTGATCCAGATGAACCAGCGGACCACTGGATCGGAGAGCGATGCAGAGCGGGTGACAGGAATTGCACACTGCGCCTCCCCCTTGGAAAGGGGGCGTTCTACTACTGAACTACACCCGCACGCTGCTTGGGGTTTGGCCTTTCGGCCTTGCCCCTCGGCGTGGTCCAAACTCTAGCCGATCAATGGGGGTGCTGTGCAACTCCGTGCGCCTCGGGGCGCACTGTCCGCGGGACCGGGTCGCGCCGAGCCCGCGGACCCGGGCGCCGTGGGCTCAACTCGCCTCGCGGAACGCCTCGTACACCCGCTTGGGGATCCGGCCCCTGGCCGGCACCTCCATCTTGTGGGACTGCGCCCAGGCGCGGACCGCCGCCGGGTCGGGCGCGAGGGTGGTGTGCTGGTAGGTGGTGCGAGACTTGCCGTGCTTGCTGGCGTTTGTCTGCTTTCGGCCTGCGGCCATGAACGGTGCCAGGGCCTTGCGCAGTTTCTTTGCATTGGCGGGATTGAGGTCGATCTCGTACGACTTCCCGTCCAGGCCGAACGTGACCGTTTCCGCCGCTTCTCCTCCGTCGATGTCGTCGGAGAGCGTGACCACTACGCGTTGCGCCACGGATATCGGTCCTTTCCTGCGGTACCGCCCGCCTCCGTCGCCGCCGGGAAACGCGGCTGACGTGCGGTGATACCGGCCTTCCGGCTGTTATGGGGCAATGCTGCTTTCTTCTGTATTCCTTTGTACAGCGGCAGGCGTCGCATTGTGAAGCCCAGCCAATTACATCAGCGTGTCCCACGGCAATGGCGGATGCGACTTTTTCCCTGGATTTTTCCCGTTGTCGCCGGGGTCGAAATCGCGGCGTGATCTGCGAACCACCATATCTACCCGCGTAGATTTTCGAGCCGGGTACGCTGAGAGAGCTCGGGGGGTCTGGGGGATTCCCCGGAGAAGACAGCAGCGAGAACCAGCCGCACCACACCACCGGGAGTGCCAGTGGCACGCGTCGTAGTCGACGTCATGCTCAAGCCGGAGATCCTCGACCCGCAGGGCCAGGCGGTGCAGCGCGCACTGCCCCGCCTCGGTTTCGAGGGGATCGCCGACGTCCGCCAGGGGAAGCGCTTCGAGCTTGAGGTGGCAGGGCCGGTCGACGACGCCGCCCTCGCCCGTATCCATGAGATGGCCGAGACCTTTCTCGCCAACACCGTCATCGAAGACTTCATCGTGAAGGTCGAGGAGTCGAAGTGACCTCTCGTATCGGAGTCGTCACCTTCCCCGGCACGCTGGACGACCGGGACAGTCTGCGAGCCGTCCGGATCGCCGGGGCCGAGCCCGTCTCCCTCTGGCACCGCGACAAGGACCTCAAGCAGGTCGACGCCGTCGTGCTGGCCGGCGGCTTCAGTTACGGCGACTATCTGCGGGCGGGCGCCATCTCCCGGTTCTCCCCGGTGATGGAGACGGTCATCGAGCAGGCGAAGGCCGGTCTGCCGGTCCTCGGTATCTGCAACGGCTTCCAGATCCTCACCGAGTCCCATCTGCTGCCCGGCGCGATGCTCAGGAACAACCACCTGCACTTCATCTGCCGTGACCAGAAGCTGAGGGTGGAGACCACGGACACCGCCTGGACCGCCGATTACGAGGCCGGCCAGGAGATCTCCGTACCCCTCAAGAACATCGACGGCCGGTACGTCGCCGACGAGCGCACGCTCGACGAGCTGGAGGCCGAGGGCAGGATCGCCTTCCGCTATCTGGACGGCAACCCCAACGGTTCGCTGCGCGACATCGCCGGAGTCACCAACGCGGCGGGCAATGTCGTCGGCCTGATGCCGCACCCCGAGCACGCGGTGGAGCCGCTGATCGGTACGGGCCGTACCGACGGCCTGGGGTTCTTCACCTCGATCCTGAAGAAGCTGGTAAGCGCCTGATGACCATCAAGACCCTCGACACGGTCAAGCACGCGAGCGGCACGCCCGAGGCCGAGCAGCCCTGGAAGGAACTCGGCCTCAAGGAGGACGAGTACGCCCGGATCCGCGAGATCCTGGAGCGCCGTCCCACCGGCGCCGAGCTGGCCATGTACTCCGTCATGTGGTCCGAGCACTGCTCGTACAAGAGCAGCAAGGTGCACCTCAAGCAGTTCGGTGAGAAGGCCCCGGCCAGCGACGCCATGCTCGTCGGCATCGGTGAGAACGCGGGCGTCGTGGACGTCGGCCAGGGGTACGCGGTCACGTTCAAGGTCGAGTCCCACAACCACCCGTCGTACATCGAGCCCTACCAGGGCGCGGCCACCGGCGTCGGCGGCATCGTGCGCGACATCCTCGCCATGGGCGCCCGCCCGGTCGCCGTCGTGGACCCGCTCCGCTTCGGCGCCGCCGACCACCCCGACACCAAGCGCGTCCTGCCCGGCGTCGTCGCGGGCATCGGCGGCTACGGCAACTGCCTGGGCCTGCCGAACATCGGCGGCGAGGTCGTCTTCGACGCCTGCTACCAGGGCAACCCGCTGGTCAACGCCGGCTGTATCGGTGTGATGAAGCACGAGGACATCCACCTCGCGAAGGCCTCGGGCCCCGGCAACAAGGTGATCCTGTACGGCGCCCGCACCGGCGGCGACGGCATCGGCGGCGTGTCCGTCCTCGCCTCCGAGACCTTCGAGTCGACCGGGCCCGCCAAGCGGCCCGCCGTCCAGGTCGGCGACCCCTTCCAGGAGAAGCTGCTCATCGAGTGCACCCTGGAGATCTTCCGCGAGAAGCTCGTCGCCGGTATCCAGGACCTCGGCGGCGCCGGGCTCTCCTGCGCCACCAGCGAGCTGGCGTCCGCCGGTTCGGGCGGGATGCGGGTCGAGCTGGACACCGTGCCGCTGCGTGACGCGACCCTCTCGCCCGAGGAGATCCTCATGAGCGAGTCGCAGGAGCGCATGTGCGCGGTGGTCGAGCCCGACAAGGTCGACCGCTTCATGGAGATCTGCGAGAAGTGGGACGTCATCGCCACCGTCATCGGTGAGGTGACCGAGGGCGAGCGCCTGGAGATCTTCTGGCACGGCGAGCAGATCGTCGACGTACCGCCGCGCTCGGTGGCGCACGACGGTCCCGTCTACCACCGGCCGTACGCGCGCCCCGACTGGCAGGACGCCCTCCAGGCGGACGACGCCAACAAGCTGCCCCGTCCGGCGACCTCCGCCGAGCTGAGGGAGCAGGTCCTGCGGCTGATCGCGTCGCCTAACCAGGCGTCCAAGGCGTGGATCACCGATCAGTACGACCGGTTCGTGCAGGGCAACACCGTTCTCGCGCAGCCCGAGGACGCCGGAATGGTCCGGATCGACGAGGAGTCGAACCTCGGCGTGGCCATGGCGACCGACGGCAACGGCCGGTACGCGAAGCTCGACCCGTACACGGGCGCACAGCTCGCGCTGGCCGAGTCGTACCGCAATGTCGCCGCCTCCGGCGCCACGCCGCTCGCCATCTCCGACTGCCTGAACTTCGGCTCGCCCGAGGACCCGGCCGTCATGTGGCAGTTCGCCGAGGCCACCCGCGGTCTGGCGGACGGCTGCCTCCAGCTGGGCACCCCGGTCACCGGCGGCAATGTCTCGCTCTACAACCAGACCGGCGAGACGGCCATCCACCCGACGCCGGTCGTCGCCGTGCTCGGTGTGATCGATGACGTCAACCGCCGTACGCCGATCGCCTTCGCGGAAGAGGGCCAGCTCCTCTATCTGCTGGGCGAGACGCGCGAGGAGTTCGGTGGCTCGGCCTGGTCGCAGGTCGTCCATGACCACCTCGGCGGGCTGCCGCCGGCCGTGGACCTGGACCGGGAGAAGCTGCTCGGCGAGATCCTGATCTCGGCGTCCCGTGACGGCATGATCGACGCGGCGCACGATCTGAGCGACGGCGGTCTGATCCAGGCGGTCACCGAGTCCTGCCTGCGCGGCGGGAACGGCGCCCGGCTGGTCGTGCCGGACGGTCTGGACGCGTTCACGTTCCTGCTCAGCGAGTCCGCGGGGCGCGCGGTCGTCTCCGTACCGCGCAGCGAGGAGCTTCGCTTCACCGACATGTGCGGTGCGCGCGGGCTGCCCGTGACCCGGATCGGGGTCGTGGACGGCGAGGCGATCGAGATCCAGGACGAGTTCAGCGTCACGCTGGCCGAGCTGAAGGACGCCCACGAGGGCACGATCCCCGCGCTGCTGGCCTGAGGCACGGCCGTATCCGAGCCGTATCCGGGTCCGTAGCCGAGCCGCATCCGCGTTTCCGAACGCGGCGATGAGCCCCCCGCCCGGTCTCCACCGGACGGGGGCCCGTCGGCGGCCCGGCGTATATCCCCGCCGCGCCGGGGACGCGCGTTTCCGCCCGGAATTCGCCCCATTCGTACGGACCGAAAGCGGGCAGGACGGAATTCGGTGCGCAACGGCGGTGCCGGGATCACGCGCCGTCGCGGTCACTTCGCGCCAGTCGTGGCGGGGATACGTAAGGACCCCGGCGGCCGGCCGGGGGCCGCGCATATGCTCGCGCCATGCCACCGGCCAAGAAGCGTCTGCGCAGCTACGACTCCGCCAAGATCCGGACCGCTGTCCTGACCCAGTTCGGGACCGTACGCGAGGCAGTCGCCGGGCTCACCCCCGAGCAGCTCGCGCTGCCGACCGCGCTCGGCGACTGGACCGTTCGCGAGCTGGCCGCGCATCTCAGCATGGCCGTGGAGTCCGTCAACCGCTATCTCGAACAGCCCGAATACCCCGGACCGCCGCCCGGCCCCGTGGTCGTCCTGCCCGAGTGGCCGTTCACGACCGCCACCCACGCCACGGCCATCTCCGAGGACATTCGCGCGCTCGCCGCGTCCGCCACCCCCGACGAGCTGTTCGAGCGTGCCGGAACCCGGATCGCCGCGCTGCTGCCGGGCGCCCCGGACGACCGGCTGCTGGCCACCCGGATCGGGGCCATCCGCCTCGGGGACTATCTGGTCACCCGGACCGTGGAGCTGATCGTCCACACCGACGACCTGAACCGGGCGACCGGGCTGAGCGTCCCGTACGAGCGGCAGGCGCTCGCCGCCTGTACGCGGCTGCTCGCCGACGCCCTCGCGGTGAAGGCGCCCGGGGCCTCCACCGAGGTACGGATCCCGCCGTACGCCGTGGTGCAGTGCGTGGAGGGGCCGCGGCACACCCGTGGGACGCCGCCGAATGTCGTGGAGACCGATCCGCTGACCTGGGTCAGGCTCGCCACCGGGCGTACGACCTGGCGCGACGCGCTCGACACGGCGCGGGTCAGGGCCAGTGGAGAGCGCGCGGATCTGGCCGGGCTGCTCCCGCTCATGGGGTGACGGGACCCCGCCACCCGGGCGACAGAGGCAGAACCGGCGGAACCGGAGCCCCGCTTGTCCCGTCCCAGGGGTATGCCGAAGCAGCGGATCACCCCACTCACCACTGTCACAGCCGTCACTACCGTCGCTCTGCTCACACTGACCGCCTGCGGTACGGAGTCCGGATCGGGCTCCGGATCGGGCGCCGGCGCGGGCTCCGGCGGAGAGGTACGGACCGAGACCGCCCTCACCGACGTGCGCTGGAACGTCGACAGCGTGACCGTCGGCGGCCGGAAGACCGCGGCCCCCGCCGGTGCCAGCGTGGAGATCGACTCCCAGGGCCGGGCCAGCGCGACGACGGGCTGCAACTCCATCGGCGCGGATGTCACCGTCGAGGGCGACACGATCACCGTGGGCGAGAAGGAGACCACGTTGATCGGCTGTCCGAAGGAGCTGGAGACCTTCGAGAAGGCGCTGGACGGCGCGTTCTCCGGCCGGCTCAAGGCCACTGTCCAGGACAAACGGCTCACGCTCACCACCGCCGACGGCGACGCGATCGCCCTCACCTCCGAGCCCCCCGCGCCCCTCGTGGGCACCGAGTGGACCGTCGACGCGCTGGCCCAGGGCGCCACCGCGACCTCCCTGCCCAAGGGGACGGATGGCAAGGCGCGTTTCACGTTCCGTAAGGACGGCAAGGACCTGTCCATGGAGGGCAGCCTCGGCTGCAACTCCTTCAGCGCGCCCGCGCGGCTCTCCGAGTCCGCGTCCGGTGCTCCGGCCACGCTCACGATCGGCCGGGTCAGCTCCACCCGCAAGCTCTGCCCGGGGCCCGAAATGACCCTGGAACGCCAGGTTCAGAAGGTGCTGGAGGGCAAGGTCTCCTATGAGCTGCGTCACCGCGGGCTGGCCCTCACGGCCGCCGACGGCCAGGGGCTGAGCGCCACCGCGCCCGCTCCGGGCAAGTAGTCCGAGGGCCGGCGGGGGGCCGGTCCGTATCCCCAATTCGGACCAGTGGTCGATCTCGCCTACACTCGGTGGCGTGCCTCGTGGTGATGGACGACTCAACCACGACCTGCTCCCCGGAGAGAAAGGCCCCCAGGACGCTTGTGGCGTCTTCGGAGTCTGGGCCCCGGGCGAAGAGGTCGCCAAGCTCACCTATTTCGGACTGTATGCCCTGCAGCACCGTGGACAGGAGTCCGCGGGCATCGCAGTGAGCAATGGGTCCCAGATCCTGGTTTTCAAGGACATGGGTCTCGTCTCGCAGGTCTTCGACGAAACCTCCCTCAGCTCGCTCCTCGGCCATATCGCGGTGGGCCATGCCCGCTACTCCACCACCGGAGCCTCGGTGTGGGAGAACGCGCAGCCGACCTTCCGGGCCACGGGCCACGGCTCCATCGCGCTCGGCCACAACGGCAATCTGGTCAATACCGCCCAGCTCGCCGAGATGGTCGCCGATCTGCCCAAGGAGAACGGCCGGACGACCCGCGTCGCCGCCACCAATGACACCGACCTGGTCACCGCGCTGCTCGCCAGCCAGGTCGACGAGGACGGCAAGCCCCTCACGGTCGAGGACGCCGCCGCCAAGGTGCTGCCCGACGTCAAGGGCGCCTTCTCGTTCGTCTTCATGGACGAGCACACGCTCTACGCCGCCCGCGACCCCCAGGGCATCCGCCCGCTGGTCCTCGGCCGGCTCGAGCGTGGCTGGGTCGTCGCCTCCGAGGGCGCCGCTCTCGACATCTGCGGCGCCTCGTACGTTCGGGAGATTGAGCCCGGCGAGCTGATCGCCATCGACGAGAACGGTCTCCGTTCGCAGCGATTCGCGGAAGCGAAGCCCAAGGGCTGTGTCTTCGAGTATGTCTATCTGGCCCGTCCCGATACGGACATCGCCGGACGGAACGTCTATCTGTCCCGGGTCGAAATGGGGCGGAAACTCGCCAAGGAAGCTCCGGTCGAGGCGGATCTCGTCATAGCGACCCCGGAGTCCGGCACCCCGGCCGCGATCGGCTACGCGGAGGCCAGCGGTATCCCGTACGGCTCGGGCCTGGTCAAGAACGCCTATGTCGGCCGGACCTTCATCCAGCCGTCCCAGACCATCCGCCAGCTGGGCATCCGCCTCAAGCTGAACCCGCTGAAGGAAGTCATCCGGGGCAAGCGTCTGGTCGTCGTCGACGACTCGATCGTCCGCGGCAACACCCAGCGCGCCCTGGTCAAGATGCTCCGTGAGGCGGGCGCCGCCGAGGTCCATATCCGGATCTCGTCGCCCCCGGTGAAGTGGCCGTGCTTCTTCGGGATAGATTTCGCCACCCGCGCCGAGCTGATCGCCAACGGTATGACGGTCGAGGAGATCGGCGTCTCCATGGGGGCCGACTCCCTGGCGTACATCTCCCTCGACGGGATGATCGAGGCGACGACCATCGCCAAGCCGAACCTCTGCCGCGCCTGTTTCGACGGCGAGTACCCGATGGATCTTCCCGACCCCGAGCTCCTCGGCAAGCAGCTGCTGGAGACCGAGCTGGCGGCGGGCCCGGCCAACACCGCCGCCACGGACGCGCTCCGCCGCCCGTAGCCGCCCGCGTCCCTCCCCGCCCGTGACCGTCCGTCCCAACAGACGACCGCAAGACGACAGGAAAGTACCCAGCCATGTCCGAAACGACTACTGGTGCCAGCTATGCCGCCGCGGGCGTCGATATCGAAGCCGGTGACCGCGCGGTCGAGCTGATGAAGGAGTGGGTGAAGAAGACCCGGCGCCCCGAGGTGCTCGGTGGCCTCGGCGGCTTCGCCGGCCTCTTCGATGCCTCCGCCCTCAAACGCTACGAGCGCCCGCTGCTCGCCTCAGCCACCGACGGCGTCGGTACGAAGGTGGATCTCGCGCGCAAGATGGGCGTGTACGACACGATCGGTCACGATCTGGTCGGCATGGTCGTCGACGATCTGGTGGTCTGCGGCGCCGAGCCCCTCTTCATGACCGACTACATCTGTGTCGGCAAGGTCCACCCCGAGCGCGTCGCCGCCATCGTCAAGGGCATCGCCGAAGGCTGTGTGCTGGCCGGCTGCGCCCTGGTCGGCGGCGAGACCGCCGAACACCCGGGACTGCTCGGCGAGGACGACTTCGATGTCGCGGGCGCCGGTACGGGTGTGGTCGAGGCGGACCGGCTGCTCGGCGCGGATCGTATCCGTACGGGTGACGCGGTGATCGCCATGGCGTCCTCCGGTCTTCACTCCAACGGGTACTCGCTGGTCCGGCACGTGGTCTTCGACCGGGCCGGCTGGTCGCTGGACCGCGAGGTCGCGGAGTTCGGCCGCACCCTCGGCGAGGAACTGCTCGAACCGACCAAGATCTACTCGCTGGACTGTCTGGCGCTCGCCAGGACCACCGAGGTGCACGCGTTCAGCCACATCACCGGCGGCGGTCTGGCGGCCAATCTGGCCCGGGTGATCCCGGACGGACTGCACGCCACGGTGGACCGCTCGACCTGGACGCCCGGCGCGGTCTTCGACGTCATCGGAACGGCGGGCCGGGTGGAGCGCCTGGAGCTGGAGAAGACGCTGAACATGGGCGTGGGCATGATGGCCGTCGTCCCGGCGGAGTCGGCCGGCGCCGCGCTCACCACGCTCGCCGACCGAGGGGTGGACGCCTGGGTCGCCGGAGAGATCACCGAGCGGGCCGGCCGCTCCACCGGCGCCACGCTGACCGGCGACTACGCGCGCTGAGTGACTACGCGGGCTGAGTGCGGACAGACCTGTCTGTCCTGGGGGCCGCCCCGGCATCGCCGGGGCCCCAGGACGGTACGGGACCGGGCAGAAGCGGACAGCACAGAACCCGGTCCCGGACTACCGCCCAGGACCGGGCAATGAGCTACTGCTCGGGGTATATCGACGTATAAGGACGTCAAGCGCCGCGGCGCCGCGTCGAGGGTCCGGACTCGTCGTCCTCGTCCTCGTCGTCGTTGTACCGATCCGCGTACTGTGCGTACGGGTCATCTTCCTCTTCGTCATCCTCGAACGGCTCCGCGTTCGGTGGTTGACTTGAAGGCGATGCGCCCAGCTCGTTGGCCAGACGCGACAGGTCAGTCCCGCCGCTGTTGTACTTCAGCTGGCGGGCGACCTTCGTCTGCTTGGCCTTGGCCCGGCCGCGCCCCATGGCTCGACCCCCTCGGTGACGGGGCTCGACGGCCCCAGAGTCTTGACACGCGTTCATGAATCAGAACGAGCTCTCCGCGGAGAGACCCGTCCGTAGGGCTTCAACGGTACCTGCTTCCGCGGCCATACGGTACGCCGCCCGCATGACGCGCCTTTCCGCAGGACCAACGAGGCGCCCCGTCCTCGCTGGTCAGCTGCGATTTTAACCTCTTCTTGCCGGGCGACCCGCCGACCGGCGTGAGTCTGGTCTCCCGAACGGCCCCCCGCGCGGTCCCGCGCAGGTCACGCGGGCCTCGCGCACGGTCAGCGGTGGCGGGCTTCCGCCATCCTGTGCTCGGCGATCCTGTCCGCCGCGGCGGCCGGCGGAATACCGTCTTCCTTCGCACGTGCGAATATCGCCAGCGTGGTGTCGAAGATCTTCGCGGCCTTCGCGTGGCACCGGTCGAAGTCGAACCCGTTCAGTTCGTCGGCGACCTGGATCACTCCGCCGGCGTTCACCACGTAGTCGGGCGCGTAGAGGATCCCGCGGTCCGAGAGGTCCTTCTCGACACCGGGGTGGGCGAGCTGGTTGTTGGCCGCTCCGCACACCACGGCCGCGGTGAGGACGGGCACGGACTCGTCGTTCAGCGCGCCGCCGAGGGCGCACGGGGCGTAGATGTCCATGCCCGTGGTGCGGATCAGCGCGTCGTTGTCGGCGACGACGGCGACCTGGGGATGGCGGTCGGTGATGCGGGTGACCGACTCTTCCCGTACGTCCGTGATGACGACCTGCGCGCCGTCCTGGAGCAGATGCTCCACGAGATGCCGCCCGACCTTGCCGACGCCCGCGACCCCGACCGTACGGCCGCGCAGCGACGGGTCGCCCCACAGGTGCCGCGCGCTCGCCCGCATGCCCTGGAAGACCCCGAAGGCCGTCAGGACCGAGGAGTCGCCCGCCCCGCCGTTCTCCGGGGACCGTCCCGTGGTCCACCGGCACTCGCGCGCCACGACGTCCATGTCCGCGACGTACGTGCCGACATCGCAGGCGGTGACGTACCGGCCGCCGAGCGAGGCCACGAACCGGCCGTAGGCCAGCAGCAGCTCGGTCCTTCTGCCGCCCTCGATCTGGGCGGAGTCCCCGATGATCACGGCCTTGCCGCCGCCGTGGTCGAGCCCGGCCAGGGCGTTCTTGTACGACATGCCCCGGGAGAGGTTCAGCGCGTCGGCGACGGCCTCTTCCTCGGACGCGTAGGGGTAGAAACGGGTGCCGCCCAGGGCGGGGCCCAGGGCGGTCGAATGGATGGCGATAACGGCCTTGAGGCCGCTGGCACGGTCCTGGCAGAGCACGACTTGCTCGTGGCCTCCCTGCTCCGAACGGAACAGGGTGTGCAGTACGTCGACAGGAGCGCCGGTCACATCGGTCACTGTGGTGACTCCCAAGTACGAAGCGGCGGTGGGAAGGCCCCTCCTGCTGGGTGGGGGAGGGACCGTTGAACGGTTGGGCGGTCGAGCAAGCAAGAGAGTAATTCCTGCGGGGGCGCAGATCAGCCGCAGTGCCGAGGATCACCCCCTTGTGGGGTACGGGCATGGGACGATGCGCCGCATGCCTGCGGTGTCTTCAGTTCTCGTCCCTTACGCGTCCTACCTGCGGGTCTACGAGCCGCTGGCGGCCTTCGCCGAGCCCGAGCGCGGCCATTGGCGACGCTACGCCGCCCGGGACGGAACACCGACCGCACAGGACGAACTACGGCGCTCCCTGGCCGACTTGCTGCCCACTCCGCCGGTGCCCGTGCCGGTGCACGAGAGCGCGGACGCCTTCATCACCGAGGTGGACGGTGTGGTGTGCGTCTGTCCCTGGCGGACGCGGCTGCGCGGCTGGCTGGCGCTTGAGGAGCTGGGGGAGCTGCTGCCCGTACCGCTGCTGGACGCGGTACTGCCGCCGGTGGTGCGCGGGCAGGCGGCGAAGGACTACGAGCGCTGGCGGGACAGCAACCCGGACGCGCGGCCGTGGATCCGGACGGCCGTCTGGCAGGTGCCGGTGCGCTGGTTCACGCTCTTCTCCGATGACGAGCGCACTTTTGAGCCAGGTGGGGCGGCGCCGGACGGCGCCGAACCGGACGGGGCCGAGCGGGGCGGTACGGAACCGGGCGGCGCGCGCGTGCTGCGGTACCGGACCCCGATGGTGCAGGCCAGGCGCCGGCTGGCCCGCTCGCTGAAAACCCTGCGGGACACCGTGGACGACGGTCCGCTGATCGACGGCCTGGTGGACGTCGGGCGCTGGCTGGAGGAGTTCCATCCGCGCTCACTGGTCGAACTGGACTACGGAGGTCTGGTGCACGTACTGTCCTGCGCTCAGCTTGCCGAGGACCACTCGGCGGCCGATGTGGCGGCGGCGATCACGGCGCTGCGGGACGGGGACGACGAGGGTGCCGGGGAGGCGTACGGACGGCTCACGGAGCGGTGGCGGGCGGTCCGGGACCGCCAGTTCGCGAACTGAGTTCATCCGTGTTCATCCTCCGTCTCCCTTCCCGACTCCCGCGCGGCGGAGGGTGACGGGCAGCGGGCGCAGGGAAACGGGCGCCGAAACGGGCAGTGCGCGGTCCTTCACGGGCGGTGAACCGGGCCTAGGGCAGAGGTCCCGATCCGGGCCTTTGCCTCAAGCGTGACGGACCGCACTAACGGGGCTCTTGCGCCCATCACCCACCCTCGTGTCAAAATAGGACAAGGAGTCCGGGGAGGGTTCCTTCCGTCCAAGTGTGGGCGGAACGCTCAGCATTGCACTCTATATGGGGGGTCTGTTGACTCCTGATCGCTCTGTGACTGATCGTATCTGTGACGTGACTGTCCGCTATGGCATGGTCCATCGGCTTCCGCCACTGATGAACACCTCAGAGGGCAATTCCATCGGTTTGGCCGACGTGGCTGGACGGATGGTGTAGTTGTAGTGCCGAGGACAAGCCGTTCGTCCTATAACCGACTCGGCCCGCGTCCGCCATTTCGGGCAACGCGGGTCAAGGTGCAGAATTTAGAGGAAAGAACCGAGATGGTTCGGTTCTCCCGAGGAGGCCGCTCATGACCGCTCGCACCCCTGATGCCGAGCCGCTGCTGACCCCGGCTGAGGTTGCCACGATGTTCCGCGTGGACCCGAAGACGGTCACTCGCTGGGCAAAAGCCGGCAAGCTCACGTCCATCCGCACGCTCGGTGGGCATCGCCGGTATCGCGAGGCAGAGGTCCGCGCACTGCTTGCGGGTATTCCGCAGCAGCGCAGCGAGGCCTGAACAACTCAGTAAGGCTCATTAGGGCGCAACTACAAGCAGGGCACAGCCGGGTCCCCCAAACTCGGTCGTCCCGACCCATAGCTCCACACGACGGGCGCCTGCCCCAACAGGCCCCATGCCCTCGCATCACGGGGTAAGTCGTCGATCGCGCTGGACTCCGCCGGGTCCAGCGCGATCTTTTTTGTGCGCCGGGGAGGCGGTGTCCCGGCCCTGTTGGGGCGCTGTGCGGGGGGTGTCGAAGGCACCTCCGGAGGGGTTCGGGAGAGGGTGCAATTGCACATATTAAATTGGTCGATTGTAGGTGGGGTGTAAGCGCCGTCATTCCAGAAACTCATTCGGTGACTAGCGTCACACCGCGAAAGTCTTGCCAACAGTGGGAGCGCTACCGGATGGATCGCGCTCGTACGGTCGGTCACGGAGCCGAGGCGGCCTGGCCCTCGGCTAACTCGTCGTCCAGGAAGCACTCTTCGAGGAAAAGATCGTCGTTCGCCGAGGACTCCATGGCGAGCCGCTGGAGGCGATGACAGATCGGGCAGTACCCGGTGCGATGCGGTCGGCCGGACGCGGCCGCCAGATGGGCGCGCAACAGCGCGCGGGTCTCATGCTTGGTCGTCGATGCCGTCACGCACACCACCCCCGGTGCGGGCCCGTGGATGCGGTGAGCGTGGGGCCCTTCTGCTTAGGTACCCCCGGCCGTTGGCCTCGTCAAGGAGACGCGGCCCCGGCCCGGTCGATTTGGGTACGCCATTACTGCCGCGTGACCAGGGCGTCGACGGCGCTTGCCGTATGCAATGGGGTCACCTGTGAACGGGGTGGTGAGGGGGGACAGCGGAAGAGCCCGCATCCGATGTGGATACGGGCTCTTCCTCACTGCTACTGCGGTCCTGACGGGATTTGAACCCGCGGCCTCCACCTTGACAGGGTGGCGAGCACTCCAAACTGCTCCACAGGACCAGGTTTCGCGGCCCCGTACCGGCGGCTGCGAAACGAGACTCTACAGCAGCTCGGAGGGTCCGGTCGAACTCACTCCCCGCGCACCCTCCGCCATGAACGCGTTACGGCGCCGCCGCGTCGATCGCCTTGATGATCCGCTTGTCCGAGACGGGCTGCGCGGTGCCCAGCGCGTGCGCGAAGTAGCTCACCCGCAGCTCCTCGATCATCCAGCGGATGTCCAGCACCTGCTGCGGCACCGGTCGTCCCCGCGGGAGCTGTTCGAGCAGCCAGGCGTACTCGTCCCGCATCTCATGGACCTTCGCCATGCGGGTGGTGTCGCGCTGGACGTTCGTCGGCATCTGCTGGAGCCGGCGGTCCGCCGCGACGAGATAGCGCATCAGGTCGGGCAGTCTGCGCAGCCCGGTGCGGGTGACGAAGCCGGCCGGTACGAGGGCCGCCAGCTGGTCCCTGACGTCCTGGACGTTGTTGATCAGCGTCGGACTGCCCGTGGCCTTCAGACGGCGCTCACAGGCCTGCCAGGCGGCCAGGATCTGCTGGACCTGCCCGATGGTCCGTACGGTCGCGTCGACGAGATCGGCGCGCACCTTGTCGTACAGCTTCCGGAACGATTCCTCGTCCCACGCCGGACCCCCGTGGTCCGCGATCAGCTTGTCGGCGGCGGCCATGGCGCAGTCGTCGAAGAGCGCCTGGATGGAGCCGTGCGGATTGCGGGAGAGCGCCAGCTTCTGCTGGTTGGTGAGCTTGTCGGAGGCGAACTTCGCAGGGTTCACCGGGATGTTCAGCAGGATCAGCCGGCGCGTACCCGCCCACATCGCCTGCCGCTGCTCCGCCTCGGTGTCGAAGAGCCGCACGGCCACGGTCGCGCCCTGGTCGACCAGCGCCGGGTACGCCTTGACCGGCTGGCCGGCCCGCCGGGTCTCGAAGACCTGGGAGAGCGTGCCGATCGTCCACTCCGTCAGCCCCGTACGTTCGATCGCCTCGCCGCCCGAGCGTTCGGCGGTGGCCGCGGCGGCCTTGGAGAGCGCCTGGCGGGCCTTGGGGCGCAGCTGGAGCTTGAGCGCCTCCAGGTCTTTCCCCTCGGCGAATTCGGCGACCCTGCGGCGCCGCTCGTCGACGATACGGAACGTGATCCTGAGATGGTCGGGCATCCGGGCGGGATCGAAGTCGTCGGCCGTGACCGGCACCCCGACCATCCGCTGGAGCTCGCGGGCCAGTGTCACCGGCAGCGGTTCCTGGAGGGGCACGGCCCGCTCCAGGAACGCCTTGGCGTAGTTCGGCGCGGGCACGTAGTGGCGGCGGATCGGCTTGGGCAGGGAGCGGATCAGTTCCATGACCACCTCCTCGCGCAGGCCCGGGATCTGCCAGTCGAAGCCCTCGGAGGTGATCTGGTTGAGCACATGGAGCGGGACATGGACGGTCACGCCGTCCGCGTCCGTACCCGGCTCGAACTGGTACGTCACCCGGAACTTGAGCGGCCCCTGCCGCCAGGAGTCCGGGTAGTCGTCCTTGGTGACCGAGCCGGCCCTCTCGTTGATGAGCATCGAGCGCTCGAAGTCGAGCAGCTCCGGCTCCTCGCGGCGTCTCTTCTTCCACCACGAGTCGAAGTGCGCGCCGGAGACCACCTCGTCCGGCACCCGCCGGTCGTAGAAGTCGTAGAGCGTCTCGTCGTCCACGAGGATGTCGCGGCGCCGGGCGCGGTGCTCCAACTCCTCGACCTCGCCCAGGAGTTTGCGATTGTCATGGAAGAACTGGTGGTGCGTGCGCCAGTCGCCCTCGACCAGCGCGTGGCGGATGAACAGCTCCCGGGACGCCTCCGGGTCGATTCGGCCGAAATTCACCTTGCGCTGGGCGACGATCGGCACCCCGTACAGCGTCACCTTCTCGTACGCCATCACGGCCGCCATGTCCTTCTCCCAGTGCGGCTCGCTGTACGTCCGCTTGAGGAGATGGCCGGCCAGGGGCTCGATCCACTCGGGCTCGATCTTCGCGTTGACTCGCGCCCAGAGCCGGGAGGTCTCCACCAGCTCGGCGGACATGAGGAAGCGCGGCGGCTTCTTGAAAAGCGCCGAGCCGGGGAACACCGCGAACTTCGCGCTGCGGGCGCCCAGATACTCGTTCTTGGCGCCGTCTTTCACATCCTTCATCCCGATATGCGAGAGGAGCCCGGCCAGCAGCGAGACATGGATGGGCTGGTCCGCCGCGTCCTCCTCGTTGAGGTGGATACCCATCTGCTTGGCGACCGTACGCAGCTGCGCGTAGATGTCCTGCCACTCGCGGATCCGCAGGAAGTTCAGATACTCCGACTTGCACATCCGGCGGAAGGCCGAGGAGGACAGCGTCTTCTGCTGCTCCCTGATGTAGCGCCAGAGATTGATGAAGGCCAGGAAGTCGGACGTCTCGTCCTTGAACCGGGCGTGCTGCTGGTCTGCCTGGGCCTGCTTCTCGACGGGCCGCTCGCGCGGGTCCTGGATGGAGAGCGCGGCGGCGATCACCATCACTTCGCGTACGCAGCCGTTGCGGTCGGCCTCGATGACCATCCGGGCCAGCCGCGGGTCCACGGGGAGCTGGGAGAGCTTGCGGCCGAGCGGCGTGAGCCGCTTCTTCGGATCCTTCTGCGCGGCCTGCGACGGATCGAACGCGCCCAGCTCCTGGAGCAGCTGCACACCGTCGCGGATATTGCGGTGGTCCGGCGGATCGATGAACGGGAACTTCTCGATGTCGCCGAGCCCGGCCGCGGTCATCTGGAGGATGACGGACGCCAGATTCGTACGGAGGATCTCGGCGTCGGTGAACTCCGGGCGCGACTCGAAGTCCTCCTCGGAGTAGAGCCGGATGCAGACGCCGTCCGACGTACGGCCGCAGCGGCCCTTGCGCTGGTTGGCGCTGGCCTGGGAGATCTTCTCGATCGGCAGCCGCTGGACCTTGGTGCGATGGCTGTAGCGGGAGATCCGGGCGTTGCCCGGGTCGATCACGTACTTGATGCCGGGGACGGTCAGCGAGGTCTCGGCGACGTTCGTCGCGAGGACGATCCGGCGTCCGCTGTGCTTCTGGAACACCCGGTTCTGCTCGGCGTGCGAGAGCCGGGCGTAGAGCGGCAGAACCTCGGTGTTCCGGTGCTGGAGCTTCTGCAGGGCGTCGGCGGTGTCGCGGATCTCGCGCTCGCCGGAGAGGAAGACCAGGATGTCACCGGGGTCCTCCCGCTGGAGTTCGTCCACGGCTTCGGAGATCGCGGTGATCTGGTCGCGGTCGCCCTCGTCGCCGTCCTCCTCCAGCAGGGGCCGGTAGCGGACCTCGACCGGGTACGTACGGCCCGAGACCTCCACGATGGGCGCGTCCGCGAAGTGCCGGGAGAAACGTTCCGGGTCGATGGTCGCGGAGGTGATGACGACCTTGAGGTCGGGGCGTCTGGGGAGCAGCTGGGCGAGATAGCCGAGCAGGAAGTCGATGTTGAGGCTTCGCTCATGGGCCTCGTCGATGATGATCGTGTCGTACGCGAGCAGCTCGCGGTCCGTCTGGACCTCGGCGAGCAGGATCCCGTCCGTCATCAGCTTGACGAACGTCGCGTCCTGGTCGACCTGATCGGTGAAGCGGACCTTCCAGCCGACGGCCTCGCCCAGCGGTGTGTCCAGCTCCTCCGCGACACGTTCCGCGACCGTACGGGCGGCGATCCGGCGCGGCTGGGTGTGCCCGATCATGCCGCGGACACCGCGGCCCAGCTCCAGGCAGATCTTGGGGATCTGGGTCGTCTTGCCCGACCCGGTCTCCCCGGCGACGATCACGACCTGGTGGTCGCGTATCGCCTCCAGGATCTGGTCCTTCTTCTGGCTGACGGGCAGCTGCTCGGGGTACGAGACGGCGGGCATCCGCCCGGCGCGCAGCCGCGTCCGCTCGGCGGCCTTCTCGGCCTGACCCGCGATCTCGTCCAGCACGGCCTGCCGCGCGTCGGGCTTACGGATGCGCCGTGCGCCTTCGAGACGGCGGCCGAGCCGCTGCGCGTCACGCAGCGAGACGTCGGCCAGCAGGGTCTGGAGGTCGGCGAAGGAAGTAGACATACCTGGCCCAGGATCTCACCCGCGGCTCGGGAGTGGCGAACCCATTTCAGCGGCGGACCCGGCGCGGCGGTGCGGCGGGTCGAAGGGCCGTATTGCCCGATGGGGATGAGCACCCCTTACGATGCGAGGCGGGCCCCCCGTACCCCGTACCCGGTCCGTCCCCCGTCCCCCGTCCCCCGTCCTCGTAGCGCTCGTCCCCGTACCGCCGTCGCCCGGAGAGGCTCCCCTGATGACCCGCGTGCCCACCGGAAGCAGGCGCCGCCGCTTCGTGGGTGTGGGCATGGGCGGGGCGCTGCTGGGGATGCTGGTCGCGCTGCTGTTCTGCCTTCCGTCGGCGGCGGCGTCGGACTTCGTATCGGCTTCCCCGCCGGCGGTGGGGACCGTCGGGACAGTGGCGGCTGCCGGGGCTGCCGGGGCTGCCGGGGCTTCCGGCGCTTTCGGGACCGAGACAGAGACCGTGACGGCCGGTGGCGGGTACGGCGGTCGGACTCCGGGCTGTGGGCGCGGCGACCGGGACGATACGGGCACCCCGCCCATCGCCCCCGCGCGCGGCAGCCTGGTCCATGAACTGCTGCCCGCGCTGTGCGACGCCCGCGACACCGGCGACGCGTGGGGCATCGCTCAGGCCGTGCTCGCCGTGATACCCGATCGCGGGCCGCCGCCGGTCGCCGCGCCCTCTCCGGTCGATCTCTCCGTACTGCGCGTATAGGGGCCGGCTGCGTCCGCCGCTTTCGTCCCCCTTCTTCACGTCTTCACGGATCGCAACGGAGAGTCGATCACCCATGTCCGCACAGCCTTCCCGCATGTCCTCCCGCCGTGCCGTCGCCATCGGCGCCGGTGTCGTGGCCGCCGCCGCCCTGCTCGGCGTCGTCTCGTACACCGCGACCAAACCCGCCACCACCACGTCCGACGCCTCCACCAGCGTCACGACCGGGGAAAGCCCGGCCGCCGAGGTCTCCGCGGAGCCGGGGGCCGGGGTCTATTCCGAGCTGGCCAAGCTCGCCCGCCGCGACGGAGCCGACCCCCTCGCCGTCGGCCGCGCGGACGCGCCGGTCGTCCTCGTCGAGTACGCCGACTTCAAGTGCGGCTACTGCGGCAAGTTCGCCCGGGACACCGAGCCCGGCCTCATCGAGAAGTACGTCAAGAAGGGCACGCTGCGCATCGAGTGGCGCAACTTCCCGCTCTTCGGTGAGGAGTCGGAGGCCGCCGCCCGCGCCGGCTGGGCCGCCGGACAGCAGGGCCGCTTCTGGGAGTTCCACTCGGCCGCGTACGCCGAGGGCTCGAAGGAGAAGGGCTTCGGCGACGACCGGCTCGCCGCGCTCGCCCGGGAGGCCGGGGTGAAGGACTTGGAGCGGTTCCAGCGCGACCGTGCCGGGGACGCCGCCGCCGCGGCCGTACGGAAGGACCAGGAGGAGGCGTTCGGCCTCGGCGCCACATCCACCCCGTCCTTCCTCATCAACGGCCGCCCCATCGCCGGCGCGCAGCCGGACGAGACCTTCACCCAGGCCATCGAGTCGGCGAAAGCCGCGGCGGACGCGGCGACGGACGCCCCCGGGGCCGAGAAGAGCGGCAAGGCGGATACGGACGGCAAGGAGGACCGATGACCGACATCGGGTATCCGGTCGCCCTGATCGGCGGCCTCCTCGCGCTGCTCAGCCCGTGCAGCGCGCTGCTCCTGCCCGCGTTCTTCGCGTACTCCATCGACTCGGCCGGCCGGCTCCTGGCCCGTACCGGCATCTTCTACCTCGGCCTCGCGACCACACTCGTCCCGCTGGGCGCCGCCGGTTCCTTCGCCGGCCGGCTGTTCTACGGGCACCGCGATCTGCTGGTCACCACCGGCGGCTGGCTGATCATCGCGCTCGGGGTCGCCCAGATCATCGGCATGGGCTTCGCCTCGCGCCGTATGGCCGCGCTGTCGGGCCGGATCCGTCCGACGACCGCGCTGTCCGTGTACGCGCTCGGCATGGTCTACGGGCTCGCCGGGTTCTGCGCGGGCCCGATCCTCGGCAGCGTGCTGACCGTGGCCGCGCTGAGCGGCAGTCCGGCCTACGGCGGGCTGCTGCTCGCGGTGTACGCGCTCGGCATGGCCGTACCGCTGTTCCTGCTCGCCCTGCTCTGGGAACGCTTCGATCTCGGCGGGCGGCGGTGGCTGCGCGGCCGGGCCTTCCGGCTCGGCCGCTTCGAGCTGCATACGACCTCGCTGCTCTCGGGGCTTTTCTTCATCGTCCTGGGCGCGGTCTTCCTCGCCTTCGACGGGACGACGGCGCTGCCGGGGCTGCTCTCGGTCGACGACTCCTTCGCCACCGAACAGTGGGCGCGCGGGGTCGGTGCGGCGATCCCGGACTGGGCGCTGCTGGGCGCGGTGGTGCTGGTGGTGGCGGTGATCACACTGGTGCGCTGGTTCCGCGGCCGTGCTGACCGCGCGGAGCGCGACGAGCGGGCTGAGCGGGCTGAGGGTGCTGAGAGTGCCGAGCCGGTGCGTAAGGGAACGGGAGCATAAGAGAAGCCCCCCGCCGAGATTCTCGGTGGGGGGCTGCCGCCCTCGCGGGCCGAAGTGGCTGGGGCCGGGATCGAACCGGCGACCTATCGCTTTTCAGGCGATCGCTCGTACCAACTGAGCTACCCAGCCACGCAACCTCTCGGCTGCAAGCGGTCCTGACGGGATTTGAACCCGCGGCCTCCACCTTGACAGGGTGGCGAGCACTCCAAACTGCTCCACAGGACCAAGCGATGTGCGAGCACCAGTCTCGCACACGGTGTCAGGAGCCGCTGTTCTCGGGACCCGATTCGGCTTCCCCGACCCCGAGAGCCGCAGCAGCGTGGAGCGGGTGGCCTTCGCGGGGCGCACCGGCACCGAGGTCTGGGAGGAGCTCCAGCGTCACCGCGTCTTCGCCCTGCCCTGCCGGCAGTTCCACTGGGCCGAGCCCTCGGAAGGCGAACACATGCTGCGGATAGCCCTCGCCAGGTCCGCCGAGCCGCTGGAGCAGTCCGGGTGGACCGCGGCCCCTTCGCACGGCGGGTTCTTTCTCTGGCTGAAATGTGACGTGGGATTACTGGAAGAGCAATTGTTAGGCAAAGCACTCAAGTCGAAGATGAGGATTGCGGCGGGTTCACGCTTCGGCCATGCCGGAGGTACCGCGGTACGCCTCTCCTATTCGTTCAACCCGCCCGGTCTGTTCGAGGGGGCCGGCAGCGTCCGAACGGCCCTCGACCTGCCGCCCGGGCTTGCAGGGACCCTGCCCCGGGAGGTCGAGAACGCCGCGTACCGCCTGGTCATCGAAGCGCTGACCAATATCCGCAGGCACGCCCCCGAGGCCCGCCTGGTGACGGTCGCGGTGGCTCGCGACACGGCCGGGCTCAGGGTCGCCGTCGCCGACGACGGCGGGCTGCCCGCCGGGCACGCCCCCGCCCCCCCGCGCCGACGGCGGTACCGGCCTGGTGGCGCTCACCGCGCACTTCGACGGTCTGCGGGGCAGGTTCGAAGCGGGGCCAGGTCCGGTGGGCTGGACCGTCGTCGGCGTGCTGCCCCTGGACGGGCCGTCGGTCCGACCGGGCCCGGGGTGACAGTCCGTCCCCGGATATCTGCCGAACGGCAGATGGCAGCGGGCCCGCACTCCGGGAATCTGAAGCCATCACCATCCGACCGGAGACGGAGAACCCGATGTTCATCCGAGGCAAGAACACCCGCGGCAGGACCGCCACCACTCTGATCGCCCTTAGCGCCGGCCTGCTGCTCACCACCACCGCCTGCGCCGACTCGAAGAAGGCCGATCCGCAGGAGAGGACGTTCGCCTTCAGCGGCAAGCAGCTGAACGTCCGCACCAACGACACCCGACCGACCTGGTCGCCGCCGACATCAAGGACGTCCGCGTCACCCTGTGGTTCGACGAGGGCGCCTCGCTCGGTGGCTCCGACATCACCTGGGAGCTGAAGGACGACACGCTCGACCTGGACGCCTCCTGCAGCGGCCTGGCCGACTGCGACACCAAGTTCCGCGTCGAGGTGCCGCGCGACACCACCGTGCTGCGCAACGGCAACGCTACCGACCTCAAGGGCTGATCGGGCCGCGAGCCGGGCCCCGAACCACCCCCTCACGTACGCAGAACTGCCGGGCAGAGCAGTCGGAGAAGGCGGAGACCATGCTTGAGCTGATCGACATCACCAAGGTCTACAAGGGAGGCAAACGCGCGGTCGACGGCCTCTCCATGACCCTCGGCCACGGAATGGTGGGCCTGCTCGGCCCCAACGGCGCGGGGAAGTCCTCCCTGATGCGGATCATTTCCACGGTGACGAGGCCTACCAGCGGAACCCTCCGCTACGAGGGGACCGACCTCACCGCCGACCCGGACGCGATCCGCCGGCACCTCGGCTACCTGCCGCAGGACTTCGGCGTCTACCCGCACCTGACCTCGCGCGAGTTCCTCGCCTACCTCGCCGCCGCCAAGGGCCTCTCCGCCCGCTCGGCCAAGGCCCGGATCGAGGAACTGCTCGAACTGGTCAACCTCACCGAGGCCGTGAAGCGGCCGTTGGGCGCCTACTCCGGCGGCATGCTGCGCCGGGTCGGCATCGCCCAGGTACTCCTCGGCGACCCCCGGGTGATCGTGGTCGACGAACCCACCGCCGGCCTCGACCCCGAGGAGCGGGTCCGGTTCCGCAACCTGCTGAGCGACCTGTCCGCCGACCGCGTGGTGATGCTGTCGACCCACATCGTCTCCGACGTGGAGTCCGTCGCCTCCGACATCGCGGTCATGGCCGACGGGCGGTTCCTGCGCCGGGGCGCCCCTGAGGAGCTGATGGGGGACCTGGAGGGACGGGTCTGGGAGATCCTCGTCGACCCCTCCGCCGTCTCCGCCGTGCAGGGCCACTACGTGGTCAGCCGCATGATCCGCACCTCGACCGGAGTACGGCTGCGGGTTCTGTCGACCCAGCCCCCGGTCGGCGACGCCATTCAGGTCGCCCCGGACCTGGAGGACGCCTACCTCGGCGTCATCCGGGAGGACCGGGGGATCGACCTGGTCGCCCTGCTCAAACCCTTCCTGGTGATGGCGCTGCCTCTGCTGGCGCTGACGGCCGCCGCGGCCGTGCTCTTCGAGACCGTCCCGGTGCTGCGCGGCGGCGTCGGCAACGTGATCTGGTTCTTCGTCGCCCTGGTGGTGGGGATCGGCGGGCAGTCCTCGGACGCCCCGCTCGGCGGGCTCGGCGTCGGCCGGGCCACCGACTCGATGGGGGCGGCGCTGACCGAGGAGCTCGGGAAAGGAGGCGACCGCGTCTTCAGCCTCGGTCTCACGCAGGTCGCCGAACCGCTCACGCCGTTCCGCTGGGACGGGTTCGAACTTGGTGGTGGGTTCCTCGCGAGCCGCCTGCTGATCGTGGTGATCGCGGTGGCGCTGGCCCTGCTGCCCGCCCTCTGGTTCGGCCGCTTCGACCCCTCGCGCGACCGACGCGGCGACGCCGCGCGGGTCTCCGCCGAGGACGAGGCCGCCGCCGGTCTCCTGGCCGGGGCACACGTCCCCGGGCCCGCCACACCCGTATACCGCCCGGTGCCCACCACTGCCCTCACGCTGCCGAAGACGGCCACCGAGAGCGGCGGCACCTTCGGCCGGCTCCTCGCCGGGGAGGTACGCATCCTGGTGGGTGGCGTCTCCCCGTGGTGGTGGGTGGTGGCCGCCGCGCTGACCGTGGCCGGACTCGCCGTGCCCGGCGACCTTGTGACCGGGCTCGCCCTCCCCGCGGTCTGGATCTGGCCCGTGCTGATCTGGTCCCGCCTGGGCAGCCAGCAGGTGGAGCACGGCATGGAGGGCCTGCTGGGCGCGTACCCGGCGGTCCGCCGGAGGCTGCTGGCCGAATGGGGGGCCGGCGTCGTGCTGACGGCTGTCCTGGGTCTGGCCCCGCTGATCCGCATGACGCTCGCGGCGGACGTCCCGGGCCTCGCCGCCTGGCTGGCGGGTGTGCTGTTCGTCCCCTCGCTGGCCATGCTGCTCGGCGTCGTGTGCCGCACTCACCGGGTGTTCCAGGCGGTCTACCTGCCGATCTGGTACCTGGTGGTCAACAAGGTGGCGGCCCTTGACTTCATGGGCGCCGTCCGCGACGGGGGCGCGCCGGCCGGGCCCACGCCCCTCTTCTACGCGGCGGCCCTGCTCATGCTCGGCGCGACCTTCCTGGCCGCCGAAACCAGGCGCAAGCTCACGGCCTGATCCGTACCGCCCGACTCGTCCCAGAACCGAATCCAGGAGGGGAAGAACGTGGATCACAACCTGCATCCCGAGCCTGTTCGCGCGGAACTCCGCTACCGGCCCTGCCGCTTGACCGAGCGTCGCATCTCCCATCTTGAGGCGGAGAACGAGGAACTGCGTCACGCGAACGGCATCCTGATCAGGATCATCGGCTCCTACGCCGACCCCGGCCCTGCGGACACACCTTCTTGATCTCGGCCCCCCCAGAACGCCGGCCGGCCCTCACATCCCCCGGAGGGCCGGCCGGTCCCCGCTTCCGCCGTCGGACTTTGCTGGGGCACGCAACGAGAACGTCCCGGACGGCATACCGTCCGGGACGTTCTCACTCCGGTGGCTGGGGCCGGGATCGAACCGGCGACCTATCGCTTTTCAGGCGATCGCTCGTACCAACTGAGCTACCCAGCCACGCAGCCTCTCGGCTGCAAGCGGTCCTGACGGGATTTGAACCCGCGGCCTCCACCTTGACAGGGTGGCGAGCACTCCAAACTGCTCCACAGGACCAGGTATACGTATGCGAAAAATCCGCACACGTACCATTTTGCGTGCCCCCAACGGGATTCGAACCCGTGCTACCGCCTTGAAAGGGCGGCGTCCTGGGCCACTAGACGATGAGGGCTAAGGGCCCGCCTGGGCGCTTTGCAGCGCGTCGGGGACGTGAGAAGCATATGGGATGGGCAGAGCTATCGCCAAAACGGTTTAGGGAGCGGGCAGGGGGACGTCCGGCGGGGTGGGCGAGGGCGCCCCGGCGCCGGGTGCGGGCGAGGCGGCGCCCGGCGTGCGTGCGGGGGAGCCGGACGGCGGTGCCGGGGAGCCGGTGCCCGACGACGGTCCCGTACCGCCCGTGCCCGACGGATCGGGGCCGGGCGAGGCGCCGGACCCCGGTGTGCCGATCTCCTGCGGAAGATGGCGGCTGACCTCGGCGGTCGTCAGCCCCAGCCCGCCGAGGGTGATCTCGTCCCAGGCCTGGAGCCGCTTGGTCGTCCGGTCCAGATAGAGCACGGACATCTGCACCTTCTCCGGGGTCTCGTTCTGCACGGCGCGCAGCCCGCCGCCGCCCGTGGAGCCCTCGATCTTCAGCCGGGTGCCGTGCGGCAGCATCTGGGTCTCGCGGTGGTGGATATGGCCCGAGAGAGCCAGCGGGACGAGACCGTCGGTCTCCCGCGCGGCCACCGGGTTGTGGGCGACCGCGATATGCACGGGCGTGCCGGCCCGCTGCTGGTCGCGGAGGGCCGAGGCGAGCCTGATGCCCGTCATGCGTTCCGCCGGGTCGCCCTGGGCCTCCACCGAGCGGTCGGGGGTGAACTGCGGATCGCCGCTGCCCGCCACCCGTACCCCGGCGACGGTGACGGCCCGGCCCTCGTCCAGGACCCGGACGTTCTTCATGCGCCGCAGATACTCCTGAGTGCCGCGCGAGTCGTGGTTGCCGCGCACCCAGACGTACGGGACGTCGAGGTCGGCGATCGGGTCGAGGAAGGTGTTCTCGGCGGAGGCGCCGTGGTCCATGGTGTCGCCGGAGTCGATGATCACGTGGATCCCGTACTGCTCGACGAGGGAGCCGATGATGTGCCAGGCCGCCGGGTTGAGATGGATGTCCGAGACATGCAGTACCCGGAGGGTGGCCGGGTCAGGCTGGAAGGTCGGGAGCGTCGAGGCGGCGTCGTACAGCTTGGTCACGTTGGTGACCAGCCGCGCCAACTCCTTCTGGTAGACGTTGAAATCGTTCACGATCGAACGCGCGCTGCCGACCACCTGCGGGGCGGAGGAGAGCAGTCCGGAGAACCGCGGCTCAAGCACCGACTTGGGGTTCCAGGTGGCGTACGCGCCGACGCCCGAGGCGGCCAGCAGCGTGAGCGCCAGCCCGCCGGCGACGAGGGCGCGGCGGGGACGGCGGTAGACGGCGAGCCCGAGGGCGGTGGCTCCGGAGACGACGGCGACGACGGACCGTACGGCCAGCTCGGTGGTGCCGTCCATGACGTCGTGGCTGACCTCGCCCTGGAGACCGGAGAGCCGCTCGGGGTGCTCGACGAGCGCCTGGGACCGTACGGGGTCCAGCTGGTCCACATCGACGTCGAGACGGATGGGGGCGGTGTGCGTGCTCAGCTCCAGCGCGCCCAGCGGCGAGACATTGATCTTGGTGCCGCCGGTCAGGGACGGGCGCAGCGTCATCTTGGTGTCCATCGGACCGACCGGGGTCTTGACGCTGCCGACGATCAGCAGCCCGAGCCAGGCGCCGAGGAGGACGACGGTGAACAGCCCGAGCGCGCGGGCGTAGGGGTGCGGGGAGTGGACCAGGGCGCTGGTGGGGGCGTCGCGGCTGGAACTGAGATGGCCCTGGATGCGGGTGAGCGAGGTACGGAACGGGAAGCGTGGTACATCACGGGCCATTGGTCGCGTATGCCCACGATGAGGGCCGGCCATGCCTGACTGCCGCCATCAGGAGTAGTGGGCGGGCCCCGGGTCCGGTCCGGTTCCGACGGGGCCGGGCTCAGCCCCAGCCCAGCTCGTGCAGCCTGTCGTCCGCGATGCCGAAGTGGTGGGCGATCTCATGGACGACGGTCACGGAGACCTCGTGCACCACCTCCTCGGGGGTCTCGCAGTAGCGCAGGGTCGGCCCCATGTAGATGGAGATGCGGTCGGGCAGCACCCCGGCGTACCACTCGCCGCGGTCCGTGAGCGGAGTCCCCTCGTAGAGCCCCAGCAGCTCGGGGTCGGACGCGTCCGGTTCGTCCTCGACGAAGACGGCGACGTTGTCCATGACCTTGGTCAGCTCCGGTGGGATCTGATCGAGGGCCTGGCTCACCAGCTCTTCGAAGGTCTCGCGTGTCATCTCCAGCACATCGCCATTGTCCAGCAGAGTCCGGCGGAACGGCCCCCGCCTTCCGGACGCGCGGGTGCGGGATATGTCCCGGGCGTGTCCCCGGCGGGGAAAAGGGAGTTGAGCAGTGAAACCCTTCCCCCGCCGTCGGCGGGGAGACCCGTTCCACGCCCCCGGAGGTGCCACTCGTGCGCCAGTTGTCCGCACCAGGCCGTCTCGCCGTCTGGATCGTCACGTCACTGGCGGTCGCGGCCTCCACAGGCTGCATGAGCGTCGGCGAGGACGAAGGAAAGCCGGCGCCCTCGCGGTCGGCGGAGGGCCGGGGCGCCGCGGCCGAGCCCGACGGCGTCACGGGCGAGGGAGCAGGGGCCGGTGAGCCCTATGCCTGGCAGGGCCGTACGGAGAGCGGCGACCCGGAGCCGAGCGGCGCGGACGGCCGGGGGAAGGAGGGCCGGGACGGTAAGGGCGAAGGCGAGGGAACGGGCGATACGGGCGATACGGAGGACAACGGCGCTTCGCCGAGCGCCAGTTCCGGCGTCACGCCCTCGCCCGAGCCCTCGAAGGGCACGCGTCCGACACCGGGGAAGCCGGTGCCGCCGGGCGACGGGCCCGCACCGCCCAAGGAGCCCACGCGCCCGGCGCCGCCCGCCTCCCCGCCGCCGGGACCCCCGGACCCCGAACCGCAGCCCGAGCCGGAGCCGACGAAGCCGCCGGAGCAGCCGTCCGCGTCACCGGCGGCGGATGTCCGTGCGAGCGCGAGGTCGGCCGGCGACGGGATGGGGATGCGGACGGAGCCCGCGGCATCGCCGCAGCTCGGACCGGTGTGAGGGAGGTCGCGGCGGAGGCGGTTTGCCTAAGAGGGGGGAGGGTGCGTATGGTAGTAGATCGTTTGATCATTGCCCGGCGCCGACACAGAAGAGCGCCGCGTGGCGCGTACTCTCCCTTGCCGTGGCTGACCGCATTGAGGCGGTCGATTTGCGAATCACGGAGTTTGGGCGCGTGCCGAGACTCCGGAAGGTTTCGCATTTCGCATGTCCATTTCCAGTACTGACCACGCCGTCATGCCCGAGAACGAGTCCCCCGAGACGGTCGCCGACGTGACCGCCGAGATCGTCGAGAGCGCGGAGGCCGTCGTGGCCCCCGAGACGGCGACCGAGGCCTCCGACACCGAAGAGGCCTTCGAGGCTGACGAGGCGTCAGACGCCGATGAGGCCCCCGGGCTCAGCTTCGGCGATCTGGGCCTCCCGGACGGCATCGTCCGCAAGCTCACCCAGAACGGCGTCACCGCCCCCTTCCCGATCCAGGCCGCGACCATCCCGGACGCGCTGGCGGGCAAGGACATCCTGGGCCGAGGCCGTACCGGCTCCGGCAAGACCCTCTCCTTCGGTCTGCCGCTGCTGGCCACGCTGGCCGGCGGCCACACCGAGAAGAAGAAGCCCCGCGGTGTCATCCTCACCCCGACCCGCGAGCTGGCGATGCAGGTCGCGGACGCCCTCCAGCCGTACGGCGATGTGCTCGGCCTGAAGATGAAGGTCGTCTGCGGCGGTACGTCGATGGGCAACCAGATCTACGCGCTGGAGCGCGGGGTCGACATCCTCGTCGCCACCCCGGGCCGACTGCGCGACATCATCAACCGCGGCGCCTGCTCGCTTGAGCAGATCCAGATCGCGATCCTCGACGAGGCCGACCAGATGTCGGACCTGGGCTTCATGCCCGAGGTCACCGAGCTGCTCGACCTGGTGCCCGCGGGCGGTCAGCGCATGCTCTTCTCCGCCACGATGGAGAACGAGATCAGCACGCTGGTCAAGCGCTATCTGTCCAACCCGGTCAGCCACGAGGTCGACAGCGCCCAGGGCAATGTCACGACCATGACGCACCACGTGCTCGTCGTGAAGCCGAAGGACAAGGCCCCGGTCACCGCGGCGATCGCCGCCCGTAAGGGCCGCACGATCATCTTCGTACGGACACAGCTGGGCGCCGACCGTATCGCCGAGCAGCTGCGCGACTCGGGTGTGAAGGCCGACGCGCTGCACGGCGGTATGACGCAGGGCGCGCGGACCCGGACGCTGGCCGACTTCAAGGACGGTTACGTCAACGCGCTGGTCGCCACCGATGTCGCCGCGCGCGGTATCCACGTGGACGGTATCGACCTCGTGCTGAACGTGGACCCGGCCGGGGACCACAAGGACTATCTGCACCGCTCGGGCCGTACGGCGCGGGCCGGCAAGTCGGGTGTCGTCGTCTCACTGGCGCTGCCGCACCAGCGCCGCCAGATCTTCCGGCTGATGGAGGACGCGGGCGTGGACGCCTCGCGCCACATGGTCGGCGGAGCCGGCGCGTTCGACCCGGAGGTCGCCGAGATCACCGGCGCCCGTTCGCTCACCGAGGTCCAGGCGGACTCGGCGAACAATGCGGCCAAGCAGGCCGAGCGCGAGGCCGCGGAGCTGGCCAAGCAGCTTGAGCGGGTGCAGCGCCGCGCCGCCGAACTGCGCGAGGAGGCCGAGCGCCTGGTCGCCCGTGCGGCGCGCGAGCGGGGCGACGACCCGGAGGCGGCGGTGGCCGAGGTGGCCGCCGAGGCCGAGCGCGCGGTCGAGGAGGCGGCTGCCGCCGCCGCTGCCGTACCGGCGCAGCGCGAGGAGCGCAGGGACAGCCGCGACGACCGGGGCAACTTCGGGCGCCGCGACGACCGCGGCGAGCGGAGCGGCCGGGGCGGCGCGCGCGGCTACACGCCGCGCGACGACCGCGGTGCCGAGCGCGGCGCGGAGCGCGGTGGTGACCGTGGCGGGTTCCAGCGTCGCGACGACCGCGGTGGCTTCCGCCGGGACGAGCGCAGGGACGACCGTGGCGGTGACCGCGGTGGCTTCCAGCGCCGTGACGACCGGGGTGGCGAGCGGGGCGGTTTCAACCGTGACCGTCGGGACGACCGCGGTGGTGACCGCGGCGGGTTCCAGCGCCGTGACGACCGGGGTGGCGAGCGCGGTGGCTTCAACCGTGACCGTCGGGACGACCGTAACGACCGCGGTGCCGAGCGCCGTGACGACCGCGGTGGCCGCTCCTTCGAGCGCCGTGACCACCGTGGCAGCGACCGCCCGTTCAACCGCGACCGCCGCGACGACCGCCCGTCGAGCGGCTTCCGCCCCGGCGGCCACGACCGCCCCTCCACCCGCCGTGACGACCACCGAGGCGGCACGACGGGCACCGGCACCGGCTCCTTCGGCCGCCGCGACGACAAGCCGCGCTGGAAGCGCAACGGCTGACCGTCCGCCAACGGCCCGTCATCGGGCCTGACGCACGAACAGGGCCCGTGCCCCACCCCCGAGGTGGCGCACGGGCCCTGCCCGCGTCCGAGGGCCTGAGACCTCCGAGGCCCCGAGGTTACGGACACCCCGTCCACCTCGGACCCACGAATACCGCCTCCGGCCACCCTGCCGACACCTCCCCCGCGAACCGCGCAGACACCCGCGCCGACGCGCGACATACCCACGACGGGATACCCGATCGGCGCAGGGCCGAGGGCGGGCTATGCTCGTGTGTGTTGTGCCGAGGGCCGTTAGCTCAATTGGCAGAGCAGCGGACTTTTAATCCGTTGGTTGTGGGTTCGAGTCCCACACGGCCTACCGCGGGAGGCCCAGGCCAGAACATATCTGGCCGGGGTCTCTCATCATTTTCCGGCATGTACGGGCCCGTTGCTCGCGACGCGTCTTCCGCCGGGACCCGCGCGAATGAACACCACACGCGACGCCGCGAAAGTCGCGGGACAGACCGTCTCAGCCCCAGTTGAGGAGTCCTCCCGGCGCCGGAGCCGCCGCCTGGACGCGGGCCGGTTGGGGGGACGGCAGGGGCGGCGCCGCGTGCAAGTGGCGTTGGGGGGTGGCGTGGCAGGGGCAGTCGCAGCGCAGCGTTTCGATCGCCGGTCCTGTGCGTGACTGCCAGGGGAGCCGGGTCTCGCCCGGGCCGTGGCATTCCGCGTGCTCCTCGATGCGGCACGCCGGCGCCGTGTAGGCGGGCACCTTCGGTGTCACTGGGCCGCTTCCACTTCGTGTCCGTCCGTCGTCGCCGGGGTTGCCGCGTCATCCGTAGGTGTGGCTTCCGCGCCGTGCCGACCGGGTGCGGGCGGCGGTACGGCAATCGGCATGACGCCTCTCCTACTACGCTGAGTTGCCCGTCCGCTACTGGGCTCATGACAGTAGGGAGCGGAGTTCACCGCTTGAAGTGACCACGGGTACGGGTAGCCGGCCCCGGTCCGCGTGCGATTGGGGACCCCGTGCCGAACGTTCCGCGGTTCACCCTGACCGGCAGTCGGGAAAGCGCGCCCAGGGCCCGTGCGGGGATCGTGTCCGGTTCCGTGTTCCGGATCATCCGTGAGCAACTGGGGCTCACGCAGGAGGCCCTGGCCGAGCAGTTCCGGGTGTCGGCCGACACCGTCGCCGGATGGGAGTCGGGGCGGCGGGCGCTGACCGCCGTACCCGTGGGGCAGCTGTTCGTGTACAGCCACCGGCTGATGCGGCTGGGTACGGTCCCCGCGCTGCTGCTGTCCCTGGAGCGCGCCATGGAGGCGGACGTCCTGCTCGCCGGCGCGCTGGACGGCGGTTTCTCGTACGAGGCCAACCCGCTGGGCGCGTGCGTCATGCGGCGGGATCTGGTCGAGGTGCTCGCCTGGCCTCTGAACGGGGTCGCTCCCACGTATCTGAGCGCGCTGCCCGAGCCGCCGCGTCCCCGGCGGGGGCCGGTGCCCCAAGGCCCCGAGCTGGCGGCCGTGGACCGCCGCCGCTTCTTCTCGGAGATGCGGCGCACCGCCGAGCGGGCCCGCGGGGCGGAGAGCTTCCTGCTGCGGCGCCAGGCCCTGTATCTGGCCGGCTATGACGACCGGGCCGACACCCCCGGCTGGCTGGCCCGCCAGCAGCGCGTCGAACGGCCGGACGACTGGCTGTCGGTGTGGCTCTACTCCCGCTCGGTGGCGGCCGTCGCCGCCCGGCAGGGGGACCGGGACCGGATGCGCCACTTCATCGACAGCACCCTCGTCGACGACGACGCGAGCGAGGCCGCCAATCTGAACTACTGGGCGTACTGGATCGGCGAGGCACCGCACATCCAGCTGTCCGACGACTTCATCGCCGCCCGTACCCCGGGCCGCTGGCCGGGCGACAAGCTGATGCGTCACCTCGTAGGGGGGCTGACACCGCGTCACGGGTTCTTCGACCTCAATGTCCACACCCTGTGGGCGCTGCTGGCGGCCCGGCCGAATCTGCTGCGGCCCGGCGGCCCGGCGGGGAGCGCGCTCAGCGCGTGTCTGCCGGCGCTGCTCGACGACCGGGAACTCTCGGCGCGGGCGAGGAGGGAACTGCAGGGAATTCGATACGCGATTCGGCTCGCCGAGGCGTAAGCGGGCAGGCATGGCGCCCCGCGCGGACATCTTCCCCCTTTGCCGAGACATTCTCGGTCGATGTGTACGTCGTGGGAGGACCGCACGACCGGTGTGATCCAGCCGACAGCCCGTGCCGAAAAGATCCGGGTCCCAGATGCTGCGGATGGGGCGAGATCGACGCACTCTTGGGCCTATGAGTGATGCACCGATCGTCGTCCACCGGGCGTCAGGGACAGGCGGGCGGCGGGTCACGGTCCGTGGGCGGATCATGGGGCTCGCCCACTCCGACGACCATCTGATCGAATTCCTGCGTCTGGCGGGGCTGCCGGACGCCTGGGAACTGCTGGACGACCCGGCCTGGGTGGAGTGGCAGGGCGGCCCCGCGCACGAGTACAGCGTGGTGTGAGCCGGCGTGGTGCGCCGCCCCCCGGCGCCCCCGGCGCCCCCGTCGCCCTTCGCCCACCCCGTTCCGTCAGCCCCCTCAGCGCTCTCAGCCCTGTCAGCCCTGGTGGTCCGCCCGTTCCGCCCTCTCGGTTCGCTCGGCCGGCTCGGCTCGCTCCCGCTGCTCCGCCGCGATCACGGCGAGCTGCGTCAGATTGTCGACCCGCCAGTCCGCCGCCTCGATCACCTCCGGGTCGTCCGCCCACAGATAGCCCCACGGCCCGCGCCGCAGATGGGCGGCGCGCAGACCCGCCTCCCGGGCGGGGAACAGGTCGTACGCGGGATGGTCGCCCACGTACACCGTCCGGTCGGGCGCGGCCCCCGATGCCTCGATGACGCGCGCGAAGAACTCCTGCGACGGCTTCTCGACGCCCCACTCGCCCGAGGTGGCGACGAGATCGACGGGCAGATCGAGGCCGCGCAGCAGCTCCCCGGTCCTGACGGTCTGGTTGCCCGCGAGGACGACGCGGACGCCGAGGGCCCTGATGCTCGCCAGCGCGGGCCGGACATCGGGGTAGAGATCGGACTCGTCGAGATGGTCACCGCGGCCGGCGGCCTCCCTGGCGCGGTACGCCTCGCCGACGTCCATGCCGGGTTTGATGAGGCGGAGGGCGTCGGCGTTGTCCCGGTTCTGGACGGTGGCGGCGCCGACGAGCGCGGAGATGGTGTGTCGGGGAATGCCCAGCCAGTCGGCCCAGGACGCCCAGTAGCGGTCGTCGCGGACGAGGGTCTCGCCGACGTCGAACACGATGGTTTCAATCACCGGTGTAAGCGTAGGGGGACACGCTCTGCCGATCGTCAGTGGCTGGCCGTAGCCTTGCTCCTATGTTCGCTTCCTCGTCCACTTCTTCCCCCGCTTCCGGTGACGGCGACTCGTTACGCGCTGTCAGGTCCGCCGCTGTCGTCAACGCGGAGATCCGTGCCCTGTGGGCACGGGCCGGTGGCGCGCTGCCGCCCGCCGAGCAGGAGCGCTACCAGCGACTTCTGGTGGAGTGGGCCGTCGCGGTCCGCGCGGATGTCGTCGAGGCGGCCTAGGGCCTTTCGTTCGGCTCAGGCCGGATCTTCGCGGACCAGTCCTGGCCGTCGGTGCGCCGCGTGGTGATGATCTTGCTCCGGATGGCGTAGAGTTGCATTCAACGGCGCGGGGTGGAGCAGCTCGGTAGCTCGCTGGGCTCATAACCCAGAGGTCGCAGGTTCAAATCCTGTCCCCGCTACTGGAAGAGAACGAAGGCCCGGATTCCTGGTGAATCCGGGCCTTCGTCATGCCCGCCCCCACGTACGGCTTCCGCGCTTGACCTTTACGTAACGTCAAGTTCTACCGTGAAAGTCATGGAGTGGTCGATCCAGGAAATCGCGAAGAAAGCGGGCACGACGAGCCGCACGCTCAGGCACTACGGCGAGCTGGGGCTGCTTGAGCCCAGCCGTACGGGCGGCAATGGCTATCGCTACTACGGACAGGACGCCCTGGTCCGGCTCCAGCGGATTCTGCTGCTGCGGGAGCTGGGGCTCGGGCTGCCCGAGATCGCACGGGTCCTCGACGGCCAGCAGGACACCGCCGCCGCCCTGCGCGGCCATCTGAAGCTGCTGGAGCGGGAACGCGAGCGCATCGGGCGGCTGATCGTCTCGGTGCGGACCACTCTCCACAAGACGGAGACAGGGGAGGAACTCATGGCCGAGGACGTATTCGACGGTTTCGATCACACGCGGTACGAGGAGGAGGTGACCCGGCGGTGGGGCCGGGACGCCTACCAGAAGGGCGACCGCTGGTGGCGGTCGCTGAGCGAGGAGGAGCGGCAGGGCTTCAAGGACCAGCACCAGGGCATCGCCAGGGACTGGGGGCGCCTGGCCGCGGCGGGGCTCGCGCCGGACAGCGGCGAGGCGCAGGACGTCGCCCGGCGTCACTGCGACTGGCTCTCCGCCACGGCCGAGCCCACCAGGTCGTATGTCATCGGCGTGACGGCGATGTATGTCGATGACGCGCGCTTCACCGCCGTCTACGACCAGTACGGTGAAGGTACGGCTGTGCTCGTGCGGGACGCCATGAAGGTGTACGCCGAGCGCCACCTGACCGACTGATCCGTTCCGTCGGCCCCGGTGCGCCCGAGCACCGGCGGGGTCGGCGGGCCGGCTCGCCGTAGCCCACTCGGCCGACGGCGATTCGCCGCCCGGGAGGGCAGCGGCCAGCCTGGGTGGAGCGCGGCACCGTCCGCAGCAGTCGGCGGACCGGGCAGGAGACCACTGGTGTGGAGACTGAGGAAGCTCGGAAAGAGCATCGGCGGCAGAGGCCGGCGGGCGGCCGAGGGCGCCGGTCTCCTGGCCACTGACGGAAGGGGCTTCTGGGCGGCCGGCGACAACGTGCGCGGCGGCGGCCGGTATCCGGGCGGACGTGGCGGTACCGGACGCAGGCTGGCGCGGGCGCTGCCCGTGCTGGTGATCATCGCCGGGGTGATCTTCGACCTGGTGACCCCGACGCGGGTCACCGCGTCCCCCCTCTTCGCCGCCGCTCCGCTGATCGCCGCCCCGTTCTACCCGTTGGTCGGCACGCTCACCATCGCCGTCACCTCGTTGGTCGCCGAGGTGGTGCTGCATATCCACGCGGACACCCAGTTCCAGGTGGAGTCGGTCAGCGAAGTGCTGACGGTGCTGGTCGTCTCCCTGCTGGCGCTGTACATCAACGGTGTCGTACGGCGCAGCGGTGAGCGGCTGGCCTCCGCCCGCATCATCGCCGAGACCGCCCAGCGCGCGGTGCTGCCAAGACCGGCCGAGCGGATCGGGGGGCTGCGGATCGCCGCGCGGTACGAGGCGGCGCAGGAGGGCGCGTTCATCGGCGGGGACCTCTTCGCCGTACAGGACACGCCGTACGGGGTGCGCCTGGTGGTCGGGGACGTACGGGGGAAGGGTCTTGACGCGGTCGAAGCGGTGGCGGTGGTCATCGGGTCGTTCCGGGAGGCCGCCGAGCAGGAGAGTTCGCTGGAGGGGGTCGCGCAGCGGCTGGAGCGCGCGCTCAGACGTGAGGGGACGCGGCGGGACGGGCTCGATGTCTTCGAGGGGTTCACCACGGCCGTGCTCGCCGAGATCCCGCACGAGGAGGGTGTGGTGCGGCTGCTCAACCGGGGCCACCCCGAGCCGCTGCTGATGTGCGGAGACGGTGAGGTGCGGATGCTCGCCCCGAGCGATCACGCGCTGCCGCTCGGGATGAGCGAACTGGCCGCGTGGCCGGACCGGGCGGAGCAGGCCATGTATCCGGAGGGCGCGACGCTGCTCTTCTACACGGACGGGCTCACCGAGGCGCGCGATGCCCATGGGGTCTTCTACGTCCCGCGCGAACGGCTCGCCGGACGGGTCTTCCAGGGGCCCGACGAGATACTTCAGGCGCTCATCGACGACGTACGGCGGCACACGGGCGGCGGGAGCCAGGACGACATGGCGCTGCTGGCGGTCAGTCGGCCCTCGGAGGGCGAGCCGGAGCGGCGCAGGACCATGCCCTTGGTGCCATGAGAGGGCCGCGCCCGCCGTCGAAGCCGTCCTCCGGATCGCCCGGCGGGGAGCCCTTGCCACTGTATGTAATCGAGGGGTATCCCTCCGCATAACATTTGACACACCGTCAGAAATGTAGGCCCCCCTGACAGGCCGTCAACTCGCCCGATTAGATTCCCTTACATCCCGGTACGTCCGATGCGAAGTCGTTAACGATCACCCGGAACAGCTTGGAATAAGGGCCGGGTCTCTATTAACGTTCGATAACGCAGCGCGGTCGTCCCAGCCGTCGTCAGAGATGGCACCGTGCGCACGCGCCGAATCCCGCGAGGGAACCGGGGAACCACCAATTGGGGTGAATCGGGTGTCTTTTGCTGCCCTGTGCGGCAGGAGCGCCCGTAGGAGACCTTCCTGCTCCGAACCCGTCAGCTAACCCGGTAGGCGAGAAGGAAGGAAAGGAGCACGCCTCAGTGGCGTCCAACAAGCCTGCCCCCGAAGCCGTCTTCGAAACCCGCACCCTCGGCAGCGAGCCGGACAGGGCGTGGGGGGAATGGAATCCCACCGAGGAGTCCATACGGCCCGTACGCGGCCGGCACCGCGTCGCCAAGCAGCGCGGACTGGCCCGTAGCTCCACGGTCCTCGGCGTCGGCGTCATCGCCGCCGTCGGCGCGGGCGGCATCGCCACCGCGCAGGACAAGCCCGCGGTCTCCATATCCCTGCCCGACGCGATCACGGACAAGCTCCCGGACGCCGCTTCGCTGCCGGGAATGGGCTCGCTCGCCTCGGACGACTCCGAATCCCAGGTGCTCGCCGCCCCGCTCACCACCGCCGGGCTCACGGCCGCCGAGACCGAACAGGGCGCCACCGACGCCGGAGAGGCGCTGCGCGCCCGTATCCTCCAGCAGGCCGAGGCGCAGCAGACCGGGGCCGACGCGGCGCGGAAGGCCGCCGCGGAGTCGGCGGCGGCCGAGCAGGCCGCGGCCGAGGCCAAGAAGCAGCAGACCGACGCCGAGAAGAAGATCGAAGAGGCGAAGAAGAAGGCCGAGGCGGAGGCCAGGGCCAAGGCGGAGAAGGAGCGGCTGGCCAAGCTGGCCGCCAGCTACGCGATCCCCACCTCCTCGTACACGATCACCTCGACCTTCGGGCAGTCCGGCTCCCTGTGGTCCTCCGGGCAGCACACCGGCCTGGACTTCGCCGCGCCGACGGGCACCCCGCTCAAGGCCGTGCACAGCGGCACGATCAAGTCGGCCGGCTGGTCGGGCTCGTACGGGTACCGCACGGTCCTGGAGCTCGATGACGGCACGGAGATCTGGTACGCCCACCAGTCCTCGATCTCCGTCAGCGCCGGGCAGAAGGTCACCACCGGCGAGGTCATCGGCAGGGTCGGCGCGACCGGCAATGTGACCGGCGCCCATCTGCACCTCGAAGTTCACACGGCGGGCGGCGCGGGCCTGGACCCGATGAGCTGGCTGCGCGGCAAGGGCCTCAACCCGTAACCCCTCCCCGAGGGCATTGCCCCTCGGTATTCCCCCATACGGCCCACATGAGGGCGCGGAGCGGAATAGGGCGCCCCCTTCCGGGGATTGCATCCTCCTATGACCGCTCTGCGCCCACTGGGCTCCTCCAATCTGCGGGTCTTCCCGCTCGCCCTCGGCGGCAATGTCTTCGGCTGGACCGCCGACGAGACAGCCTCCTTCGCCGTCCTCGACGCGTACACCGCCGCGGGCGGGAACTTCATCGACACCGCCGACATGTATTCGTCGTGGGCGCCCGGCAACGAGGGCGGTGAATCCGAGACCGTCATCGGCAACTGGCTGGCCTCGCGCGGCAATCGCTCCGACGTACTGATCGCGACCAAGGTCGGCGCGCACCCGCGGTACCAGGGCCTCAAGGCGGCCACCATCAAGGCCGGGGTCGAGGAGTCGCTGCGCCGGCTCCGTACGGACTACATCGACCTCTACTACACGCACTTCGACGATCCCGAGGTGCCGGTCGAGGAGATCATGACCACCCTCGACCAGCTGGTGAAGGCCGGCAAGGTCCGTGCGCTCGGTGCCTCCAACATCGGCGCGGAGCGGTTGGCCGCCTCGCTCGTCTTCTCGGAGCTCGAAGGGCTCGCCCGCTATGTGGCGCTTCAGCCGCACTACAACCTGGTCTCCCGGGACACGTACGAGGGCGAGCTCCTGGACACCGTGCTGCGTCACGGCCTGTCGGTCGTGCCGTACGCCGCGCTGGCCTCGGGCTTTCTCACCGGCAAGTACCGTCAGGGGACCACGGTCGACAGTCCTCGGGCCGGCAGGGTGGCCGAATATCTGGAGTCCGAGCGGGGCGCGGAGGTCCTGACCGCGCTGGACCGGATCGCCGGGGCACGGGACGCCGAGATCGCGACCGTCGCGCTGGCCTGGCTGGCGGCGCAGCCGACCGTGGTCGCGCCGCTCGCGTCCGCGCGTTCGACCGAGCAACTGCCCGCGCTGCTGGCGGCGGTCGACTTTGAGCTGACGCCGGAGGAGCTGGCGAAGCTGACGGCGGCGTCCGCCTGACGCGTCCGCCCGAAGCTCCGTCGGACAGTCCTGTCGGACAGCTCCGTCGGACAGTCCTGTCATTGGCGGTACGGGTTGTAGCCGTCGTAGTCGACGTACGGCGGCGGCACCCGTACCCGGCCCGTGGCCCGCGCCGCATAGGTCAGCGCGGGCCCGGCTATCTCCCTGCGCTGCCACAGATGGTGCAGCAGCTCCTGCTCGCGCTCGATGAAGTCCGGGCCGACCGCGCCGCGGTGCGCCCGGTGGCGCAGAAACGCCAGGGACGTCGCGAACGCCTCGTACTCCCGCACCGATCTGGCCGCCGACGGGCCATACGTACGGCCCGCGAAGTCACGCGCCATCGTGCGCGCCCGCATGGAGGAGAGCGCGAGCGGCGCGGCCGGGGTCAGCCACCCCGCCGCGGCGTACGCGGGCAGCTCGGACCCGACCGTGCGCAGCTCGCGCTGGCGGCTCCAGATCACCAGCCAGGTCAGCAGCGCGAAGACCGGGACCATGAACACCCCGTACACCACATAGAAGCCGTACGGGCCGAAGAGCGCCCCCGATCCGTTCCACAGCGCGTGCAGGCCCATCGCCAGGGCCAGCCCGAGCGGGGGGAGCACGAACCGGCGGATCCGCTGCCGACGGGCCGCCATCGCCGCCAGTCCGAAGCCGATGCCGGTGAGCACGGTGAAGAGCGGATGGGCGAACGGCGACATGACGACCCGTACGAAGAAGGTCGCGGCCGTGACGGAGGCCAGACCGGAGTTGCCCAGGTCCTGGTCCTCGCCGAAGGCGCTGCCCAGATAGAGGATGTTCTCGGTGAACGCGAAGCCGGTGGCGCTGAACCCCGCGATCACCACGCCGTCGACGAGCCCGGTGAAGGCCCTCCCGCGGAAGAGGAAGATCAGCAGAACCGCCGCGGCCTTGGCGCTCTCCTCCACGATGGGGGCTATCACCGTGGCACCGAGGGATTCCGCGCCCGCCGGGTCGGCGGTGGCGGTGGCTATCCATTCGGTCGCGAACGAGTTCGCGATGATCGCGACGAGGGCGGCGGCGAAGGCGCCCCACGCCAGGGCGAAGAGCTGATTCGGCCAGGGGCCCGGCTCGACCCGGTCCAGCCAGCGGAAGGCCGTGATGAGCAGCGGTACGGGCAGGACGGCCAGCCCCAGGCCCACCACAAAGCCCTCCGTGCCGGTCTCGTCCCTGACGAGCGCGAGGATCACCAGCGCGCAGAGGGCGAGCACCGTGATCAGGGCCCCCACCCGCACCGCGCGGCGGCGCCAGAAGGCGCGGCTCGGCCGGTAGCGCCTGCGGGCGGGCTCCGGCACGGCGGCCCACAGCTCACCGAGCCGCTGCTGATGCTCGTAGACGGGGATCGCCGGACGCGGACCGGGTGGCTGCGGGGACGGTTCTGACACTCGATGACCCTAACGAGGGGCACTGACACCTGGCGATGGTGCCCGAGCCACTACCCCGGGTTACGCGGGTCGGGTTACGCGGGTCCCGTTACGGGAGGGCGTTCCGCTGCGCGGCGGAACAGCAGGTCGTGCACCACATGGCCCTTGTCGAGCCCCTGCCCCTCGAATCGGGTCAGCGGACGGAAAGCCGGCCGTGGCGCGTAACCGCCGTCCCGCTGGGTGTTCTCGAAGCCGGGGTGGGCGGTCAGCTCCGCCAACATCTGCTCCGCGTACGGCTCCCAGTCCGTCGCGCAGTGCAGCACGGCCCCCGGCTTGAGCCTGCCCGCGGCCAGCGTGAGGAACTCCCGCTGGATCAGCCGCCGCTTGTGATGCCGCTTCTTGGGCCAGGGGTCGGGGAAGTAGATCCGCAGCCCGGCGAGCGACTCGGCCGGCAGCATCTCCCTGAGCAGGATGATCGCGTCGCCGTTGGCCACCCGGATGTTGGTCAGCCCCTTCTCCTCCGCGAGCCGGAGCAGATTTCCCTGGCCGGGGGTGTGCACATCGACGGCGAGGATGCCGGTGCCCGGGTCGTCCGCGGCCATGCGCGCCGTGGCCTCGCCCATCCCGAAGCCGATCTCCAGGACGACCGGAAGCCCGCCGAACATCTCGTCCGGGTCGAGCACCCGCTGCCCGTCGATGTCCATGCCCCAGTCGGCCCACATCCGCCGCAGCGCCTCGGCCTGGCCGGTGGTGACCCGGCTCCGGCGTGGCTGGAAGCTGCGGATGCGCCGCTCGAAGTGGGACCCGGCGGGGTCGGCCGCGGGGCCCGTGCCCTCGGGAAACATCCGGCTCATGGTGCGGTTCTCGGCCATCTCGTTCGTCTCGCTCACAGTGCCTCCGATTCTACGGAGGCCCGGGACCCCGGGGTTCAGTCCTCCGCCAGCACCACCAGCGCACGCCGTGCGACCTCCCGGCCGATGGGCAGCGAGGCGGTCGCCGCCGGGGACGGGGCGTTCAGGACATGCACCGTGCGCGGGGTCTGGCGGATCAGGAAGTCGTCCGCCAGCGTGCCGTCCCGCAGCACCGCCTGGGCCCGTACCCCGGCCGCCGCCGGGCGTAGATCCGCGTCGGTGACCGCCGGGAGCAGCCGCCGTACGGCCGTCGCGAAGGCGCGCTTGGAGAGCGAACGGTGCAGCTCACCTGCGCCGTACCGCCAGTGCTTGCGGGCCGTGCGCCACGAGCCGGGCCAGCTGAGCGTGGACGCCAGCTCGCCGGGGCGTACGTCCGACCAGGTGTAGCCCTCGCGGGCCAGCGCCGGGACCGCGTTCGGCCCGACATGGACACCGCCGTCGATGGAGCGCGTCAGATGGACGCCGAGAAACGGGAACGCCGGGTCGGGCACCGGATAGACCAGCCCCCGTACGAGATCCGGCCTGGCCAGCTCGTAGTACTCCCCCCGGAACGGCACGATCCGCATCCCCGGGTCGTCGCCCGCCAGCCGCGCCACCCGGTCGCACTGGAGCCCCGCGCAGTTCACCAGGGCCCGCGCCCTGACCACCGCGCCGGAGGCCGTACGGACCGCGACGCCCCAGGGGCGCCGGTCGATCGCCGTGACCTCGGATCCGTACCGTACGGACGCGCCGGCCGCTTCCGCCGACTCGGCGAGCTGCTCGGCGACCGCCACGAAGTCGCACACCCCGGTCGTACCGACCTGGATCGCCGCGAGGCCGCGCACCTGGGGCTCGTACTCCGTGATCTGCGCGGGGCCCAGCTCCCGCACCGGAATGCCGTTCTCCCTGCCGCGCTGGACCAGGGCGTGCAGCCGGGGCAGCTCGTCGCGCCGCGTGGCGACGATCAGCTTGCCCGTGACCTCGTGCGCGATGCCGTACTCCGCGCAGAACTTGACCATCTCGGCGGAGCCGCGCACCGCGTACCGCGCCTTGAGTGAGCCGGGGCGGTAGTAGACACCGCTGTGGATCACCCCGCTGTTGTGGCCCGTCTGGTGGCGGGCGGGGCCCGGCTCCTTCTCCAGCACCACGACCCTGGTGCCCGGAGCGGCGCGCGTGATCGCGTACGCCGTCGAGAGACCGACGATCCCGCCGCCGATCACCAGCACCTCGCAGTCGAAACCCATGCGCCCGCGTCCGCTCATGCGCGCCACCTCCCACCCCGATAGTGCACTGGCCCGCGGACGACGTGCTTAAACCACCGCGCTCGAACCGTTGACCTGTGGACATCTGAGCCATGCCTCGCGGACGGGTTCGGGCCAGTGTCGCCCGGATCAGTCTCCAGATCAGTCTCCGGATCGGGTCTCCGGATCGGGTCCCGGGATCAGGCGGGTGCCACCAGCAGGGGCCGCGCGCGCTCCCGCAGCTCCACCACCCGCGGCTCGTCCCCGTACGGCTCCAGGCGGTGCAGCAGATCCCGTACGTACTCCGTCGTACGCGCGGAGGAGATCCGGCCCGCCACCTCCACGGCCCGCGTACCCGCCGCGCAGGCCGCGTCCAGATTGCCCGACTCCAGTTCGGCCACGGCGCTCACCACCAGGCGCAGCCCGTGCGAGCGTACGAACTCCTCCGTCGGCCGGGACAGCGCCTGCTCCGTGAACTGCCGTACCTGGCGCGGCGCCTTCAGATCGCGGTAGCACTCGGCGGCGTCGGCCGCGAACCGGTCGTACGAGTAGAAACCCAGCCATGACGGATCGGCGTCGCCCTCCCGGGAGCGCTCCAGCCAGCCCTCGGCCGCCTTCAGCGCGGCCCCGGCCGCCACCGCGTCGCCCGCCTTCGCGTGCGCGCGCGCCTCCACCAGCCGGAAGAAGCTCATCGTGCGGGCGGTGGCGAGACCGCGATTGCGCTCCAGCGCCGCCTGGGCGAGATCCACGCCCTCGTCCGCGAAGCCGCGGTAGGTCGCCTGGAGCGACATGGAGGCCAGCACATAACCGCCGAGCGGTACATCGGCGGCGGCGCGGGCCAGCCGCAGCGCCTGGATGTAGTAGCGCTGGGCGGCCTCCTGCTGGCCGGTGTCGAAGGCCATCCAGCCGGCCAGCCTGGTCAGCTCGGCGGTGGCGCCGAAGAGCCCCCGGCCGACCTCGTCGCTGTACGCGCCGAGGAGCAGCGGCGCCGCGTCGACCCGCAGACACTCGGGCACCATCGAGGAACGCCAGTCCCCGCCGCCGTACTTGGAGTCCCAGCGCCGGGCGTCCGAGGCCGCCTCCCGCAGCTTGGCCACATCGCTGTGGCCCACGCGCAGCGGCGTGACCTCGCCGCCCGCTCCGGAGGCATCGACGGCCCCCCCGCTCCCGCCATGCGCTCCCTGCGCCGCCTCCGCGACCGCCGCGTCCCGGGCGACCGAGGAGTCGGCGGGGGTTATCAGCCACCGGGAAGCGGGTGTGGCGTAAGCGCTCACTGCGAAGGATCCGGCCAGCGACTGCCAGATGCCGCCGCCGCCCGCCCGGCGGCCCGCGAGGTCCAGCCGGTACAGCTCCGTCGCCGCGCGCACGGCCTCGCCCACATCGCGCGGGAAGGCGAGCCCGACCTCGGGGGCCGGATCCGCGTCCGCGAGACCGATCTCATGGAGTGGGACGGGACGTCCCAGCTTCGCTCCGATGGCGGCGGCGATGAGATGGGGCGCCGCACCCTGCGGGACCATCCCCTTCGACACCCAGCGCGCCACGGAGGTCTTGTCGTAGCGGAGTGTCAGACCACGTTGCGCCCCGAGGTCGTTGACCCGCCGGGCCAGGCCGGCGTTGCTGATTCCCGCGAGGGCGAGAACGGTTCCGAGCTTTTCGTTCGGCCCGCGTAGCTCCCTGGACATGCGTCACCCCTCGGCACACAGACGCCCGCCGCTTCGCGGCATAGGCGCGCGGCATTCGTAAACCCAGCGTAGTTCGCCACATCCCGACCGTTAAGGGGCGGAGTTCCGGATGGCGGGATTGTTGTCCGTGCGGTGATCGCGCCGCAGGTCCCCGAGCGGCACGCCGTGCTCCGGCCGTGCAGCGCGCGCCCGGCCGTGCGCTCTTGGCCCCGGTGGAGCGGGAGCGCTTCCATGAGACCTGCGTGGGTCGGCCCACTGCGTACTGGAACCAGTGGGCTGGGGGATCCCGCCGCCCCAATCCCCGCGGGCGGTGGATCAGTCCGGGAGGCGGGACACGCCTCCCGGACTGAACGTTTACCGGTGCTGAACTGACGTGCCGGGCCCGGAGATTGGCTGAATGCTGTCTGTCCGCGGAGGGCCACATCTCCGCCAAATGGCCAATGCCAGGGGCGCATTCGCATTCCCACCCGCGCTTCCGTAGGCCCTCCTGTGCGCTGTTGTCATGGCAGCATGTTCCCGAACGGCTTCAGCTCAAGCGTTTCCAGCTTGGTCTGGACTTGTCCACAGGCTGTGGAGGCGGCGATGCGCTGGTTGGTGGGATGGAGCAGTATCGCCGCGCGTTTCGGTACGGCAGGGGCCGTCGGCCCGGTCGGTGACGGCTCCGAGGGCGGCAGCGTGCATCCCGTCGGATCCCAGCTCCTGTGGGGCGACCCGGATCCGCTGTGGGCGGTGGGCGACTGGCGGCCGGACGAGATCAGGGTCGTCACCGTCGATCCCTTCACCCGGCTCGCCGTGCTCGGCTGCTGCGGGGCCACCGACGAGGAGTTGCGGGTCGGGCTGTTCGCGGCGCGCGGCGGCGCCCTGCGGCATCTCACCGCCTGGCCGGGCAGTTACACCGCCGTCGCCCAGATCGGCCGCCGCGTCACGGTCGCCGGTGATCTGGCCGGGGCGCGGCCCGTCTTCTACACGCCGTGGGCGAACGGTACGGCGTACGCCACCGCCGCCCTGCCGCTCGCCGATCTCATCGAGGCACAGCTCGACATCGGACATCTGGCCGCGCTCCTCGCCTGCCCCGAGACCCCGGAGGCGCTGCGCGACACCACCCCGTACGACGGCGTCAAACGCATCCCGCCGGGGCACGCGCTCGTCCTGCGCGAGGGCTCGCGCGAGATCACCGGATACGAGCCGGTCGCCTCCCTCGCCGTCGCCGGACCCCAGCGTGATCCGGACCGCGCCGTGGAGGGCGTACGGGACGCGCTCATCGAAGCCGTACGCGCCAGGCTGCTCGCGCCGCGCCACGCCCCCGAGACCCTGCCGCCCGACCCGGGCCCGGTCCCCGGCATGGGGCCGGCCGACCGGCGCGCCGCCCGGGGCGGGCCCGTTCCCGGGATCGGCGCCGATCTGTCGGGCGGCAGCGCCTCCGGCACCCTCGCGCTGCTCGCCGCCGGGCTGCCCGGGGCGCCGGGCACGATCCTGGGGCATGGCACCGGCGCGGGGGAGCGGCTGCTCGCCGTCACCTTCAACGATCTGTCCACCGCCGCCCGCGACGAGGCCGAGCTGGAACGGGCCCGCGCCATCGCCGCCAACCCGCGGCTCCACCATGTCGTCGTCCCGGGCGGTGAGGAGGCCCTGCCGTACGCCGAGTTGGAGGGCCCGCTCACCGACGAACCGGGGCCGTCCCTCGTCACCGCCGAGCGGCACCGGCGCAGGCTGGCCGCGGGCAGCGCCGACCACTTCACCGGCGCCGGTGCCCGCGAGGTGCTCGACGCGCATCCCGCGCGCCTGGCCGATCTGCTGCTCGACCGGCGCAGACGCCATCTCCTGCACCCGGTCAGCGCGCTCGCCAAGGCCGAGGGCCCGTCGACCGCCTCGCTGCTCGTCCCGCTGACCGTCTACCGTGCGGCCCGCCGGCTGGCGCGTACGCCGTACCGCACCGGTCTCGAAGAGGCCGCGGCCAGGCTCCCCGAGGCCAACAGGGGGGTGCTGACCGCCGCCGCGATCAGCCCGCTCGGGGCCTCGCTGGCGGCCCTCACCTGGTCCAGGCCCGGCCCCGCCGCGCGCTGGCTGACGGGGGAGGCGCTCGCCGAAGTATCGGTTCGCCTGATGTCGGCGTCGACCCGGCCCACCTCCGTACAGCGCCCCGGCGAGGCCCGCGCCCGCGCCGCGCTCGCCCGCCACGCCGCCGACCACCGTGTCTTCGAACAGGCCGCGGAGATCCGCAGCCAGCGGCTGCACGCGCCGTTCCTCGACAACCAGGTGGTACGGGCCTGCCGCGATCTGCCCGAGGCGCTGCGGGTGCAGCCCGGCGCACGGGCGGATGTGCTCCGTACGGTCCTCGCCGGGGCCGGTATCCATGAGCTGCCGCCTGGCTGGGGCGCCACGTCCCGGGACGGCGCCGCCGCCGCGGCGCGCGTGGGCCTGCGGGCGGCCGTCGGCGAGCTGATCGACCTCTTCGACGCACCGCTGCTCGCCGACGCGGGCCTGGTGGAGGCGCGGGTCGTACGCAAGGCGCTGCGCGCGGCGGCCGAGGGCGAGCCGGTGCCCCTGGACGGCATCGCGGACCTGGTCTCCACGGAGCTGTGGCTGCGGCGGCTGCTCGCCCGGCGCGGCACCTGCTGGACGGGCACGGCGGCGCCGCGCCAGCGCGCGGTGGCGGGCGGCGTGGTTCCGCGGCCGACGCTGCACCAGTAGGGCCGACGCCGCACCAGGGCCACAGGGCCGACGCCGCGCCAGGGCCACAGGGCCGACGCCGCACCAGCGGAGCGGAGCCGGGTGCTCCGCTCCATGTAGACGGCGGCGCTCCGGGAAAACCCGACGGCTGTTGTCAGACCCTGCCCCCACAATGGGCCGAGTGCGGTATCTCATCCTTGGCGTCACCGAGGTGCGTGACGGACATGGCGGGAGCCTGCCGCTGGGCGGACCCCGGCTGCGGGCGCTCCTCGCCGCGCTCGCGCTGCGCCCCGGCCGGCCCGTCGCCGTCGGTGAGCTGGTGGACGAGGTGTGGGGCGGCGAGCCGCCACAGGACGCGCCCGCCGCGCTCCAGGCGCTCATCGGCCGGCTCCGCCGCGTCCTCGGTAAAGAGGCGATCGATTCGGTGCCGGGCGGCTACCGCCTCGCGGCCGGGGCGGACGACATCGATCTGTACGTCTTCGAGCGGCTCGCGCGCGAGGGGGCGGACGAGCTCGACGCGGGCGATCCGCGGAGCGCCGCCCGTACCCTGCGCGCGGCGCTCGCGCTCTGGCGTGGCGCCGCCCTCGCCGATCTGCCCGACCGGGACCGCGGTGTACGGCCCGAGGCCCAGCGGCTGGCCGTCCTCCAGCAGCGAATAGAGGCCGATCTGCGCCGGGGCGCCACGGCCACGCTCGTACCGGAGCTGAGGGAACTGGCCGCGGACCACCCGTACGACGAGCCCTTCAGGGCGCAGCTCATCCGGGCCCTGTGGACGGAAGGCCGGCAGGCCGACGCGCTCGCGGCGTACGAGGACACGCGCCGCGTTCTCGCCGACGGGCTCGGCGCCGACCCAGGGCCTGAACTGGCCTCGTTGCAGAGGCAGTTGCTGGCGGCCACCGGGGCGGGCGCGGCCCCCACGACCACGGCCGACACCCTCCTTCGGCCCGACACCCTCCTTCGGCCCGACATCGACATCGACGCCAGTGCCGTCACCGACGCCGTCGCCGAGGCCACGACCGGGGCAACCGCCAGGGACGGCCGTGAGCCGCACGGCAATCTGCGCCCCCGCCTGACCTCCTTCGTCGGCCGCGAGAGCGAACTCCACGCCATCCGCGCCGATCTGCGCCGCTCCCGCCTCGTCACCCTCACCGGACCCGGCGGATCCGGCAAGACGCGCCTCGCCGAGGAGGCCGCGCCCCGGAACGCCTGGCTCGTGGAGCTGGCCCCGCTGGACCATCCCTCCGCCGTTCCCGGCGCCGTACTGAGCGCGCTCGGGCTGCGCGAGACCCAGCTCGCCGCCCGCGACGGCCGCCCCGCCCAGAACGACCCGACCGCCCGGCTGATCGAGCATCTCGCCCGCAGCGGCACGCTCCTCGTCCTCGACAACTGCGAGCATGTGATCGGGGCCGCCGCCGCCCTGGCCGAGACACTGCTCATCCACTGTCCGGGCCTCCGTATCCTCGCCACGAGCCGGGAGCCGTTGGGGGTGCCGGGTGAGTCGGTGCGGCCGGTGGAGCCGTTGCCTCCGGATCCGGCGCATCGGTTGTTCGCGGAGCGTGCTCGTACGGTGCGGCCGGGGTTCGATCCGGCGGGGGATCCGGCGGCGGTGGCGGAGATCTGTCGTCGTCTGGACGGTCTGCCGTTGGCGATCGAGCTGGCGGCGGCGCGGTTGCGCATGCTGACGCCACGTCAGATCGCGGATCGTCTCGATGACCGTTTCCGGCTGCTGACCAGTGGGAGCCGGACCGTTCTGCCGCGCCAGCAGACGCTGCGCGCCGTCGTCGACTGGTCCTGGGATCTGCTGGACGAGCGGGAGCGTACGGTCCTGCGCGAGGTGTCCGTCTTCGCGGGCGGCTGGGATCTGACGGCGGCCGAGGGCGTGTGCGGCGACGCGCCGGACGATCCCCCGGGCGGCACGCCGGGCGGCGCGCCGGGCGCCCGCTCGGCCGCCCGCTCGGCCGCCCCCTCGGGCGAGGCGGCCCACGGTCCCCCGGGCGACGCGTCCCACGCCCCCTCCGGCCCTGTGTCCCCCGCCGCCGGCGCCGACACCTCCCATGTCCCCGATCTGCTGGGCGCGCTGGTCGACAAGTCACTCGTCGTCGCCACCCCGGTCCCCGGCCCCGGCGGCGCGATGCGCTACCGCCTCCTGGAGACCATCCACGAGTACGCGACGGAACGCGCCGCCGAGACTCCGGCCGTACGGTCCGCCGCCGAGCGCGCGCACTCCGCCTACTTCGCCGCTCTCGCCGAGGAGGCAGAGCCCCGGCTGCGCTCCGGTGATCAACTCCCCTGGATACGGCGCCTGGAGATCGATCTCGACAACATCCGCGCCGCCCTCCACCGCGCCGCCCTCACGCGCGACGAGGAGACGACCCTGCGGCTGGTCTTCGCCATGGGCTGGTTCTGGTGGCTGCGCAACCACCGCCCCGAGGGACTGGCCTGGGCGGAGCGCGCGCTCGGCCTCGGCCCCGAACCGGCCGGCACCGACGACCCCCGGTACTGGCCCCGGATGCGTCTCCAGGTGCTACGGATCTTTCTCGCCGGTGAGTGCGGCCAGACCGAGAAACTCCGCGCCGACCCGCACTTCCAGAATCTCCTCCTGCGGATCCGCGAGGCCTTCGACAGACCGGGTCCGCAGTCCGCCCGCTTCCCCGGGCTGCTCTGGGTACTGGTCGTCTACGCGAACGACGAGAAGCTGGACATCCGCGCCATGATGGACGCGTCCATCGCCAACTGCCGTGTACACGGCGGCGATTGGGAGACGGGCGTGATGCTGATGGGCCGAACGCACATGATCGTCGACATGCCCGGCGGAATGGAGGGCGTCGACCAGGACCTGGCCGAGCTGCGCGAGCTGAGCCGACGTGTGGGCGACCGCTGGATGCGCGCGCAGGTGGCGGGCGCCGTCGGCGAGGCGGGCATGGCGCGCGGGCGGTACGAGGAGGCGCGGGACGCGTATGAGGAAGCGCTGCGGTTCGCCGGTGAGGTGGGGGCGCACGCCGAGGCGCCTTTCCTGCTCGCGCGCCTGGCCGAGCTGTCGTATCGCGCCGGTGACACGGACGGAGCGGAGAGAAGGCTCGACCGGGCCGCCGAAGAGACCGAGCGCCATCACGTTCAGGACGCCCTGGCGTTCGTCCACCTCATGCGGGCGGTCTTCGCCCTGGACCGGGGCGAGACCGGCCGCGCCCGACTGCTGCTGGACGAGGCGAGGTCCGACAGCGGGCGCGGCACACCACCCCCGCACTTCGCCGCGGTGACCAACGCGCTGGACGCGCGGATCGCCGCGTACGAGACGAAGGGACCGGTGGCCGCGGCCCGTTCGCTGGCGGACGTGCTGCGTAAGGCGCGCGAGAGCCGGCTGACGGACCCCATCGTCGCCCAACTCGCCGAGATGGCGGCCCCGGTGGTGCTGCTCGTCGGCGACCCCCGCCGCGCCGTCAGGATCCTGGCCGCCGCCGGCACCTGGCGGGCGGGCTGCCCGCGCTCCGTACCGGAGCGGACCGAGGCCCGGCGGATCGAGACGCTCGCCCGCGCGGAGCTGGGCGAGCGGGAGTACGAGGCGGAGTACGCGGCGGGGCGCGCCCTCACCCCCGACCAGATCGCCGACCTGCTGGAGCTACCGGACCGGACGCTCACCCCGGCTCGCGACGGGGCCGAGCGCCTGGAACGGGCCGACGGGCGGGCGTCGCACGCCGGTCCGGGGGCGGCCGTCAGCGGCAGCTGATCCGGGACTGTGCCCAGTCCGCGAGTGCCACCACGTCGAACGGTGTGTGCGGTTCGACCACCAGCCGGATGGTCTCGCGTCCGGAGATTCCCACGTCCAGGGGTACGGCCGCGTCGTCGCCGCTCAGCACGGGCGAGCGCCAGAGCCGCGCGCCGTCGCCGTACAGCGAGAAGCGCACGGAACCCAGGCCCATCGTGAGATCGTCCACGCCGACCAGGGCCGCGTAGCGGGAGCAGTCCCGGTTGAGGTCGATGGTGACCGACGAGGCGGCGTGCATGGTCACGCCGTGGCCGTAGCGGGTGCCGCCGATCGACACGCTCGACCGCTGCCAGAGCCAGTCGCTCGCGCCGAGCCGTACCTCCGGCTCGGAGCCGTCGCCGAAGGCGCCGTACGCCAGCTTGTTCACCTGGAAGACGGCCGGGGCCGGGGGCGGCTTCGGGCTGGGGGGCGGCTTGGGCGCGGGCGGCGCGGGCGGCTTGGGCGTGGGCGTGGGCTTGGACGGGGGCTTCGGCGCGGGGGTCCGCGACGGGGTGGGCTTCGTCGAGGGGGCGGGCTTCTTGGCGGGAGTGGTGCCGGGCTTGGGCGCGGGCGGCTTGGGCGCGGCCGGTTCCGGCGGCTCGGGGGACGGGGCCGGCTTCTGCGGTACGAGGGGCTTCGCGACCGGCGGCCTGGCCTTGGGCGGCTGCTCGGGCCCGGAGTTGTTCACGAGGGCGAAGACGATCCCGGCCGCCGCGGCGACGGCCACCAGGCCGCCGATGCCGGCCTTCACCGGGGCGCCGAGCCCCTCGGACGCGGCGGCTCCACCGGCGGCTCCACCGGCCGCCCCGCCCGCCGCGCCACCGGATGCTCCGGCGGCGGCCCCACCGGCCCCACCGGTCGCCGCGGCGGCGGCACCGGCCCCCGCCGCCCCCGCGGCGCCGCCCGCCACGATCCCGGCCGCCTTCAACGAGTAGCCGACGGCGAACCAGCCGATCACCGCGATCGGCAGCACCCCTGGGATCTCGGCGTTGAACTGCGCCAGCTCGCCCGCCGCGAGGCGGCACTTGACGCACTCGTCCAGATGCTTGCGCAGTCCGCGTTCTGCCCGCATCCGCAGTCCGCCGCGGGCATACGCCCCGAGCCGGTCCGCGTACCGGGAGCAGTCGCCCTCCGAGGTGAGCGCGGAGTTCACATGGGCCTGGAGATACGCCTGCTTGAGGCCCTCGCGGGCCCGGCTGGCCAGCACCGCCGTGGCATTGGCGGTCAGCCCGAAGAGCGGCGCCACCTCGCTCGGCGACTCCTCCTCCACCGTGGTGTGCCAGAGCACGGCCTGCCAGCGCTCGGGCAGGCTGCGGAACGCCTGCATGGCCATGGACTGCTCGGCCTCGCGCATCGCCAGGACATCCGCGCCCAGATCGAGGGTGTCCACGTCCGAGACCTCGGAGGCGCGCGCGGCCTGCGCCGCGAACACCGCGAAATCCTCGACCAGTTGCTCCCGCTTCGCGGACTTCGTCCAGGACGCGGCCACGCGCCGTACGGTCGTCATCAGATAGGCGCGCACCGCCTGCTCGGGCCCGGCTCCGCCGCGTACCGCCTGCAAGGTACGGGCGAACACCTCGGCCGTCAGGTCTTCGGCGGTGTGCGCGTCGCGGCAGCACGTACGGGCGTAACGGCGCACCGATTCCGAGTGCCTGCGGAACAGCTCCTCGTACGCGTGGTCGTCGCCGTTCCGCATCCGCTGGATCAGATCGGCGTCCGACGTGGGCCGCCCGGTCGTGGACAGTTCGAGTGTCGGCTGATCCACAGGCGGGTCCATAGGTGGGTCCGTAGGCGAGTCCGTAGGCGGGTCCACCGACGGGTCCGCGGGCGGATCCACGGGCTGGTCGCCCGCCCGCTCGCCCGACGGACCGACCGACCGATCCACGGCGGCCTGCCCCCCGAGCGGAGCCCCCGCCGGTTCCGAAGGCCGCGGCACGGAAGAGCCGCTCCGCTCACGCTGCGGCGGCACGCTGGTCTCCGCCTCCACGGGCCCGCTCGCCCCGCCCGCACCGCCGGAGCCGCCCGCGACTCCAGCACCGCCCGCACCGCGTGCGCCGCCCCCACCGCCGATCGACGGATGCGGCATACGGGTCCGGACGCCGGAACCGCCCGGACCGGCCGGGCTGCCCGAATCGCCCGGACCGCGACCGCCCGAACTCCCGGTCCCCGGCGCTCCTTTGGGCCCGCCCTGGCTGGGTACCTGCCGCGCGGACGCCCCTTCGGGTTCCGTACCGCCCTCCGTACCGCCCCCGGTACCGCCCTCCGTACCACCGTCGGTGCCGCCGCCTCCCAGCGGCTCGTCCCGACCGTCACCCCTCATCGCGGAAGCCCCCGTACGCACCCCTCTGACCCGAACACCGAGCCAGCGTGCCACAGCGCGCCGCACCGCCCGGGCCTTCCCGCCCGGCAACCACTCATCCGAGGCGGTTTCCCGGACGATCGCTTTTATCTTCACCCTTTAGGGGAAGGATCAAGGGCGTTTATCGGTAAGCCAGTTCGAAGCGAACGACCGCGAGGGCCCGAACGGACCCTCGCGGCCGTACACGCCATCCACGGGCCATCCACGGCCGTGGAGACGGACGCGTGCCTCACACAGGCCGGGACCGCAGCCCCTCCAGCAGGATGTCCAGCAGCCGTGCCGAGGCCGCCGCCTGATGCGCCGGATCCGGCAGCGCGGGCGCCGCCGTGGCTATCACCAGCAGCACATCGGCCACGGTCACATCGCCCCGCAGCTCACCCGCCGCCCGCGCCCGCTCCACCAGCTGCCCGACGACATCGAGCAGTTCAACGGCGCCCGGGTCGTCCAGCTCCTCCGCCGACTGCCGCTGTCCGACCACCCGCAGCTCGGGCCGGCCGGCCTGCCGCTGCTGCGGCACCCGTGCCTCGTCCTGCGCCCCGCGCCCCGCCGCCTCGTCCTCGGCTTCCGCGCCGACGCGCAGCACCTGCGGAGGCAGCAGCCGCCCCGCGCCGGACGCCACCGAGGTGCGCAGGAAGCGGGAGAGAGCCGACCATGGCTCGTCCTCCTGCCCCAGCGCCGTACGCGCCTGGTCCGTCAGCCGGGACGTCTCCTCCTCGGCTATCCGCCTGACCAGTACGTCCTTGCTCGGGAACCGCCGGTAGACCGTACCGACCCCGACCCTTGCCCGGCGCGCCACATCCTCCATCGGCGCCCCGTACCCCAGCTCGCCGAACACCTCGCGAGCCGCCCGCAGTACATGCTCCAGATTGCGCTGTGCGTCCACGCGGAGCGGCGCCGAGCGGCCCGGACCTCCGGACCCCGTCGCACCGCCGATACCAGCCGTTTCCGTACCCACGGCCACTGTCGTACTCGCGGTCACACCTGCTGTGCCCGCCGTATCCGCCGTACTCGTTCTTCCGCCGTCCTCCGAAACGAGGGCAGCCTGCCGATGCGAATCCTGAATGTGCATAGCGTTCCCCCGGTAATGATGTCTCCCCCCGGAGACTCCCCGCCTTGACAGCCGAGGTCGCGGTCCAGTCACGAGCCGGACACCCCGACGAGGTACGAACATAGTTGAGCCCGGGTCAATTCAGAAGGGGGTGGTTCCGCACGGAGCGCCCCCCGATCGGAGCAAGGACCGGAAGGTGCCTGATTCACCCCCCTCCCACCCCCCACCGCGCCCGCGCTGACCTGCGTTCCTCCGGCAATTCCCGCGCTTTTGCCCGTGCGGGGCCGCGAACGGCCTCCGGTCACACAATCTGTCGTGCCTGTGGACAAACACCGGGGCCCGTTGCGTCATGGGATGGTGAAGGCTGAGAACTCCCCAGGGACGACCCCCGCTCCACCGCCCGCCGCGCGCGTTCTCGTGGTCGGTGGCGGCTATGTCGGGATGTACACAGCGCTGCGTCTCCAGCGGAAGCTGAAGAGCGGCGAGGCCGAGGTCATCGTGGTGTCGCCCGACCCTTATATGACGTATCAGCCGTTCCTGCCGGAAGCGGCGGCCGGGAACATCTCCCCCCGCCATGTCGTGGTCCCGCTCCGGCGGGTGCTGCCCGGCTGCAAGATCCTCATCGGCGAGGCCGTGGGCATCGACCACGCCAAGCGCACCGCGACCCTGCGGACCCTCGGCTCCGAGGAGGAGGGAACCGGCACCGTCGAGCTCTCCTACGACGAACTCGTCCTCGCGCCGGGCTCCGTCTCCCGCACCCTCCCCATCCCCGGTCTGGCCGAGCACGGCATCGGCTTCAAGACCGTCGAGGAGGCCATCGGGCTGCGCAACCATGTCATCGAGCAGATGGACATCGCCTCCTCCACCCGCGACCCCGCGATCCGCGCCGCCGCCCTGACCTTCGTCTTCGTCGGCGGCGGCTACGCGGGCGTCGAGGCACTCGCCGAGCTGGAGGACATGGCCCGCTATGCCTCGCGGTACTACCACAACATCAAGGCCGACGACATGAAGTGGATCCTCGTCGAGGCCACCGGCAAGATCCTCCCCGAGGTCGGGGAGGAGATGGGCAAGTACGCCGTACGCGAGCTGCGCGCCCGCAATATCGACGTACGGCTCGACACCCGCCTGGAGTCCTGCGAGGACCGCGTCGCCGTACTGAGCGACGGCGCCCGCTTCCGTACCCGTACGGTCGTCTGGACCGCCGGCGTCAAACCGCACCCGATCCTCGCGGCCAGCGATCTGCCGCTGAACGCACGGGGCCGCCTCATCTGTACGGCGAAGCTCTCCGTCGACGGCGCCGAGCACGCCTGGGCGGCCGGCGACGCGGCGGCCGTCCCCGATCTGACGGCGGACGAGCCCGGCAGGGAGTGCGCGCCCAACGCCCAGCACGCGCTGCGCCAGGCCAGAGTCCTCGCCGAGAACATCCTCGCTTCGCTGCGCGGCGAGCCTCTCCAGGACTACCGTCACGCCTACGCGGGATCGGTCGCGTCCCTCGGCCTCCACAAAGGTGTGGCCCATATCTACGGCCGTAAGCTCAAGGGCTATCCAGCGTGGCTGATGCACCGCGCGTACCACCTCAGCCGTGTCCCCACCTTCAACAGGAAGGCCCGCGTCCTCGCGGAATGGACCCTGTCCGGGCTCTTCAAACGGGAGATCGTCTCCCTCGGTTCGCTGGAGCACCCGCGCGCCGAATTCGAACTCGCCGCAGGAGGCGAACGTCCCGAACGCCCCAAGGACACGTAGAAAAGGACACGTCGAAGACGCGACCGGCCCCGCTGCCAGTGCGGTCGGCCACACTGGACGTGTGACCATAGGTGGGTTCACATCTGCACAGAGTGATCCGGCCCGCTCGGCGCAATCCGGCCCCGACGACCTGCCCCGGCTCGACCAGCCCGGCCAAGACGAACAGCAAAACGACACCATGAGGCCTGAGAATTCGTGAACTTCACGCGTTGGAGCGCCCGGCTCCCCGGTACGCAGCGCCGAGCCGCCGCGCGGACGGGTCGCGGTTCCGTGCCCGCGGCCCGTGGTGAGTACGAGCGGCAGCCCGAGCCCGACCCGGCCCCTGTGGCGGACGACGTTCCCGCACTCGAAGACCTCTCCGTACGGGAAGTCCTCGGCGGACTGCCCGCCCTGGTCGCCCTGCTGTACGGCCCCGAGCACCGCGTGGCGTATGTGAACGACGCGTACGCGACCGCCTTCGGCCCGCGTCCGCTCGGCGCCACGGCGGCCGAGAGCTGCCCCGAGCTGGCCGAGCTCGGGCTGTTCCCACTGCTCGACCAGGTGCTCCGCAGCGGCAAACCGCGCACGGTCAAGTCACGCAAGGTCCAGGGCCACGGCCGGCAGAAGGAGCGGTCCACCAAGGACCAGAACAGGGACCAGAACAGGGACCAGAACAGGGACCAGAACAGGGATCAGGCCAAGGATCAGGCCAAACAGCAGGCCGGACAGCAGGCCGACGGCGCGGCCCAGGAGGGCTCGTACACCGTCACGTGCACCCCGGTCGACTGCCGGGGATCGGGCGGGGTCCTCGTCTTCGCCGCCGATGTCACCGACCACGCCGAGGCGGCCGAGCGCCTTCGCACCAGTGAGCGCAGACACCGCCAGACCGCCGTCACCCTCCAGCGCTCCCTGCTTCCGCAGGAGCTGGAGCAGCCCGACGATCTGCGCGTCGCCGCCACGTACCAGCCGGGCGGTGAGGACGCGGCGGTCGGCGGCGACTGGTACGACGTGATCACGCTCGGCGCCGGGCGTACGGCCCTGGTCATCGGCGATGTCATGGGCCGGGGCGTACGCGCCGCCGCCGTCATGGGGCAGTTGCGTACGGCAGTCCGCGCCTACGCCCGGCTCGATCTCCCGCCGCACGAAGTCCTCCAACTGCTCGACGGACTCGCCGCGGAGATCGACGCCAGCCAGATCGCCACCTGCGTCTACGCCGTCCACGACCCCAATGAGGGGCGGCTCGTGTACGCCTCCGCCGGCCATCTCCCGATCCTGGTACGCGCGGAGGACGGCTCGGTCCAGCGCGCGGCGGACCCGACGGGCCCGCCGCTCGGCACCGGCGGCTGGCTGCACTCCTCCGGCTCCATCCCGCTCCCGCCCGGCTCCACGGCCGTCCTCTACACGGACGGTCTGGTCGAGCGGCGCGGCGAGGACATCGACGAGGGCGTGGCCTCCCTCGAACGGGCCCTGTCCGGCGCGAAGGGTTCACCCCAGGTCGTCTGCGACCGGCTGATCCGCTCGCAGGGCGTCACGGCCGACCATGACGACGATGTCGCGGTTCTCGTGCTGCAACACCCCTCCCGCACCGGCCCGGACGCGGAGCTGTTCCACAACGCCGCGCTCGATCTGCTCGGCGGTATCGAGGCCGCCCCGCGCGCCCGCGCCTTCGCGATGGGGGTGCTCGCCTCCTGGCGCTTCCCGGTCGAGCTGCGCGATCTGGGTGTGCTGGCCACCAGCGAACTGGTCGGCAACTCTCTGCAACACGGCACGCCGCCCATGCGCCTCAGACTCCGCCGTACCGACCGCCGGCTGATCATCGAGGTGACGGACGGCGACGACCATTTGCCGCGCCGCCGCCGCGCCGAACCGGCGGACGAGGCGGGCCGCGGAATCTCGATCGTCGCGACGATCGCCTCGTCCTGGGGATCACGCCGTACACCGGGGGGTGGCAAGGCGGTGTGGTGCGAGTTCGCCCTGCCGCACTGATCCGCCCCCACCCCACCGGGCTGGTGTCAGCGGGTGGGCGCTGACACGGCCGCGGCCGCGGCCGCGGTCGCGGCCTCGGTCCCTGGCCTGTGCTGGGCGACGACCCGGGAGACCGGTACGAGCGACGGCTGGTTCTGTACGGGGGTCAGCTGCCGCCCCAGCCGGAGAGCCAGCACGGTGATTCCGAGCGAGAACAGCACGAACGTCACGATGTACGGACCGTGCAGCGCGGCCCCCATGGGACCGCCCACAGCCGGACCGACGGCCAGCGCGAGCTGCTTGACCAGTGCGAACGCAGAGTTGTACTGCCCGACCATCGACGCCGGGGCCAGGTCCGCCACCAGTGGGGCCACGGTCGGCGACAGCATCGCCTCACCGAGCCCGAACAGCGCGTACGTCGAGATGAAGGCGACCGTCGCCACCAGCTGGCTGCCGTGCCCGAGCCCCGCGTACCCCGCGAGAACCCAGGCGAGAGCCCAGATCAGCCCGACGGCCGCGATCACCCGGCTGCGCTTGCGCCGCTCGACCAGCCGCAGCACCACGAACTGAGCGATCACGATCACCGCCGTATTGGCGGCCAGCGCGATCCCGAGCGTCGACGGATCGATCCCGGCGGCCTCCGTGCCGTACGCGGCGAGCCCCGACTCGAACTGGCCGTAGCAGGCGAAGAACAGCACGAACCCCAGCACACACAGCTGGAGCATGGCCCGGTGGCTCAGCAGCGCCCGCATCCCGCCGCCCCGAGCACCACCACCATCGGCGACGCCGTCGGCGGCGTCCTGAGGAACGACCTCCGCGAGGGCCGCGGGCCGGGGCAGCCGGACAGTGAGGGCGATGCCGGCCAGGACGAGGAACATCACGGCCTCGATGGAGAACAGCAGAGTGAAGCTCCCGGGCCTGCTCTCGTCGACGAGCTGCCCGCCGATCAGCCCGCCGACCCCGAGCCCCAGGTTCGCCAGAAAGAACTGTGTGGCGAACGCCCGCGTCCGGGTCGCGGGCGACGAGCACCAGACGATCATCGTGGCCAGGGCCGGCTGCATGACGGCCGTACCGGCACCGAGAAGCGTGGCCGACAGCACGGCCGCCGGAACGCTCCCGGACACCCCCATGGCCAGCGCGCCCACGGACGCCAGCACCGCGCCCCCCACCAGCACGGGCAGCGGCCCGCGCCGGTCGATGACGCGGCCGGTGAAGGGAAGGACGACCAGTGCCGCCATGGCGAAGACCGCCAGCACGGCACCGGCCGTACCCGCGCCCAGGTCCCGTACCTGAGCCACATACACATAGAGATACGGAACCGTGAACCCGAGCCCGAACGCACTCAGCGCGTTCCCTGCCTGGATCCGGCGCATCGCCGCGCCCATCGCCCTGGTCACACTCACCTGCCTCAGAAGATTGAAGGATCGAAGATCGAAGAACTGAAGTCTCAAGACTTCAAAGCTAAAGTTAGAGCCTTAACAATACACATCGAAGGACTTCAATGCCAGTAGAGGTGCGTGGCATACTGCCCCGATGTCCGACACCCCCGAGAAACCCGGCACACCGGACCTCCAGGAGCCGAGCCTCGACGAGCAGATCGCCGCGTACCAGCGAGAGTTCCGGGACCTCGACCCCCAGGTCGAGCAGATCGTCTCGGCGCTCGGCAGACTGAACCGCCGTATGAACGTGGCGTACGGCCGACAGGTCTCCGACCTCGGTATCAGCAACGCCGAGTGGGAGGTCCTCAAAACCCTCGTGCTCGCCGGCGCCCCCTACCGCCTGGGCCCGGGAGAACTCGCCAAGCGCCTCGGTCTCACCCCGGCCGCCATGACCCACCGCATCGACCGCATGGCGGGCGAGGGCCTGGTCACGCGCGACCGCGACGAGAACAACCGTGTCCGCGTCATCGTGGAGCTGACGGACGAGGGCCGTACGAAGTGGCTCGCCGCGATGAGGATGGCCTCCGACTTCGAGGAGGAGCTGCTCCAGGACCTGGCCGGGGACGAGCGCGGAGTCCTGGGAGAGATGCTGATCCGCCTCCTGCGCCGCGTGGAACACGCCCAGCCGGACGCCGGAGGGCGCCTGACGGACCTGGACTAGGACAGGGAGAGGGTGCGGGTCCAAGTGCGGGTCCGAGTGCGGGTCAGGGTGAGGCTGCTGGGGCTGGTTTGACACGCCCCTGGTCGGTCCGTAAGGTTCTTCGAGTTGTCGTGGGGCTGGAACGGTTCTGCGACAGCCACTCACGCCGCAGCAGCGGCACCCAAACTCAGCACGATCTCCCAGCCGGGATGAATTTCGGCATGCCGAAATTGATTTCGAAGACTCGATTATGAGTCGCCTGCGGAATCCGCTAGGGTCTGGGACGTCGGAACGGCCCAACGGCCGGGATGACAGCCCACTCTGACTGGGAATCAGGCCCGAAAGGATCTGATAGAGTCGGAATCGCCGGAAAGGGAAACGCGAAAGCGAGGAACTGGAAGGCGGCCCCGCTCCGACGGGGAATCGGACACGAAAGAGTCTGATAGAGTCGGAAACGCAAGACCGAAGGGAAAAGCCCGGAGGAAAGCCCGAGAGGGTGAGTACAAAGGAAGCGTCCGTTCCTTGAGAACTCA